>JANQAC010000002.1:1564583-1867500 GCA_024707255.1 Asticcacaulis sp. | reverse complement strand
GCCATCCTTTAAAGATAGCGTAACAGCTCACTGATCAAGCGATCCTGCGCGGAAAATGTAACGGGGCTAAAGCCATGTGCCGAAGATCAGGGCTTGCATAGCAAGCGGTAGCGGAGCGTTCCGTAAGCCTGTGAAGGTCAATCGTGAGGTTGGCTGGAGGTATCGGAAGTGAGAATGCTGACATGAGTAGCGATAAAGAGTGTGAGAGACACTCTCGCCGAAAGACCAAGGGTTCCTACGTAAAGCTAATCTGCGTAGGGTTAGCCAGCCCCTAAGGCGAGGCCGAAAGGCGTAGTCGATGGGAACCAGGTAAATATTCCTGGGCCAGTATGAAGTGACGGATGCGGTAACTTGTGAGGGCTTATTGGATTGTCCTTGCAGGGAACGTGTCCCTGGAAATAACTCATACAGAGACTGTACCCGAAACCGACACAGGTGGTCAGGTAGAGTATACCAAGGCGCTTGAGAGAACTATGCTGAAGGAACTCGGCAAATTACACGCGTAACTTCGGGATAAGCGTGACTTCACATTGGGCAACCAGTATGAAGTGGCACAGGCTAGGGGGTAGCGACTGTTTATCAAAAACACAGGGCTCTGCGAAGCTGTAAAGCGACGTATAGGGTCTGACGCCTGCCCGGTGCCGGAAGGTTAAAAGGAGTGGTGCAAGCCGCGAATTGAAGCCCCGGTAAACGGCGGCCGTAACTATAACGGTCCTAAGGTAGCGAAATTCCTTGTCGGGTAAGTTCCGACCTGCACGAATGGCGTAACGACTTCCCCACTGTCTCCAGCATAGGCTCAGCGAAATTGAATTCCCCGTGAAGATGCGGGGTTCCCGCGGTCAGACGGAAAGACCCTATGAACCTTTACTATAGCTTCGCCTTGGCGTTAGCAACAACATGTGTAGGATAGGTGGGAGGCTATGAAGCGCGGGCGCCAGTCTGCGTGGAGCCATCCTTGAAATACCACCCTTATTGTTGTTGACGTCTAACCGAGACCCGTTATCCGGGTCCGGGACATGGCGTGGTGGGTAGTTTGACTGGGGCGGTCGCCTCCCAAAGTGTAACGGAGGCGCGCGATGGTGGGCTCAGAACGGTCGGAAATCGTTCGACGAGTGCAATGGCATAAGCCCGCCTGACTGCGAGACTGACAAGTCGAGCAGAGACGAAAGTCGGCCATAGTGATCCGGTGGTCCTTCGTGGACGGGCCATCGCTCAACGGATAAAAGGTACTCTAGGGATAACAGGCTGATTTTGCCCAAGAGTCCATATCGACGGCAAAGTTTGGCACCTCGATGTCGGCTCATCACATCCTGGGGCTGGAGCAGGTCCCAAGGGTATGGCTGTTCGCCATTTAAAGTGGTACGTGAGCTGGGTTCAGAACGTCGTGAGACAGTTTGGTCCCTATCTGCCGTGGGTGTACGAGACTTGAGAGGATCTGTCCCTAGTACGAGAGGACCGGGATGGACATACCTCTGGTGGACCTGTCGTGGCGCCAGCCGCGCAGCAGGGTAGCTAAGTATGGAATAGATAACCGCTGAAAGCATCTAAGCGGGAAACTAACCTCAAAACAAGGTCTCGCTGAGGATCGTGGAAGACTACCACGTTGATAGGCCAGGTGTGGAAGCACGGTGACGTGTGAAGCTAACTGGTACTAATAATCCGATCGGCTTGATCGTTCCTCAATAAAATTTATGGAACAACAAGCATAAGTGCATACAATGTCTTCTCAAAACCCCTGTATTCTGTTGACCTGGTGGCTATGCCGGAAGGTCCCCACCCGATCCCATTCCGAACTCGGTCGTTAAGCCTTCCTGGGCCGATGGTACTTTGTCTTAAGTCACGGGAGAGTAGGTCGTCGCCAGGTCTACAGAATACAGGCGGTTTTATATAAAGCCCTTCATTACAATCCTATCAAAGAGACCGTCAGGCAAACCCGCTTGCCGGTCTTTTTGCTTTTACCGCATGAGACACTAATCTCATGCGACGGCGTAGGCAGGAGCAGCCCCGTCTGGATGGCCATAAGCCAGACAGACAAACGTAAAATGCCGGGCTGCGCTCACAGGCCCGAAACTTGGTGACGCGGGGTGGAGCAGCCCCGAGGTTTTGTGAAAGCAAAACCGAAAAACGTAAAATACCGGGCTGCGCTCACAAGCCCGATCTCTAGGTGACGCGGGGTGGAGCAGCCCGGTAGCTCGTCAGGCTCATAACCTGAAGGTCGTCAGTTCAAATCTGGCCCCCGCAACCAAACTAAAAAAGCCCCCGATATGGGGGCTTTTTTTAGTTTGGTCACTGGCTTAGACTGAACATATGATGAATGTTTACTCAAAACTGCAGGCGAGCGCGTGTGCGCCATACACCTACAGTCCTATGCCGAAGATGCCCGGCGGAGTATTTGTTCCAAAAGAAAAGCCGCAAGGCGGGGCGCAATACCTGCCTTGCGGTTTGTTCGGGAGTAAGACCTGGCTCTTGCCTACGGCGCTACCTCGGTCTCGCCGGTGACGGTCAATGCCAAAGGCACGGTCTTCGCGTAGGCCGGCTGGCCGCCGCCCAGGCTGATATCATAACGGCCGGGGAGAACATGGCGAGCGCCCTTGTCGTCGACCTGCGACAGGGCGCGGGCATCGAGTGCCAGGCTGACTGTGCGGCTTTCGCCCGCCTTCAGGTGGATGCGCTGGAAGCCCGCGAGAACGGGATTGGCGCTGTCGCCTGGTTTTTTGATGTAGAGCTGCACGACCTCGTCGCTGTCACGGCTACCACTATTGGTAACCTTGACCTGCGCCGTTACGGTGTCGCCCGCCTTGATCGTCGGCGCTGAGAGAGCGGCGCCATCATAGTCGAAGGTCGTATAGCTCAGGCCGTAACCAAACGGATAGAGGACATCCCCTTTGAAATAGCGATAGGTGCGGCCGGTCATAGAATAGTCGGTGAAGGCGGGCAACTGGTCCGCGGATTTATAGAAGGTCACGGGCAGGCGACCCGCCGGGCTGAAATCGCCGGCCAGGGCGCCGGCCACGGCCGTGCCGCCGTCGCCGCCCGGATACCAGGTCTCGACGATCGCGGGCACGTTCGCCTTGGCCCAGTTGATGCCGAGCGCGCTGCCGTTCATCAGCACCAGGACGACGGGCTTGCCGGTGGCCGAGACGCGTTCCAGCAGTTTTTGCTGCGGCGCGGGCAGGTCCAGGCTGGTGCGGTCGCCGCCGGCGAAACCCGCCGCCTCGACCTTCATCTCCTCGCCCTCGATACGCGCCGATAGCCCGCCGACAAAGACCACGGCGTCGGCCTCTTTGGCGGCCGCCACGGCGTCATCGCCATTATTGGCCGGCGTGCTCCATACCAGGCGCTGGTTGCCGGTGGCATCGCGCTGGAAGGCTTCGATCCTGATGGGATAGATGGTGCCGGCTTTCAGGGTGATCTTGCCGGAAGCAATCGACGGTGCATCGCCGACGCCCCATTCATCGACGATCAGCTTGTCGCCGATCCAGATGCGGTAGCCGTTCTCGCTGGCGTAGCGGAAGCTGTATTCGCCGTCCTGCGGCGCCTTGATGTAGCCGGTGAAGCGCGCTGAACTGTCCTTGTCGACCGCGCTCCAGCTTGCCGTCGCATTGGCCACGGTCTGGGTCGATGCGGGGGAGCCCGAAGGCTCATGCGTGGTAAACCATTCGGCCTTCAGGCCCTGTTTCGTGCATTTGGCATCGAGGCACAGGGCGTCATCCGGCACCGGCGGCTGGGCCTGGCCGATCAGCCCGGTGCCTTCGGCATAGATGATCTTAGCATTGGGGAAGCGGGCGCGGAGACCGTCAAGCACGGTCACCGGCGCGGTCGGGCGGCCGTAATAATTGCCGACCAGGGTATCATAGCTATCTGCATTTGGCCCGATCACCGCGATAGTTTTGATGGCATCGCCGAATGGCAGCAAATTGTTGTCGTTCTTGAGCAGGACGATGGATTCCTGGGCGATTTTGAGCGCCGTGGCGCGGTGCTCCGGCGTGTTGTAATCGGCCGGCGTGATGTTGGCATAGGGCGAGGCCGAGACCGGGTCCATCAGGCCCAGGCGGTAACGCGCCTCGAACAGGCGTTCCAGCGCCTGATCGACGACTGCTTGAGGCAAAAGTCCGGACTTGACGGCGGCAACAATGTTTTCCGGTTCGGTCGTCATGTTGTTGCGGTAATCGCCGCAGATCAGGTCCATGCCGGCCTTGAAGCCCACGGCCACGGCTTCGGGGGCGGTCTTGGTATAGTGCAGGCTGTCCTGGCGGTAGATATTGGCGGCCGCGCCGCAATCGGAGACGACATAGCCCTTGAAGCCCCAGTCGTCGCGCAGGTGTTTCTGCATCAGTTCGGTGCTGGCGCAGGCCGGCACATCATAGAGGGCATTGTAGGCGCACATCACCGATTGCACCTGGCCCTGGGTCACGGCGGCGCGGAAGGCCGGCAGGTAGGTGTCTTCCAGGTCGTGGGCGGACGGCTTCATGTCCTGCTGGTGACGGCCTTCCTCAGGACCACTGTGGACGGCGAAGTGCTTGGCGGTGGCGATCACGCGCGGATGGGCCGGATCGTCACCCTGCAGGCCGGTGATATAGGCCACGCCCATGCGGCCGGTCAGGAAGGGGTCTTCGCCATAGGTTTCCTGGCCGCGACCCCAGCGCGGATCGCGGAAAATGTTGATATTGGGCGACCATACGGTCAGGCCGCGATAAAAGTCGGTGCCGCCGTTGGCATGGACGCGTTCGGCATATTTGGCGCGAAACTCGGTCGAAACCGTCGTGCCGACCGTATGCATCAGGTCCGGATCCCACGAGGCCGCCATGCCGATGGCCTGGGGGAAGACGGTGGCGATGCCGGCGCGCGCCACGCCATGCAGACCTTCGTTCCACCAGTTGTATTCGGGCACGTTCAGGCGCGGGATGGCCGGTGCGATATGGCCCAGTTGCTGTGCCTTCTCATCGAGCGTCATGCGGCCGATCAGGTCACGGGCGCGCGCTTCGGGAGACAGGGTGACATCGGTAAAGGGGCAGGGGGCGTTCTGGCAGGCTGCGGGCGTTTGCGGTGCGGCGGTGGCCGGCGAAACGACCAGCATGGTCGCGGTGAGCGCGGTAGTAAGGGCGAAGGGCGCGGCCGACATAAGCCAGCGCACCGCACGAGGGGCGATCGATTTCATGGCATTTCCTCTTGCAAAAAGGCGCATCTGACGGCGCAATATGTTAGCGGTATCAACGAAACCGGCCTCGCGTCAAGAGGACGGTGGTAGCTATGCTGGTCTTATTATGGCGAAGGGGGCGCTGGCGTCGTGCCAGTGACGCCTGATAATTAAGTTTTACGAGACTGATGCTTCATGTCCAGCGACATGCAATTGAAAAGATTATTGTAGGGAGGAGCCCCAGCATTTCGCCAGCTCTGCGACCGACGCGCATTTGCGCGTTGGGGGTGGGGTTGCTTACTTGCCTGATATTGCCCGTGCCGCCGCAACAGCGGTCGAGAAACAGGCCTGCAGGAGATAGCCGCCGGTGGGCGCTTCCCAGTCGAGCATTTCCCCGACTGCATAGACACCCGGCAAAGCCTTTAGTTCAAAATCCGGCGTCAGCGCCTCGAAACGGATACCGCCGGCGGAGGAAATGGCGCGTTCCAGTCCCTGCACGCCGGTCAGCCGCACCGTTACCGTCTTGAAGTCCGCGCCTGGCTTTTCATGCACCAGGGCAATGGCGGCTGGTGACAGGTTGAGCGCCTTGCGCAGGCGGTTGCTCAGGGAATCCTTGGGCGAGGCGCGTTTCAGCTTGTTGATCGCCTGGTCGGCTGACAGGTCGGGGCGCAGGTCGATGACCAGATCAGCATGTCCGTCTTTCGCAATGGCGTCGCGCAAGGCCGCGCTGAGGGCATAAATGGCGCCCCCCTCAAGCCCGGTGCGGGTCAGCATCAGTTCGCCCTTCACTTCACGCCCGGCGAATTTAACGGCGATATTCTTCAGCGGCTCACCGGCGAATTTGTCGGAGAAATGGGTGCTCCAGGCGGTCTGGAAACCGACATTGGCCGGTTGAAAAGGGGCAATCTCAACGCCCCTGTTCGCCAGCAAACCGGTCCAGCCGCCATCACCGCCCAGCCTGGGCCAGCTTGCCCCGCCCAGCGCCAATATGGTGGCTGCCGGCGTTACCCGCACATCGTCATTGAACAACAGCGCTCCGTTCTGCCAGCCGCGCCATTCATGCCGGGTATGCAGAACCACGCCCTGCGCCTCCAGCCGTTTCAGCCAGGCGCGCAGCAGGGGGAGGCTTTCATGGCTTTTGGGAATACCCGCCCCGATGTGCCGACAAAGGTTTCGGCCTCCAACCCGTCGGCCCAGGCGCGCAGATCCTTGGGTGTAAAGGCCTCCAGCGCCGGTTTCAACAGCGGTGCCCGCTTGCCGTAGCGGGTGACGAAGCGCTCGAACGGTTCGGAATGGGTCAGGTTCAGCCCGCCGCGGCCGGCCAGCAGGAACTTGCGCGCCACAGAGGGCATACGGTCGTAAATTTCCACCTGCTTTCCGGCGGCACTTAAAATCTCGGCGGCCATCAGTCCGGTCGGACCGGCGCCTATAATGACAATGGGTTTTTTCATACAGGCGCTCATACGCTTTTACGTCGCCAGGCGCCACGGTTACCCGATGTCGCCATGATTTTATCCATAAGACGCGCTCATTGAATCCTTATGCGCAAAACTCAATTCTGACCTTACGTGGCGCCTGATGCCACCTAATCTGAGAAGGACAAATGACATGAAGCGCCTCGCATTGTTTACCGTTATCGCCATCCTGCCGATCCTGGCCGCCTGCCATACCATTCAGGGCGCCGGTGAAGACGTGACCGCCGTTGGCAAGGGCATGGAAAGCGCCGCCAGCAACTAAGACTTTCCGGATCGTGAAAAGCCATGCCCCATGACATCAGGTGTCATCGGGCCTTTCGTGTCTGGCTCTTTGCAGGTAAGCGGATTTCCCGTAAATTCGCCGCAATTGCGAGTCACCCTTGCAAGCTGTTCAATCTGAGGAATACACCATGAAACGTCTCGCCCTGATCGCTGTTATTGCCCTTCTGCCCGTGCTGTCCGCCTGCCACACCATTCAGGGCGTCGGCAAGGATATCACCGCCGTTGGCAAGGGCATGGAAGACGCGACCCACTGATCATGAACCGCCGCGCTTCCGTAATGCCCAAAAGCGCGGCCACACACGTTATGGTGTTTAAGGACGCGTCCCGCTATAATGACCGGATGTTTGCGGATGCGGCATAATGACCTTCAGGCGTTTTATCCTCTGGCTGGGTGAAAGACTGATCGATTGGCAGTTGGCGATCGCTCTGCTGCTGGCGGTAAAATTCCTGCTGCCTGTCTCCGCGCAGAGCTATGTCGATTTCGACTCGTTTCTTGCCGGGGTGCGCGAGACCCTGGGTAATAATCTCGCTGATGCCGCCTTCATGACGCAGAATTTCATGAATGGCGACTGGGGACTTTACTGGGCCAATGCCTGGCGCGCGGCCGGCTGGATCATCGGTCTGCATATCTATCTGCAGGGGCTATATCTCTTTACCTCGCTGCTGGCACGACAGATTGCGCCGGACTATCCGGTGCGCGGCAGCCTGATCGCCTGGATGATCAGTTATGCGGTTTTGTGTGGCCTCTATTATCAATACCGCGATCCGGGCAGTCTGCGACTGGCCTTGTGTCTGCTGGTTGGCGGTGGGCTGGTTGTGAGTTTGAGCGCCGCTTTCGGGTCGCTGTTCACCACACCCGCCAGGCCGGTTACGCGCCGGACCTATTCGCCTTTGCCGCGAAGCCCGGTCTTTGAAGATGCGCCGCCGGAATTGCCCGTTGATCTGCCCGCCGTGGCCGTGGCCCAGCCGTCAGTGTTCCGCCGCGAACGCCTCTATTTCAGCGATTAAGGCCGCTTTACGCTCATTACTCAGAAAAGACCCGGTGATCGAATTACGCGCCAGGGTCAGGCAATCCCCGCGGTCAATCAGGCCGCGGCGGGTCAGGCTGAGGAAATTGTCGTTCACATAACCGCCGAAATAGGCCGGATCGTCGGAATTGATCGTGGCGCGCAGGCCTTTTTTGAGCATGTCGGGGATCGGGTGGTCGTTCAGGTCTCTTACCACGCACAGCTTGTGATTGGAGAGCGGGCAGACCGTCAATGTCAGGCCCTCACGCACGATATGCCCGACGAGCACGGGGTCTTCCAGTGAGCGATTGCCGTGATCGATGCGGTCGATGTGCAGCACGTCCAGCGCTTCATAGACATAGGCCGGCGGGCCTTCTTCGCCGGCGTGGGCGCAGAGCTTCAGGCCCAGTTCCTTTGCCTTGGCGAAGACATTGGCGAATTTCGATGGCGGATGGCCGACCTCGGAGGAATCGAGTCCGACACCAATGATCCGATCCAGGTACGGCACGGCCATGGCCAGGCTCTCGAAGGCGGCTTCCTCTGAGAGATGACGCAGGAAGCTGTGGGTAAGTGAAACCGAAAGGCCCAGGGTTTCCGCGTCCTTCGCCGCGCGACTCAGGCCCTCGATGACATAGGCGTAGGGAACACCGCGATCCGTATGGGTCTGCGGATCGAAGAAAATTTCTGTATGGCGGACATTATCGGCCGCCGCCCTTTGAAAATAGGCCATGGCGAGATCGTAGAAGTCTGCCTCGGTGCGCAGGACATTGGCGCCCTGATAATAGATGTCGAGGAAGTCCTGGAGATTGGAGAAATCATAGGCGGCGCGTAAGGATTCGACCGAGTCATAGGGCAGGGCGATGCCGTTGCGCTGGGCCAGGGCGAACATCAACTCCGGCTCCAGCGAGCCCTCGATATGCAGGTGCAGTTCGGCCTTGGGCAATCCGGCGACAAAAGCATCGAGTGAGGTAAGGTTATGCGTATCTGACATGTAAGATATCCAACAATAGTTGGGTGATGATTTTAATATGTCTTTAGAACAAGTGAGGATGATGGCCAAACTGCGTTATAATGGCCGATCATCACTGAAGCGATGTCTACTACCTGAGTGATTGTAGTGGCAGCATTTTTCCCACCATCTTTTATTGAGGCTCCAGATTGATAACATTCGGATTGGTCTATAATCATCCAACGATCATGTATGTCATCATTGGTTCTGATTTCGACTTTAGAACCGTGCTGTTGGGCATACATGTCAGTAGCACTTTTTAAAGCATTAAGCTTTCCTTTTGTGCTGGTTAGGATTTTTATAATTATCCCGTCTTTAATGTGGGGGAAATAATTTTTGACAAAATCTGCGTCAAGATAAGCATCTATAAAAAACATTTCTTTTGAAGATTCCTTAATAATTTTTCTAATCTCTTCAAAGTACGTGTATATTTCCCCTTTGGGTATAATTGTTGTAGAGGGGCCGATTGATTTTAACCGAATATCATTTTTTGCGGTACGTAAAATGTGAATGATGATGTCGTATTGTCTTTTATAATCAGTGGCATGATTTCGAAAAATATTATCAATCGCCATTCTTAATGCTATAGTTTCTGTAACGTCCCAAAGTTTTATTGCTGAGCTTACCCGGCCAAGCCATACTGTTCCATTTTCTGTTTTTAATTCGGATAATTCAGGCGCGCCTACAAGTAACAATTCTATTTCGTCATACAGAACTCCAGCGTCAACGTTACTCATAATTTTCTCCTAGAATTTTCATAGAGTTAAATATCAAAACTATACAATACTTTATATTCTATAATGCCTTTTCCATATCCTCCAGTTCCACGCCTTTCGTTTCCGGAAAAAATTTCGACACCACGACAAACTGAATCAGCGTCGCCACGGCGAAAACCGCAAACGGCAGGGCCTTGGTATGTGCCGCCACCAGCGGGAAGACGGCGGAGATGATCGCGTTGACAATCCAGTGGGTGGCGCTGCCGAGGCTTTGTCCGCGCGATCGCACCGGTGTCGGGAAGATTTCCGCCAGATAGACCCAGATCACCGCGCCCTGTGACGCGGCGAACGAGACAATGAACAGGATCAGCAGGGCCAGCAGGAAGCCCTGTCCCTGGCCGGTGGACATGATGATGGTGACGCCGGCGAGCGCCGCCACCATGCCGATTGCGCCCATGGTCAGCAGTTTCTTGCGGCCGAAGCGATCGATCAGCGCCATGCCAAGCAGGGTGGCGGCCAGGTTAGCGCCGCCTACGGCCACGCTCTGGATATCGGCCGAAACGGCGCTGAAACCGGCGGCGGCGAAGATGTCGTTGAGGTAGTAGAGGATGGCATTGATGCCGGTGAACTGGTTGAACAGGGCCAGCAGGATGGCGAAAATGATCGGTTTTTTGTGTTTGACCCAACTCAGCTTGCCTTGGCCGATATCGGATTTTTGGAAGTCGGCGATGGTGGAGGCGGTATCCTGAATGCCCAGTTGTGTCAGACTTTTGACCGCTTCGTCGATGCGGCCCTTGGCCGCCAGCCAGCGCGCGCTCTGGCCGATGGTAAACAGCAGCCCGAAGAAGATGCCGGCGGGCAGGGCGGCCAGGCCGAGTTTCCAGCGCCAGACCGACGCATCGGTGATCATCTGCCCGACGAGATAGTTGCTCAAATAGGCGAGCAATATGCCCAAGACGATATTGAACTGGAATAGGCCGACCAGCGCGCCGCGCCGTTCGGCGGGGACAATTTCGGAAATATAGACCGGCGCCAGCACCGAAGATCCGCCGATGGCCAGGCCGAGGATAAAGCGTGAGACGACAAACAGGACAAGAGACGGCGACAGCGCGCAGCCCAGCGAGGCGGCGATATACATCAGGCCGATGACCCGCAGCGCGTCGCGCCCGCCGATGGCATCACCCAGCCGGCCCATGAAAAGCGCGCCGAAAAAGGTGCCCCACAGGGCGACGGAAACAGCCAGGCCCAGGCCCTGATCATCGAGGTGATAAACATCGCGCAAGGCATGGGTGACGCCGGAAATCACGGCGGTATCGAAGCCGAACAAAAGTCCGGCCAGACTGGCGATCACGACCGCCTTCAGATTGACGCGCATACCACTCTCCCCAATGTAATTCTTATTTTGAATTACATTAAGCGAGGATGCGGGATCGCGCTACTTCTTTTGCGGGTGTTCCAGTTGCCGCAGGTCCAGGCCCTTGGTTTCGGTGCCGAAACGGACGAACAGCCCCAGGGTGACGACGATCGGCACGATGATCATGCCGGCGGCAATCCCCAGCGGCGGCACCAGGGCGGTGATGCTGAGGGTCTGGGCCAGCACGCCGCCGCCCTTGGTGCAGGCGGCAATCCAGCCCGTGGCGCGACCGCGGATCGCCAGGGGATAGCTTTCCGAAGCATAGGGCAGGAGGATGGCCAGGATGCCGTTGGAGCCGATGATCAGCAGGGCGATTGGCAGGACCGGGCTGCCGCCCTTGCCGGTTTCCAGCAGCAGCACCCAGATGAGCCCGGCGAGCGTAATGGTGACCATGGTGGTGAAGGCCCATTTGGTACTCCACTGACTGTAGATCCAGGTACACAGGAAAACGGTCGGGAAGGCGATCAGCGAGGATTCGGCCAGCAATCTGGATGACAGGGCCATGGAATAGCCCTTGGCCACCAGGTCATTGGGCAGCCATAGCAAGAGGCCGAAATTGATCAGGCCCCAGGCGAGTGCCGCGATGGTCAGAGCCGCTGTCTTGCCGATCAGGCCCGGCGTCCAGAGTTTCGGCTCGCTGCCATCGTGCTTCGAGTGATGGTGCGCGAAGGTGTCATCGGTGTCCTCTTCATTTGCGCCCAGCTTGTGGCTGACCGTGCCGAAGCGCGCCATGATCTTGTGGGCCTCCTCATCGCGGCCGCGCGACAGCAGGAACTTGGCCGATTCGGGGATCAGGCCGCCCATCAGGATGAGGATGAGGCCGGTCGGCAGATTGATCAGCCACAGGATGCGCCACGAGAAGGTCGGCACCAGCAGGTAGGAAAAACCCGATGCGGCGAAATAGCCGCCGACCGCGCCCAGCCCGCCCACCAGCACCAGCGCCCAGCCGCGATGGCGCGACGGCATGGTTTCAGCCAGCAAGGCATAGGTGACAGGCAACATGCCGCCGGCGCCCGCGCCCATCAGGAAGCACATGATCTCGTTCCACAACAGGCTCGGCATGGCGCCGCAGATCGAGGTGCCAACGAAGACCACCGCGGACAGGAGGATCGATGCCTTGCGGCCATAGATATCAGCGATGATACCCCACAGGATCGAGCCGGTGACCGTGCCGATCAGGGCGAAGAAGGGTACAAGCGAGGCTTCCGCCTTGCTGACGCCGTACTCTTTGATCAGGCCCGGCATGACGAAACCGAGCGAGGCGGGCTTCATGACGTCGATGATCAGGGCCACGACCAGAACCAGCATCAGCAGGGCATGGGCGGGACCAAGTTTTGCATCTTCCGGCGCGGCGACGGCAATGCGGGCGGCGGATTTGACCTGCGCATCTACGCCTTTGGGCAGCAGGCCGTAGGCGGCAATACCGATGCCGGCGACGATCAGGAACATGCCGAACAACATTCCGTTGTCCATCGGCATCCCGGCCAGGGCGAACCCCATGTCCTTGCCCATCCAGAACATCGGCAGGTGCAGCAAAACGCCGACAGTAACGCATATGCAGCCCAGTCCGAACGCCCACACGCCGCGTCTGTCGAGAAATACCCTGGCGTCCATATGCCTCTTGCCCCGGATTGTTTTCTTTAAGGCATACGCAGAAATTTACGGAAATAAAGCTTTAAATTCATAAGCTTCGTAAAAATCTATAACATTAAATTGTTGCTACGTTGGTATGTTCACGGCTTTGCAGACGTTTGCGGGCCATGCGCCGTATATTCTGAAGGCACGTGGTGGCCGCGCCGCACCAGCTTTTCTGTCATAATGGTGGTTTTCATGACAAAGGCCGAGACCATGAAGGCGGTGCAGCAACCGGCGAGAAGCGGCAGCAGGGTGTTGAACTGCTGCGTCACCTCCAGGGCGAACAGCACAGAAGCGAACAGAGCGCGAGAGGCGCCGGCGAAGCAGGCAGCCATGCCGACCAGTCCGGCCATGCGCAGGTCAAGTCCCAGTGAAGGCAGCACCGCTTCAAACACCTGCGCGGTCAGGACGCCCAGCCCGCCGCCGATGGTGAAAATGGGCGCAAGCGTCCCGCCTGATGTGCCGCTGCCGAGCGCGATCGACCAGGCAATGAATTTCAGCAGGCAGAAGGTGAGCAGAGCGATGCCAAGGAAGTTGCCGCTTAGGATTCGGTCGATATTGTCGTAACCGACCCCCATGACGCGCGGTTCCCACAGACCGACCAGCCCGACAATCAGGCCGCCGATGGCCGGCCACCACATCCAGTGGATCGGCAGGCGCTCGAACAGGTCCTCAATCAGGTAGGTCGACTTGGCGATAACGACGGCGAATAGCCCCATGATGACGCCAAGGGCAGCGTAGCCAATCAGGGCGGTGGGGGAGGCCGGCGCGAAGGTGGCGATATGGAACAACAGGTCGGTGCCGAAGAAGAAGGGCCGCAGCATGATGGCGGTCAGGGCCGCCAGGGCGATAGGGATGAAGGAGCGTGGGCGGAATTCGAAGACCAGAAGTTCGATGGCCAGCAGGATGGCGGAAAACGGCGTGCCGAAGATGGCGGTCATGCCGGCCGCGGCACCGGCGGCCAGCAGGGTTTTGCGTTCATGCGCCGTGACATGGATGACCTGACCGAGCAGGGAGCCGAGCGCGCCTCCGGTGGCGATGATCGGGCCTTCCGCGCCGAAGGGGCCGCCGGTGCCGATGGCGATGGCGGCGGACAGCGGCTTGAGGAAGGTCATGCGCACCGGAATGCGGCTGTCATTGGTCAAGATCTGCTCCATGGCTTCCGGAATACCGTGGCCGCGAATGGCCTTGGCGCCATAGCGCGCCATCAGGCCGACAACCAGCGAGCCGATCACCGGCACGGCGATCACAAACAGGCCGAGACTGTGGCCGGCTGGCGAGACGAGGTCAAAACCCACGCGCTGATAAAAGGCCAGGTTGGTGATCAGGCCGATCAGCGCCATCAGGCCGCGCGCGATCGGCGTCATGACCAGGGCCAGACCGATGCACAGGACGCCGATCAGCAGGCTGCGGCGATCAAGCGCGCGCGGGTGGCGCTCGACATCGGCCTTTTCGAGCACCGGACCGAGCCCCAGCGAGATCGGCAGGCCGGGCGTGGTGGAGGCGTTCTTTATTTCGTGATCACTCATCGGGGGTACTCTTGTCTTCAAAGAAGAAGCGGGCGGGGTGTTCATTCAGATGCGCGGCTTCGATGAGCGCAATCAGGCCACTGGCCAGTTTTTCCAGGGTCGGCGGCGGCAGGTTTGCGACCGCCTGCATCAGCTTTTCATGGGCGCTGACGGGGCTGGCTGTTAGCGCCGTCTGGCCGGCCTCGGTCAGGTAAAGCTCGACGCGGCGGCCATCGGCGGCGGCACGCGCCCGCCGGATCAGACTACGGGCTTCCAGGCGACTGACGATTTCGGACACCGTGCTCTGGTGGGTAAAGGTAGCGGCGGCCAGTTCATTGACCGACAGGCCCTCATGCGCCTGGATGCGTTTGAGCACCAGCAGTTGCGCAGCAGTGAGGCCGGTCGCCTGTTCGCTGTGCGTGGCCGACTGGCGCAGGGCCTGGACGATGCGCCGCAGGGAATCCATGACGATTTGCGGATCGGTGGGTGAGGGCATAGATATATCGGCTCCAATATATTGGCTCCCATATACTTTGATTGTCCCCTTGTCTAGGGTCTTACGCTGAGGAGGGCCGTTAGGCGGGCGGTCAGGAAATCAGCGACGCGGCGAATGCGGGCATTGGTGCGCACCTCCTCGTGCATGACCAGCCAGATGGGCAGGGCGGGCAAGGTCATGCCGAGTTCGAGCTTGACGAGATTTGGCTGCGCATCGGCCAGCAGGCATTGCGCGAACCCTATCCCGGCGCCGGCCAGCAACAGGTGCCAGCACACCATCTGGTCGTCCGTGCGCACAGGGAACTGGTGGCGCGTCACCGGATAACCCATGGCGGCATAGCCTTTGATAATGTCGTCGGCGCGGTCGAAGCCAATGACATCGTGTTTGAGCATGTCCAGCATGGTCTCCGGACGGCCCTTGCGCGTCAGATAATCCTTGGCGGCATAGACCCCCAGCGGCGTTTCGCCGAGTTTGCGAGCGATCAGGGCATTCTGTGTTGGGTTAAACATGCGCAGGGCGATATCAGCGTCGCGGCGCAGCAGGTTTTGCGAAGCATCTGACGCCACAATCTCGACCTGGATCAGCGGTTCCTCGCGCCTCAGGTCGGCGATGATCGGCGGCAGGATGAGGTTGGATACCACGACCGAGGCGGTGAGGCGCACCGTGCCCGAAAGGGTTTCGGCCTTGCCCTGCGCCTTGAGCGCCAGGCTTTGCGCGGCACGGCCCATGTCGCGGGCATCATCCACCAGGCCGAGTGCGGCTTCGGTCGGCTCCAGACCCTTGACCGAACGCCGGAACAGCGGCGTGCCGATGGTGGCTTCCAGTTCCTTGATGTGACGGCTCAGGGTCGGCTGAGTGGCGCCGATCCGGGCAGCCGCCGCCGACAGTGATCCGGTATCGACCACAGCGAGAAAGGCACGAAGCAGGGTCCAGTCGAGCATGTTCAATCCATTCAAATTTGAATAATTATATTCAAATTATAGGTAATTTATATGCGTAATCAAATGGAATAAATCTCATCCTGTCAATGCAAGGAGAGAAGACATGAAGACGGTTCTGGTTCTGGGGGCCAATGGCGGTATCGGCAAGGTGGTGGCGAGGGCCTTTCTCGATAAGGGCTGGCGGGTGTTGGGCCTGGTGCGCGCCGGCAAGACGGCGGGCGAGGGGATCATCCCGATTCATGCCGACCTGTTCGACGCGGCAGCGGTGGCAAGGGCCACGGGGGCGGTCGATCTGGTGTTCAATGGCCTGAACGTCCCCTATCCGGTCTGGGCGGAAAAGGCCCTGCCGACCTATACCGCCGCGGCCGATATCTGCGAGGCGCTTGATGCACGCCAGATCTATCCCGGCAGCGTCTATAATTTCGGTTCGGCCATGCCACAGGTGTTGACGCCGCAGACGCCCTTCGCGGCCGATACGCTGAAAGGCCGTATACGGGTCTCGATCGAAGCCATGTTCCGCGCCCGCGCCGAAGCCGGGCGCCTGCGCACCATCATCATCCGTGCCGGCGATTTTTTTGGCAGCGAGGCGTCCAATAGCTGGATGGGGGCGCTGGTGGCCAAGGATCTCAGCAAGGGCCGGATCGTCACGCCGGGTGAAAAGACCACCGTCCATGCCTGGGCTTTCCTGCCCGATCTGGCGGCTACGATCGTCAAACTGGCTGAGGTCGAAACCGCGCTTGGCGCCTATGAGGTCTTCCACTTCGAGAACCACAATGTCTCGGCGAAACGGCTGGCGGAGGCGGCGCGGCTTGCCCTAGGGCGCAAGGTTACGGTGGGCCACATGCCGCGCATCCTGTTTTCGCTGATTGCCCTGTTTGATCCCTTCATGCGGGCGGCGCTGGAAATGCTGTATCTGTGGGATGTGCCGCACGCGCTGGAAGACCCGCGTCTGGCCGAGGTGATCGGCGAGGTGCCGCGCACGCCGCTCAGTGAAGCCATGAAGACTTTGCTTTGAAACCGGCCGCCCCTTGCCTATATAGGGCGCATGACCTCCCGCATTGCACAATTGACCTACGCCATCGGCGATATCCACGGCTATGACGATCTATTTGAGCAGATAATCGAGCGAATCCGGGCTGATGCGGAAGGGCTGGGTGAACGCCCGCGCATTGTCCTGCTGGGTGACTATATCGATCGCGGACCGGCTTCGCGGCAGGTGCTGGATCGGGTTGGGCATCTGCTGGCGGCGGACTGGTGCGATGTGGTGGCGTTGATGGGCAATCACGAGGAAGCCCTGCTGCGCTTCCTCGACGAGCCCGATTTCGGCGATACCTGGCGCGACTGGGGCGGGGCGGCGACGCTCGATTCCTACGGCGTGGTCATGCACTATATGGCGCGGTCCATGGAAATCTGGGAAGAGGTCAGCCGCCGGTTCGCGTCTAAGGTCGACCCGGCGCATCTGGAGATGCTGCGCGCCATGCCGTCATCCTTCCAGGCGGATGACTACCTGTTCGTCCACGCCGGCGTCGATCCGGACCGTCCGCTGACGGAACAGGACGGCGCTACCTTCATGTATATTCGCGGGCGGTTCCTGCGCGCCGATCAGGCGTGCGACTATGTGGTGGTGCATGGCCATTCGCCGCACAAGGTGCCGGCCAATACGCGCTGGCGGATAGGGATCGATACCGGCGTCTATTACAGCGGCGTCCTGACGGCGATGCGTCTGCGCGGCGAGGAACGTGAACTGATTCAGGTGCAACGGGAGATGGATACGGGGCGTCCGCCACCGGTGTTTTTCTAACCTTATTGAGGCATCTGTTTTTTACTTTAGATATTTCGGTACCAAGCGGAGCCTAGCTATGGAAATCGCCCACTCCATGACCTCCAAGGGAATGTCCTCTTTAAATGTCGTGATAAACATTTCACCTATTTGATCAGAATAAAATATATCGAACAGTGGTTTCACCTCATTGAGGGGATTTTCAACCTCTAGGTACATACCGTCACGTACAACATCGCTACCTATAGTAATGGTGTAGTCTTGCCCTCTCAGGTGAAAATCCATTTCGATGCCATCTGCGGAAATTATTTTGTAAGAATTGCTTTTGGAGCAAGCTACCTTGCTAAGAGGCAAAGAAAAGGCGGGACCAAGTCCCGCCTTTGTTGTCTTAGCCTTCACCGGCCAGAGCTGTATCGAGCGTCTTGCCGTCGGTGGCCCAGAGATTGCCGATATGCAGCGCCACCGGATCGGGGAAGATGTAGGTTTCATTGGCGGCAATGCCCTTGACGATCTGTTCGGCGGCATGTTCCGGCGTGGCCTTCTGCATCGGGATATCCTTGGCCAGGTCGGTATCGATCGGGCCGGGATAGATGCCGAGCACCTTGATGCCGGAGCCTTTGAGCGTGACGCGCAGGGTCTGGGTCAGGGATTGCAGGGCGGCCTTGGAGGCGGAATAGCCGGCCAGGCCTGGCGCCGATGTCAGGCCGACCACGCTGATCACATTGGCGATGGTGCCGGATTTGCGGGCTTCGAAAACCGGCGTAAAGGCGCGGATGATGCGAAGGGTGCCGTAATAGTTGGTGTTCATGTCGCCATTGATCAACTCGATCGGGCTTTCGATGAAGTTGGCGAAGACGGCGGTGCCGGCATTATTGAGCAGGATATCGGTATCGGCGGCGGCCTTCACAGCGGCATCGACCGAAGACTGGTCAGTGATATCCAGTTGCAGCGGCACGACGCGGGCATCGCCGAAGTCGGGCAGGGAGTCGAGACGGCGGGCGCCGGCATAGATTTTCTTTACATCGGTCTTGAGCAGTTCGCGGACGGTGGCGGCGCCGATGCCGCGATTTGCACCGGAAACGAGGACAACTTGATTAGCGTAGGACATGACGAACTTCCTTTTGAAAGAGCCGTCGAATCCGGCGGCCGAGAAATGTAAACCGATCTGTTTACATCGCCATAGGTAAACAGATCAGTTTACATTGTCAAGCGGCTGTGCTAGTTTTTTTAGCTCAAACGCCGCATGGCTCCTCGCATCAGCTCGGGCGGCCTTCGGCCTTGCCAAATTTCCTTTGGAAATTTGGAATTCAGGAGATTTCGACATGGCCGATACCGCCGCCCCCACCAAGAAGCAGGAGATTATCGCCCTGGCCTATGATGCCTTCTATAACGGCGGCTTTCATGCCACCGGCATCGACACGGTCATGGCTAACAGCGGCATTTCCAAGCGCACCCTCTATAAGTATTTTCCCTCCAAGGAAGACCTGATCGAGGCGGTGCTGGACCAGTATGGCGAGGACACCGACACCTATCTGCTCAAACCGGCCCTGGCGCGCAGCGATGATCCGCGAGAGCAGATCCTGGCCCTGTTCGATGTGCGCCGCGAAATGATGGAACGCACCTGCCGGGGGTGTCTGGCGATGAAGGCGGGCCAGGAATATATCGGCAAGCATGAAGGCATTACCGCGCGCGGCCGGGCGGCTTCGGAATATGTCGAAGGTAGGTTCGTCGAACTTTGCCAGAGGGCCGGCTTGGCCAATCCGCTGGACACCGGCCGGCAGATCGGGCTGCTGTTCCAGGGGGCGGCCCTGACCGCCCAGATGCAGCAGACGCCATCTGTTTTCGATACGGCCAAGAAGGCGGTTCATATCCTGCTTGCGGCCTGATCGGGCTTCGCCATAAAAGAGGGCATGAATAGCGATCACACCCTTCTCGGCAAAAGACCCGAACGCACCCTGCCTGTCGCTGCCCTGCTGATCGCGGCGGCGGGGATGCTCGATGCCTTCACCTATGCCGGTTATGGCGGGGTCTTCGCCAATGCCATGACCGGAAATATTGTGCTGATGGTCGTTCGGATGGCCGAGGGGCAGGGGCGCCTGGTCCTGCCGTTTGCAGCGCCGATCGCCGCCTATATCTGCGGCGTCGCCGTGGCGCAGGTGCTGAAAGAAAAGCCGCTGGGCACGCTTCTGCCATCGCAGGCACGCTTCTCGCTCGGCCTTGAGATTGCCTTTCTGGTCGTTGTCGCCTTCCTGCCCAAAAGCGTGCCCGACATGCTGGTGGTCACCGGCATCGCCTTCGTGGCGGCGCTACAGGCGTCGGCCTTCTACCGCCTGGGCGAATTTGCCTACACATCCGTGACCACCAGCGCCAATCTGCGCCATTTCGCCAGCGCCACCATTGCCTGGCTGATCTATGGTGAAGGGCGGGAGAGGCGTCGGGAGTCGCTGTTCTTCCTGTGCCTGTGCGTCTGCTTTATTGGTGGTGCCTTGCTGGGGGCGGTGGCGACCCTGACATGGGGCCACGCGGCCGTCTGGTTGCCGGTTGGTCTGCTCAGCGTGGCCTTTGCGCTATGCCTGCCGTGGACGCAGGATATCCGCGAGATATTCGGCGAGGATAGATAGCGGCAGGATATTGATCTTAAAGCACGAATTGTCTTCACAAGGCCATGCGGCCGGCCTAGGGTGAAGCGGTATGCGTCGTGAGCCAGCATGTCCTTATCTAATCCGCATCTGAGTGATTACATCTTGGGAAAGGTCGTCAAGCGGCCGGTCCTGCGCGGCGTGGCGCTGATCAAGCGTCATCTTCAGGGCTCGGAGGTGTGGTTCATCGTACTGGCGGGCGGGGTGGGCCTGCTTGCCGGTGTGATGGCGGCCCTGCTTGGGCATTTCGCCCATATGCTGCAATCCATTCTCTATGGCTTTTCACCGGACCTGCGCCTGAGTGCGTTACCTAATATCGAGCCCTGGCACCTGGTGGCCCTGCCGCTCGGTGGCGCCGCTCTGGGTCTGGTGCGGTTTATTTTTCCACGCCGCACCCGCCAGCCGATCGACGTGGTAGAGGCCAATGCGCTTTACGGCGGCCGCATTCCCCTGCGCGACAGCCTGATCGTGTCGTTCCAGACCTTCCTGTCCAATGGCTTCGGCGCCTCGGTCGGGCTTGAGGCGGCCTATGCCCAGTTGGGCGGCGGCATCGCCTCCAAGATCGGTCAGTGGCTCGATCTCAAGCGCGTCTCCTTGCGCACATTGGTGGGGGCGGGGGCCGGATCGGCCATCGGGGCGGCGTTTGGTGCGCCTCTGGCCGGCGCGTTCTACGCTTTTGAACTGGTCCTTGGCGGCTATACCGTGGCAGCGCTGGCCCCGGTGGCGGCGGCCTCGCTGATGGCGGTTCTGGCGGCACAACTGATGAATATCGAGCCGTTCGTCATTGCCTCAACCATCGGGCAAACCATCGAAATCAGCGGCTATCTTCTTTATGCCGTTCTGGGCGCATTGTGCGCCGGTGTCGGTATCGCCATCATCCGACTGGTGGCCAGTGTCGAGGCCGTGGTGCGCAAACTGCCGATCGGCGATATCTGGCGGCCGATGATCGGCGGGCTGTTCCTCATTCCGGTAGCCTGGGCGGCCCCGCAGGCCCTGAGTTCCGGACACGGCGCCATGCACCTCTACATGGCGCAGCAGGCCGTGGTGGTGACCTTGCTGGCGGTTTTCGCGCTGAAACTGTGTGCCTCGGTCATCTCCCTGGCCTTCGGCTTTCGTGGGGGCCTGTTCTTCGCCTCGCTGTTCCTGGGGTCATTGCTCGGCGCGGCCTTTGCCCAGATCGTCAACCAGATCTATCCGGCGGCGGATCTCGATATCCTTAATGCCTCACTGGTCGGCATGGCGGCCCTGGCCGTGGCCGTGGTCGGCGGGCCGATGACCATGTCGCTGATGGTGCTTGAGGTAACTCACGACTTCAACCTGACGGCGGCGGTGGTGACCGCGGCTCTGTGTTCCAGCGCCATTATCCGCGAGCGCTTTGGTTATTCCTTTTCGACCTGGCGCCTGCATCTGCGCGGCGAAACGGTGCGCAATGCCCGTGATATCGGCTGGGTCAAAGCCCTGACCGCGCAAAGCCTGATGCGCAAGAACCATACGACCCTGCCGGACAGCCTGAGCGTAGCGGCCATGCGCGAGCAGGTGCCGCTGGGTTCGACCTCCCGCGTGCTGCTGGTTGATGACAGGGGCGATTACCGCGGCATCGTTCTGACGGCCGAGGCGTGGATCGAAAACCAGGAGACGCTGACCCCCTTGCGTGAACTGGCCCGCCAGACCGAGGTCTATGTCCGGCCGGACATGGACATTTCGGCGATCATGCGCGTCTTCGAGCATTTCGGTGTCGATGACCTGGCGGTGGTAGATGAGGATCACAAGCTCCTGGGGCTGCTGACGGAGAAGTACGTCAACCGCCGCTATGTGGAGGAACTGGAACGCTCCCAGCGCGAGTTCTTTGGCGAGATGTGATCAGAACAATGCGCCCTGTACCGGGACGGCGGGTGTTTCCGCCTGAAGCCTGAGCGATACGGTGGCCGTCAGATCGACCGCTTTGCGCCGCAGCCAGTTATCCCATTGGTCCGGGGCGAGGATAACCGGTTCGCGGTCATGGATGGGCGCCATATCGTGGTCGGCATCGCGCGTCAGCAGGCTGAAGCTCCATATCTCGCCTTCCGCCAGGTTTGCGCAGTCCCAAAGGGCGGCAAAGGCCATGGGCTGATTGTCGGCGCGGGTGATTCGCCATTTGCGGCGGGCGTTTCTTTCGCCCGACCATTCATAGAAGCAATCGGCCGGCACCAGAGCGTGGCGGTATTTCCACGCACCCTGAAAGACACGCTTTTCCGTTACCGTATCCAGCTTCGCATTGAAGGTGGTGGCTTTCCAGTCCTTCAACACGCCGGAATACCAGTGAGGGATCAGGCCAAAACGCGCCGGAATGACCTCCAGCCGGCTGTTTTCCGGATTTTCGATCACGATTGGCGCGCCACCGGTCGGCACCACCTTTGATGGCTGGCCGAATTCCATCTGGTCCGGCGCGTTGGGCAGGTGAAGGGTGTTTTTCAGGAAATTCAGATAGAGGGCGGCCTCAAATTGTCCGCACATAGGTTGCCTCCCGTATGTGCGGACAATTCTGGCCCCCCGCGCCCCCCGGTGCAAGCTCCAATCGGAGCGGTGCCTCCTGAATGCAGGCTTAATTCATGTATGCCTTTGGCGGCAGGAAGTGCCGGCGCATCCGGCCATTCAGTTCGGCGTGCTTGGAATCGCAGTAGCGCGTGATGAAACGCTCGAAAACATAGTCCAGGCCATCGACCAGTTCATGATCGCCGGTTTGCAGCGCCAGGCTTTTCAGTTCATCCAGCCGCTCAAGAACCTCCATACATGTTTCGTCATATGTCAGTGGTTCTGGAAAAGACTTTTTCCCCGACTCGACCCTGCTGGACATGTCCGCCTCTGAAACGCTACGCATCGGGATGAGACAATCACAGTCCATTATTTCGCGCCATCACGAGAATTCGTGATCCGGCGGGGTCAGGGATGAACAATGCCCTCGGCGATGGCCTTGACCACCGCCGTCACGCGGCTGTGTGCGCCCAGCTTGGCGAAGACGTGGCGCATATGGGTATCGACCGTATTACGGCTGATGCCCAGGATAATGGCGATTTCGGCATCGGTCTTGCCGGAGGCCACCCAACTGAGGATTTCGGCCTCCTTCGGTGTCACCCCTGCGGCAGGACGGTGCGGCGTGGCTGGGCGGGCATTTAGCCGCTTGTAGCTGAGATAAAACTGTGCTGTCAGGGCGCCGATCAGATCCAGATTGGCCTGAGTGGACGCATGTGTGGCATCGTGCTTTTCCGCCGAGGCCAGGCCCAGGCTGGCCATCAATCCGTTGCGGCCCCACACCGGGGTCGATACCCCATGATGCAATCCCCCTCGCGCGCGACATTGTAAAGGTGCGTCTGGGCCGGCTTGTACTGAGAGCGCTTTTCATGTGTTTCCCAGTCCAGGCTGCCGATTTGGACCTTGAGCGCCTGCATCACCGGATCATACGAATCGCAGTTGTTTTCCTTGTAGTAATCGCGCAGTTCTTCGGGGAAATTGTGCAGGACGCCGCGGCCATGCACACGCTGCGGCAGGTCCGGGTCATCGATCACCCACAGGCTGATGCGGTCATAGCCATGCTGAGCCACAGCCTTCTTCAGCAGGCGAAACAAATCCGCATCCGCCGTCACCTGCCGGGTGTCGGTGACGAAATCCTCGAACTGATAGCGCTGTTCAGAATCAAACATCGAGCCCAATCTCACCAATCGCTCAGTTTTTAACATGGAGTTGCGATCGGAGCGCGCAAATTCGCCGGCGCACTACGGGCAGATGTGACCCTGTGTCAATCCGGTCACCACGGCTGAGACCCGGTTGGTGGCATCGAGCTTGCGGAAGATACTGCGCAGGTGGGTATCGACTGTATTGCGGCTGATACCCAGGATGACGGCGATCTCTTCATCCGTTTTCCCGGCGGCGATCCAGGTGAGAACTTCCGTTTCCCTGGGAGACAGGCTTACGATTGGCGCCGGGCGAGCGTAAAGCCGTCGGTAGGACAGGTAAAACTGCGTACACAGGGCATTGATCAGGTCGAGATGGGCATAGGCGCCGTCGTGGGGCGTGGTCGCCGCCAGCCCGACACCCCCAATGGCCTTCAGCGCCCTCATCGGCACGGCTATGCCATTATTGAGGCCGGCATCGACGGCTTCGTTCATGAACCGGGTCTGGGCCGCAGTATAGCTGGAGGTGGCCTCCAGCTTTTCCCAGGTGAAGCCGGATGTGTGCGTAAGAGCGGCGTGGAGCACCGGATCGAGACGGGCATAGTCCTTTTCCAGGTAGGTCTTTTGCCAGTCCTCCGGATAGGTGTTGAAAAGGCTCGGCCGCTGATGAGATTTTGGCATCAGCGGATCGTGAGCGATCGAAAAAATCATCTGATCGTAGCCATATTGGCCGACGCAGCGTTGCAGATGCGCAAAAAGGGCCTCGCCCGTCTGGGCGGCCTGGGTATCCCTGACAAAGTCCTCGAACAGGTAACGCTGTGTACGGTCAAACATGGATGTGGTCTTTATTTCGCCCTTATTACCACAAAGCCGGACCCGAGGTCGCGTAAATTATGTCAGCGCTGTCACTATGGCGGATCGCAGGTAAGGCACGATCTCCGTCTCGAACCACGGATTTCGCCTAAGCCATATTCCGTTGCGAGGGGAGGGATGGACGAGGGGCAGGTAGCCGTCATCGATATAGTCCCGCCAGGCACGGACGGTGTCTCCCAGTGTGGCCTTGCGGCGAGTGCCGAGGTAATGGGCCTGCGCGTATGCACCAATCAGCAGGGTCAGTTTAATATCGGGCAGGGCGGCACGCACGCGCTCATGCCACAGTGGCGGGCATTCCGGGCGAGGGGGATTGTCACCGCCTTTTCCTCGGCCAGGATAGCAGAAGCCCATCGGCATGATGGCGATTTTTGACGGATCGTAGAACTGTTCCGGCGTCACACCCAGCCAGTCGCGCAGGCGTTTGCCGGACGCGTCATTGAAAGGGATGCCGGTCAGATGCACCTTGAGCCCCGGCGCCTGGCCGATGATCAGGATTTTCGCGCGCGGATCGGCGGCCTGTACCACCGGCCTCGGCCCCAGCGGCAGAGAAGGGGCGCAGACCGTGCAGGCAGCGATATTTTCGAGCAGGGACATCGTTTACAGTTAGTCTTAAGCGGCTCTATTCATTTCGTTTCGTTTGCCGCTAAGTCATCCAGCCAGTTCTGATAGGTATCAAAGATTGTTGTCATGGGCCATTGGGGCGTAGTCTCCACCTGGTAAGTAAGATGAACTTGGGCGTATCTATCGCCGGAAAGCCTGAATAGGGTGTCGTCGTGGCCATTTTTCCGCGCGACTGCTTCAACGGAGTCGCGGTAGAGGGCGTGCTTTGCCATCATTTCCCGCCTTAATTCAGCGACAAGATGAGGCCCTTCATCAGTGACGAGTAACCATCCTTCAGGCAGATTTTGCATTACGCCCCCTGGCTGTCCGCCGGCCGCATCAATGACATGCCCATATCCGAATCCATCCAGGTGTCCTTGTCATGGACGATGGCCTGGGCCGGCATCATCTGCGTGGCGGTCCCCATGCCGGAGGCCTTGCGCACGGCCGTGCCGATGGCCATGAATTCGATCAGGCCCTGGCCGATTTCGATGATATAGGTCTTCACCCCCACCACTTCCTCGGCGCCGATGGAATCGGCCTCGGCCTTCAGGCGATCGAGCGCGTGTTCGCGGGCGTCATGCACCAGCGAGGTCAGTTCGCTGATCTCCCGCTTGGCGAAGGATTTAAGTGCCGAGAAGATGCCGCCGACCAGGCCCAGCGAATAGATCGAGGTCGACATCAGCAGTTTCATCGGTGCGTAGCCAAGCGACGCCATCGACCATAACTCCTCGCCGGTCAGGTCAGAGGTGACTACATGGCCACTGTCGAGGCCCGGATGATGCGCCGCCGTGCCGGTCATGACCATTTCATGCGTGCCCATCCACGGCAGAATGGTGGTGCGGATGCCAAGCACCGCATTGGCGCCATCGGCCTTCGCGGCGGCGGTGATGCGGTCGAGCGCCTTGTGGCGGGTCTTGTTAAAGACGTCTGAATATTCCGAAATCTCCCCGCGGCCCAGTTGCTTGAGCGCGCCGATGAAGCCGCCGCCAATCCCCATCGAATAGGCGATATTGCCGAAGACGTGCTGGATCGGCCGGTAGCCGGCATCCATATGGCACCAGAGTTCCTGGGCATTGCCGGCCGTGGTGAAAAATTCTCCGCCACCATTTTTTGAAAAAACGCAGGAGCCGACAAACAGAAATTCGGTATTGCCGGAAAAGGCGCGCAGGTCGCCGGAAACGCCGGCCACACCGGAGGCGCCATGGTTTTGCGCCTCCTTGGCCATGCGGGCGAAGGCGTGCATCCGGCCGTCCTGGATGGCTTGGGTGACCTGCGGGATTTCACCGCCCAGGATATTGTTCAGCCCGGCGCCCAGCGAACCCAGGAAGCCCATGGAATTGACACTGTTGCCCACCACAAGCTCGCCAGCCGAATAACCCTTGAGTGCCATGCAGTAGATTTCATTGCCCGACAGACCGGTAACCTTTGCCATAACTGCGTTCCCTCGCTTTGCATCTGGAAGGGCGAGGGTGGCGGCTTTTCACGTCAAAAGTCAACGGCCGTCGGCGCTTTTCGGCTTATCCGGGATTTATATTCGGGGGTAACGTTCACAACTGCAACATTACGCCGAAAAGACTATGCTTGCTCCATTTAGAGGAGGCGAATATGCAGATCAATAATGATCGTCATCATGCCCACACGGAGACGGCTCACGCCGAAATGGATGCCGTGGCCTGGATCGGTCTGGGACTATCATTGCTCGGGCTGGCAGCCTTCGGCGCCTATACGGCCTTTTTCCTGGCCGGCTTTATCAGCGATCTAATGGTTTAAATCTGGGCCACCTGAAGCTCGATCTCACCGGCCAGTCTTTGCTCATCGGCGCGGGCGATATCGCCCAGCGTAATGACGCCGACCAGGCGCTTGCTGTCATTAAGCACAGCCAGGCGCCGAATCTGCTCGCGCTTCATCACATCGGCGGCTTCGCGCAGGTCGTCATCCTCGAAACAGTAGACAATGGTTTCAGACATGACATCGCTCAGGTGCGTGTCCGGTCCCATGCCTGCCGCCACGGCGCGAATGACAATATCGCGGTCCGTCACCGCGCCCTTCAGCTTGATGCCGTCGCCGATCGGCAGGTAGCCAAAATCGCCATCGCGCATCATTTCCGCTGCCTGCCGCAGGGTGGTCTGCGGGCTGGCGATATGAAAATCGGTACTCATGATATCCTTGACATGCATCTTTTCCTCCTGTGGTTGACTGACGAAAATCCGTCGGTTCAGCTACGTCGCCCCCGGCCGGTATGAGATGGATTGCGTTCCCATTCACGCGACGGATTGCGGTCCTCGAAATCGCGCTCCGAAGTGGCGCTGTAGCCGCGTGGCTGGCGCGGATCGCTGCGGTCGTCCTCGTGCCCGTAATCGCGTTCGTCCTGACGTGAGGCGCGATAACCGTAATCATCGTCACGGAAACGGGAATTGCCGTAGGAACCGCGGTCACGGTCATATTCACTGCCGTTGCGCTGTTCGTTGCGCCAGTCATCATTGGGTCGCCACTCATGCGCACCGCTGCGATAGGCGGTTTCGCGCCACTGCCGGTCACGCCAGTTGTTCTGGAACCGGCGGTCGTCAGGATGGCGGCGTTCGTCATCCCGGTTGTCGACACGGACATTAGCCTGCCAGCCATTCTGCCGGTCGTTCAGGTCATCCCGATCGCGTTCGGCGCGGTTGCCGTCATAGTGGCCCCGGTCATCTTCACGCCAGCGCTGGTCGTCTGGTCGGGCGCCGGAATAGCCGCGTTCATGACTGAGATAGCGGCGGTCGACCTCGTTCATCGGATCGCCATAACCATCGTCCGGGCGGCGATTGGCGCCATTTCCCCTTCTGGACATAGCGACTGCCGGCCGAGCGATTGCCCCCGGAACGGCTGAAGGACTGATAGGCGCGGCTATCATCGTTATAGTGCGAGTAGTCGGAGTGGGAATAGCTGCGGTCATCTGCGGTTTCGCCCCGCCAGTTCTCGCGGCCGCCATCCCGGTCTTCCCAGCCCTTTTCGCGTTTTTGGGCGCGAGCCGAAGATTGCGAACGCTCGATATCCTGCGTATCCGCCGCATGAAAGTGCCTGTGCTCGTCCCGGTCCCGACTTTCCTGGTGCGTGGCGCGATTTCGCTCATTGTCCATATCGTTGTCGCGCTGAATACGTGCCGCGGCGCCTTTTTTGATCTTGCTGGCACCTTTGTCCTGGGATGTCTGGGAAGATCCGGTCGTGGCCATGGATATCTCCTGGGTATTTGCGAAAACTGCGGACCAGAAAGGTCAACGCTTTGATTTTTTGTCATTTTTTAATGACACCTGACAATACTCTACGCGCCTGCCCGTAAGGTTATTATGCCGATACCCCGTAGGCTGTATAAAATGTCCATAAATCGTTTTGGGGTGGATTTTTACAATCAGGCTGTTATTACTCAGACAATAAACGGGAGCGAGACCATGAAACTGACCACCAGCCGCCGCAGCCTGATGTCCGGCCTGATCACAGGCGCGGGCGCCTTGCCTTTTTTGGCGTCTGCCACGGCGTCCCAAGCCGCGCCAGGGGCGGCACTGGCGCCTCGACCGCCGATGGGCTGGAATAGCTGGAATAGCTTCGCCACTACCATCAACGAGGCCCAGGCGCTGGAAACAGCACAAATCATGGCCGACAAGCTGAAGGCACACGGCTACACGGTCTTCACCATCGATATCCAGTGGTACGAGCCCGGCGCCACCAGCTATACCTATGCCGCCAAGCCGGTCCCGACAATGGACGGCTATGGCCGCCTGCTGCCGGCGCCGAACCGTTTTCCCTCGGCGGCGGATGGAAAGGGCTTCAAGCCTGTTGCCGACCAGGTTCATGCTATGGGCCTGCAATTCGGCATTCATCTGATGCGGGGTATCCCGCGCCTGGCGGTCGAGCAGAACCTGCCGGTATTCGGCACCAAATTCCATGCGCAGGATATTGCCAATATTGATAGCATCTGCCCATGGAATCCGGACATGTACGGCGTTGATATGACGAAGCCGGGCGCGCAAGCCTATTATGACAGCGTATTCGCGCTCTATGCCTCATGGGGTGTCGATTTCGTCAAGATGGACGATATGAGTCGGCCTTACGATGCCCACGCGCTGGAAATCGAGGCGGCGCACGCGGCCATCATCAAAACCGGCCGGCCGATCATCCTAAGCCTGTCGCCGGGCGAAACGCCGGTGCCGCGTGCCGCTCATGTGCGGAAATACGCCCAGATGTGGCGGATCAGCGATGATTTCTGGGACGAGTGGCCGCTGCTTGAGGCGCAGTTTACCCGGCTGGAAAACTGGAACGAACACCGCACGATCGGCGGCTGGCCGGATGCCGACATGCTGCCATTGGGGCGGCTGGCGCTTGGCAACCGCGACACCAAGTTCACCCCGGCGGAGCAGAAGACCCTGATGACCCTGTGGTCGATTGCGCGTTCGCCGCTGATCATGGGCGGCGATCTGCGTCACCTCGATCAGCCGACGCTCGATCTTCTGACCAATGACGAGGTGATTGCCGTCAACCAGTCAAGCCACGATAACCAGCCGCATTTCCTGGCCGATGGCCGGCGCGTCTGGACGGCACGGGCCGAAAATGGCGATTATTACCTGGCGCTGTTCAATACCACATCCGATGATGCCGAACTGAGCTTCGATCTGGGCATATTGGGACTCAAAAGCGCGAAGGTGCGCGATCTGTGGGCACGTACCGACCTGGATAAGGTCAGCGGGCGTTTCACGGCCCGTATTCCGTCTCACGGAGCGGGGCTCTATCGCCTGAGTTAAAGCCGGCAGCCGCGCGTGCCGATATGCAGGGTTTCCGCGAATTCGGCGGGCCCCAGAGGCGCAGCGAGGGCGGCGGCCATGAAACGGGTATGAATATCGGGAAAGGACAAGACGCCTTGCTCGAAGCTGATCAGGTTGGCGCGGACGAAAATCCCCAGCTCGAATACGTCGATATCCTCACGACGCCGCATCCGCAGGGCGATCAATTCGATGATATCGAGCGGGATATCGTCAGGGTGATCCTCAAGCCTGAAAGCGACGAGAAGAGCGGCCATCTGGGCACGGGTGATCTGGGTTTCATCTGCGGTAATCATGCGCTGGCTCCTTGCCGGCAGCGTCGCAAACTGCGCATCAGGGAACCATATGTTTTTCCGGCGCAGATTGTGAGCGCCGTATGATCCGGCGCGGTATTTTTAACCTGGCCTTTAATCTTATCTGCACATCGTGTGTCAGGGAGACAGCCCGATGCATGACCGCCTGACACGACTTGAAGACATCACGGAAGCTCTGGCGGCTTCGCGGCTGGCGGCGTCCGGGGGCGTGACGCCGGATGAACTGGCGATGGATGCCGCCCTGGCCGACCTTTTGTTCGAAAAAAGGCGGCGCTGGAGGTCCAGAAGGAAGCCTGTGCCGACAAGTCATTCGACTCGCGGACCTATAACGACCTGCTGATGGCGGTAGCTGAAACCGTAGCCGGTATACGCGGGTTTGAGCTCAAGTACGATGTGCGATTGATGTCGTAAGGAATTGAAAATTTAAATCTATTTACCTGCGTATAAAGTGGTCTATCCGTTGGCGGCGCGCGCGGGATTGCTGACAGGCATTTGCTGTTTCATGCCGTCCAGCATTCCGCTGACAAGCTGAGGCAGGCCATATGCGGCGCGCCAGCCCCAGTCCTGCCTGGCTTGGCTATCATCGAGCGAGTCGGGCCAGGCGGCGGCGATGGCCTGGCGGTAATCGGGCGCGTACTCAATGTGGAATCCGGGGGATTGGCGGGCGATCTCGGCGGCGATCTCGGCCGGTGAGAAGCTGATCCCGGCAATATTGTAACTGCCGTGCTCGATGATGGATTCAGCGGGCGCTTCCATCAGTTCGATGGTGGCGCGCACGGCGTCGGCCATATACATCATTGGCAGGGTTTCATCAGCATTGAGGAAACAGGTGTAGGGCTCGCCCGCCACCGCCGCCCTGAAGATATCGATGGCGTAATCGGTGGTGCCGCCGCCGGGAGGGGTCTTGTAAGAAATCAGGCCGGGATAGCGCAGGCTGCGCACATCGACGCCATGGGTTTCATGATACCAGCGGCACCAGCCTTCGCCGGCCTGCTTGGAGATGCCGTAGACGGTTTCCGGTTCGATAATGGTCTTCTGGGGCGTGTGGTCGGCTGGCGTCGTCGATCCGAAGACGGCGATGGAACTGGGCCAGAAGAGGCGGAAGTTAAATTCCTTCGCCAGTTCAAGCACATTGAGCAGACTGCTCATATTCAGGTTCCAGGCCCACAGGGGTTTCTTTTCCCCCGTGGCAGAAAGGGCGGCGGCGAGGTGATAGACCTGGGTAATGGCGTTTTCGGTCACGACGCGGCGCAGGGCGTTCGCATCGGTTGCGTCAAGGATTTCATGCTTGAGATGCCCCGATTTTGCCGGCGCGATATCGCTGGTGATAATCTGGGCCGCGCCATACTTTTCCGCAAGCGCCATGGCCAGTTCACTGCCAAGTTGGCCATTGGCACCAATAATCAGTATTTTGCTCATCGGATCAGCCCCAGTTCGCGGCCGGCAGTGGCGAAGGCAGCCAGCGCCTGATCCAGTTCCTCATCGGTATGGGCAGCGCTGATCTGGACGCGGATGCGCGCCTTATCCTTCGGCACCACCGGATAGAAGAAGCCGACGGCATAGAGGCCGAGTTCCAGCAGACGGGCGGAGAGTTTCTGCGCCGTTTCCGCCTCGTGGGTCATGACCGGGATGATCGGGTGTTCACCGGGCTTGAGTTCAAAACCCAGTTCGCTCATGCCTTTGCGGAAGCGCGCCGCATTCTGTTCCAGCCGGTCACGCAGGGTGGTGTCGTGCTCCAGCAGATCAAGCACGGCCAAGGTGGCGCCGACGATCATGGGCGCGACCGTATTGGAGAAGAGATAGGGGCGCGAGCGCTGGCGCAGCAGTTCGACCACCTCACGGCGACCTGCCGTGAAACCGCCCGATGCGCCGCCAAGCGCCTTGCCCAGCGTGCCGGTAATGATATCGACCTTGCCGAAGATGCCGCGCAGTTCATGGGTGCCGCGCCCGCGCGCGCCGATAAACCCCGACGCATGGCTGTCATCGACGCCGAGCAGAGCGCCGTAACGATCGCACAGGGCGCGAATCTCATCCAGTCGCGCGATGATGCCGTCCATCGAGAAGACGCCATCGGTGAAGACCAGTTTGTGGCGCGCGCGGCGGCGTCCGCCTCCTGGAGACAGCGCTCCAGATCGGCCATGTCATTATTTTTGTAACGGTAACGCCGGGCCTTTGACAGGCGGATGCCGTCAATGATTGATGCGTGGTTCAGTTCATCGCTGATCACGGCGTCGGCCTCGGTCAGCAGGGTTTCAAACAGGCCGCCATTGGCGTCGAACGCCGAACCATAAAGGATGGAGTCTTCGGTGCCGAGAAAGCGAGCCAGCCGTTGCTCAAGTTCCTTATGACGGTCCTGGGTGCCGCAGATGAAGCGCACGGAACTCAGGCCGAAACCACGTTCATCCAGCGCCCTGTGGGCGGCCGCGATGACTGCCGGATGCGAGGACAGGCCGAGATAATTGTTGGCGCACATATTGATCAACTGTTGACCATCAGCCAGGCGTACCAGCGCGCCCTGGGGCGTGGCGATCACGCGCTCGGACTTGAAGAGCCCTTCCTGCCGTGTGGTGGCGAGCGCGGCTTTTACATCTTCATAAAAGGCGTCCGTGCGGTTAGGCGACTGGCTCGACATGAAAACCTCTTTGGGCTAGGGTGGCCGTTAAATCGAACGATGTGCAATATATCGATCTAAAATCCGCTATAGCGGATAATTTGAAAAAGAACAATACCAATGTCCAGTCCGGTTATCGCCAACGTCGCCATTGAAGGTCCGCCCGCCATCGGCGCCACATTGCAGACCTTGCGCCAGGGACAGAAACTGTCGCTTGATGAGCTGTCGAAGCGGGCAGGGGTATCCAAGTCGATGCTGTCCCAGATCGAGCGCAATACCACCAATCCGACCGTGGCCGTGCTGTGGCGGCTGTCCAATGCTCTGGGGGTTTCGATCACCGACTTTCTGGCCAGCGGTCGGCCCGAACGGACCGCGCCGCTCATTTCGGTAGTGGCGGCCCATGCCACGCCCTCGCTGATCAATCCGGATGGTCAGAGCGAGCTGCGCATACTGGGACCAATCGAACTGGCTGGTAAGTTCGAATGGTATGAACTGATCATCCAGCCGGGCGGCTCACTGACCTCGGAGGCGCATGAACCGGGCGCGCGTGAGCATTTGTCCGTCCTGTCCGGTTCTGCTGTCGTGCGGGCGGGTGCCGAAGAGACGAAGCTGCGTCAGGGGGAAACGGCCCGCTATGCCGTGGATGTGCCCCATGCCATTTCAAACCCCGGCAAGTCGGTGGCGACCATGCTGCTGGTGGTCGCTCATCCGGATTAATAACGATCTATCGATAGATCGCCGGTTTCGATCTCCGGCTTCGCGCCGCTGATCATATCGGCCAGCACGCGTGCCGAGCCGCAGGACATGGTCCAGCCGAGCGTGCCGTGGCCGGTATTGAGCCAGAAATTGTCATAGCGCGTGCGGCCAATCACCGGCGTGCCGTCGGGCGTCATCGGGCGCAGGCCGCACCAGAATTTCGCCTGTGACTGATCGCCGGCGCCGGTGAACAGATCCTCGACGGAATGGGTGAGGGTGGCCTGGCGGGCCGGCGGCAGGTCCAGGTTGAATCGGGCAATCTCGGCCATGCCGCCGATACGTATACGGTCCCCCAGGCGGGTGATGGCCACCTTGTAAGTTTCGTCCATCACGGTCGAAACGGGAGCGCGGCCCTCGTTGATGATCGGTACGGTGATCGAATAGCCCTTGACCGGGTAGACCGGCAGGTTGAGACACAGCGGTTTTACCAGTTTCGGCGTATAGCTGCCCAGCGCGCCGATAAAGACATCGGCCGTATATTCGCCCTGGCCGGTCTCCACGGCGGTGACCTGCCGGCCGTCATGCCTCAGGCCGCGAATATCGACATTATATATAAAGCGCACGCCGGCGGCCTCAGCGAGGGCGGCGAGGGCGGTGGTGAACTTGTGGCAGTCGCCGGTCTCGTCATTGGGCAGGCGCAGGCCGCCGACAATCCGGCTGGCGTCGATGCCGGGCTCGGCACGGGCGCAGCCGGCCGCGTCAAGTATCTCGAACGGCACGCCGCCGGCCTTCAGCACCTCAACATCCTTGCCGATATTGTCGAGTTGTTTCTGACTGCGAAAGACCTCCAGTGTGCCTTGCGTGCGCTGGTCATATTGGATGCCGGTTTCCGCCCGCAAGGCGATCAGGCAATCGCGCGAATATTCGGCCACCCGCACCATGCGGCCCTTGTTGCGCGCATAGCGGGCCTTCGTGCAGTTTCGCAGCATGGAGAGCATCCAGCGTACCGTGGCTGGATCTATGGTCGGGCGCACGATCAGAGGGGCATGTTCCATGAAGAGCCACTTCAGCGCCTTTTGCGGGATGCCGGGGGCCGCCCAGGGCGAGGAATAGCCGGGCGAGACCTCGCCGGCATTGGCAAAGCTGGTTTCGAGGGCGGCGCCGGATTGGCGGTCGAGCACCGTGACCTCATGGCCGGCCTTGGCCAGATACCAGGCGGTGGTGACGCCGATCACGCCGGCGCCGAGGATGATAATTTTCATGTCTAACCCCGATATTCGCGGTAGAAACGACGGCCCAGCGCCGTCAGGATTTCATAGGAAATGGTGCCGGCATCGGCGGCAATAGCGTCGATCGACTGATGCGGGCCGATCAGTTCGACGAAATCGCCCTCGGCCAATGCGCCGGGCGGCAGGTCGGTGATATCGACCATCAGACTGTCCATCGATATCCGCCCGACAATCGGCAGGCGGGTATTACCATGCCAGGCCGCGCCGCGCGGGCTTAAGGATCGCGGCAGGCCGTCGGCATAACCGGCGCCAAGGGTCGCCAATCGCATGTCGCGCGCAGCGGTATAGGCGCCGCCATAACCGATCTGTGTGCCGGCGGGTACGGTACGGGGCTGTATCACCGCGACATGCAGGCTGACCACAGCCTGCATCGGGTTGGGACCGGCATCATTAGGCGCACCGCCGTATAGCGCAATGCCTGGGCGCGTCAGGTGTTGCAGGAAGCCATCACCCAGAAACAGGCCGCCGGAATTGGCAAAGCTGACCGGCAGGCCGGGGAAAAGCGTGCTAATTTCATGCATATGGGTCAGTTGAGCGGCATTGGCGGCATTTTCCGGCGTGTCGGCGCAGGCCAGATGGCTCATGATAAAGCGTATATCCAGTGCCGCCAGGGCTTCCGGTGCTGCGGCCAGGGCGCGGGCCTCTTCCTTTGATAGGCCCAGCCGCGCCATGCCGGTATCGAATTGCACCACGGCGGGCAGGCGCTCCCCGCGCGTTTTCGCCAGAGCGGTCCAACGTGCGATCTGGTGCGGCGAATTGAGCACCGGAATGATGTTCTGGTCGGCACAGGTCGTCTCGCAGCCTTCCGGCAGGCCATTGAGCACATAAAGTGCAGCATCGGCAGGCAGGCCCGGTCTCAGGGTAAAGGCTTCGCACGCCTGGGCGACGAAAAAATGACGGCAACCCTCGGCGTAAAGGGTTGCAGATACTTGTAAGACACCCAATCCGTAGGCATCGGCCTTGACCACGGCGCCCGTAACGGCCTGTCCGGCACGCGCTGACAAGTGGCGGTAGTTGGCGGCCAGGACGCTCAGGTCGATGGCGAGGTAGCCGCCTGCGCCTGCGGCGAGGGCGCGTGTTTCAAGTGAGGTCTGCATTTGATCGGTCCGGGGGAGCGGTAAGCGATAGCTTAGGCCATAGGGAGGGGGATAGTCTGCCAGACTATCGGGGAAACTCCGAAAACGATGCGGCATTCTCGAAGATTTGTCGAAATCGGCGCAAAAATCTTGCATATTCGTCTGAGCGGTACAATGAAACCGGCCGCCTTCTGCGGGCTGATAATGCCGAATACCACTTTAACGCGCCGCCAAAGCTTCGAATGCGCACCTTTTTCCGATGCGGACAGCTATGCAGGTGGGGCGAGGGGTCAAAAAGGACGAGTCGACAATCCCTTATAACACCGTTTTTGGGAGCGCTAACATATCGCCCCCGTGTCCGGGGGTTGCAGCCGGCGGATAATTTTCGCCTTAAAGGCGTTTTTTGCGAACGGACACCCGCCGAGGCGAATTTTTTTTGACCATGCGGCAAATTTTTTTTGCGACCCCTTTGCAACATTAACTATCGGACATGTTTGAACTTTTGCTTCATAGTTTGGTAAGCGCTGGGTTTTTCAGGTCACGGTGGCGTGAAAAGTCTGTAACTGACACCTTGACGTTTAAGGCGTAGCCGGATCATTTAGGCCCAAACCGCTTGGGTCACGGGTGTAACAGCCTGTAACAAAGAGGTCGCCTTTTGAGCCGCTTTGGTTCATACTGGCAGAGTTTGTGCCCTGGCACAGCGTGATACGGACGTCAGATTTCGTACGGGCTATGTCGGGACACGGGGACTCGTTGGGGCCGAAGGCTTGCGCCTGAGGTCTTTTGCGCGTCTGTTGTTTTTAACATGGGGTAAACGCTTCCCCTTTAGTCCTTGGTCAACCCTTCGGTGGGTGAAGTCCATATTCAGGAATTGGCGAAAAATGCTCGAACACAAGAAATCTAATCCGCTCATTGCTCTGCTTGGCGCTGCCGCCCTGCTGATGAGCGCTCCCGCCATGGCCGCCACGGCCGCGGCCCCCACCTCGGCCGCCGCTTCGGTCGCCGCCCCGACGGACACTGCCGCTCCGGCCGCCGACGAAGCCACGACGGAAGACAGCTCGTCGACCGCCGCCGCGCCGCACGCCGCCAATGTCGATTTCGTCTCCATGTTCATGGGCGCGACGGTTGTCGTTAAGCTCGTCATGACCCTGCTGGCCATCTGCTCGGTGATCTCCTCGGGTTCTGCTGATCATGAAGCTGATGGACTTCTCGTCGCTGAACCGCGTCACCACGAACTACCTCGAAGCCTATCGTGGCGCCCGTTCGATCGCCGACATCAACCGCATCTCGGTTTCGGACGAGTTCGCCGGTAACCCGCTGGCCGACATGGCCGCCGTGGCCACCGAAGAAGTCCAGCTCTCGAAGCAAGCCGGTCTGTCGATCTCGGGCGAACATCGTGACAGCGTTCTGCACCGCGCCCGGGCTTCGGTTGCCGCTGTTCAGGCCGGTCTGGCCAAGCGCCTGTCGGGTGGCCTGTCCTTCCTCGGCTTCGGTCGGTTCGACCTCGCCCTTCATCGGTCTGTTCGGTACCGTTTACGGCATCATGAACTCCTTCATCTCGATCGCCCAATCGCACACGACCAACCTGGCTGTCGTTGCTCCGGGTATCGCTGAAGCCCTTATGGCTACCGGCCTCGGCCTGATCGCCGCTATCCCGGCCGTTGTCATGTACAACATCTTCAACACCTCCATCTCCAACTACGGCATCCGTTCGGAACAATTCGTCTCCGAACTGATCAATTCCCTGTCGCGTCAACTCGACAAAGGGGCGTAACTGATATGGGAGCCAAGCTATCAGGTGGTGGCGGCTCGAAGTTTCACGTCGAAGCCAACAGCGAAATCAACGTTACGCCGTTCGTCGACGTCATGCTGGTTCTGCTTATTATCTTCATGGTGGCGGCACCGCTCGCCACTGTGTCGGTAGAAGTGAAGCTGCCCCCGGCGATCGCCAAGCCGATCGCCAACCCGCCGAAGCCGGTCTACATCTCGCTGCAAAAAAGCGGCAATGTGTATGTCGGCAACGAACTATCGTCGCTCGATACCCTTGGGGATGATCTCAAGAAGGCAATCGGTGCACGTAACCCCGATGAAGAGCGTATTTTCATCCGTTGTGACAAAGGCACCCGCTACGCCGAGTTCATGAAGGTGATGAACAAGCTGCAGGACAATGGTTTCTACAGCGTCGCCCTTCAGGGTGAAGACGACGCAAAGTAAGAGGGTCTTAATTTATGGAAGAAACACCCCATAGGAAACGGGACCCGATTCTTGATCCGCCAGAGAAGAAGTCTTCGGCCTCTCTCTGGGTCGGTCTTGGCGTCGCCGCCGCGCTGCACTTAGGTGTCGCGTACTACTTCCTCCAGGCGAAGTTTGAGCTGAAGGCGGAAAAGTTTACGGATGAGAAGGTGAATGTCGACCTGGTCGCACCGCCTCCGCCGCCGCCGCCGCCTCCGCCTCCGCCTCCGCCGCCTAAGGCGCCGCCCCCTCCCGTGGTTCAGCCGCGTGAAACGCCGCCGGTGCCAAGTGTGACGCCGCCGCCTCCGATTCCGGTGCCGCCTGTTCCGCAGGAAAAGCACCAGGAGTACAAAGAGCCGCCGCAGCAGATGAACACCGGCACGCCGCCGCCCGTGACCCCGCCAGGGCCTCACTATGTGGCCGGTAAGTGGAGCTATCCGAGCGGTGACGTTCTTGCCGATCTGTATCCGGACCGCGCGCTGAACGACGAAGTTGAAGGCACGGTCACGATCGACTGCGCCATCAATGCATCGGGCCGCGTCACCTCCTGTGACGTGATCAACGAAAGCCCGAAGGGTTACGGCTTTGCCGCAGCCACGGTTAAGGCGTTCATCCGCTATGCACGGGTTGACCCATCGTCGGTTGGCGGCCAGTTGCGTGATGGTGACCGGCGGAAGTTCACCTATAAGTGGACCTTGCCGGGCTGATCATAGCCAAACTTAAAAGAAGCGCCCTGAGCTTATGTTCGGGGCGCTTTTTTGTGCCTGATCTGTCGGGCTGACGTCCTATTGACGCTTGCGTCAAATTTGAAACGGGAGTACTCTTTTACCAGAGCAAGAAAAGTAAATGCAATATACTCGTTGATGCAGATGCGTACAGCAATGTATCGGTGATGTGCTTTTGCCGGGCGGGCTGTAATCCCTTCTGCGTGGTTTTGTAATCATGGAGGAGATATATCATGACAGAGGCTGTTCACAGCTTTCACTCGCCTATATTTGATACCCCAAGGTCAAAAAGACTGCCGCCGTCCTTCTACTGGGGTATGTTGTTTGCTGTTCTTCTGCATCTGGCCTTGTTGTATTACTTCTTCAACCAGACCTTCACGACGGCTATAGTCGAAAACCCGCCCGATCCGCCATCAACGGTTCTGGAATTCTACAAGCCGCCCTTGCCGCCACCGCCGCCTGATCCGGCACCGGCGCCTAAAAACGTTATAGTGGCGCATACGCCTGTTGCCGAAGCGCCGCCGACGGTCCCGACCGTCCCCATAGATCCGCAGGTGAATGTCAAGCCTGATGATGGCGCAAAGGCGCCGCCGGTCATCAGCCCCACAGCCGGGCGACTCGTCTTCGTCAGCCCCTGCCAACACCTATGTAAAGGCGCGCTGGACGCGGTTCCCGGATGCAAACGCCCTGGGGCAATATTATCCATCGCGCGCGGCGGATAATGAAGTCGAAGGGACGGCCACGGTCGAATGCACGGTTCTCGACAAGGCAGGCCGCGTTCACTGCACGGCCTTGTCTGAAAGCCCCGGAAACTACGGCTTCGGGCCGGCCACGGTCCGGATGGTCCAGGATAAAGGACGGGTCGATACCAGCCAGGGTGACGTAAAGATCGGGTCCGTTCTGCGTACCACCGTGAAGTGGCAACTGAACTAAGGTGTGAAGTCCATAAAGGCGCCCCGGACATCTGTTCGGGGCGCTTTTTCATGTGCAAACGCATGTTCTTTTTATCCGCCACAGGCTAGGGTGGTCAAAAGTGACACTGGTGACATGACATCTGAGGGAGATACTATGAGGCGTTATCTGAAACTGTCTATGCTGGGGCTGGCGCTTTTAGGGGGCGGCGCACTGACAGGCTGCGAAACCAATCAGACACTTGGGCGGTCGCAATTCCTGCTGGTCGATGACGCGGCCCTGGAGCAAAGCGCGCTGGCAGCTTGGCAGGAGCAGCTCAAGACAGCGAAAATTTCAAAAGATCCGGTGCTCAACAAACGCATCCAGATGGTCGGGGCGCGCATTGCTGCTGCATCCGGGTTGGGCGCAACCGGCTGGGAATATGTGCTGTTCGATGATCCTCAGCCCAATGCCTTCGTCATCCCCGGCAAGAAGGTTGGCATCAATACCGGCCTGTTCAAGGTGGTGAAGACGGACGACCAACTGGCGGCAGTGATCGGCCACGAAACGGCGCACGTTCTCGGCAAGCACGCGGCAGAACGCGCCTCGCAGCAGATGGCGGCGCAAGGCGCGCTTCAGGTGGCGACGGGGGCCACCAAGGGTAATGTGCAGAAAGTCATTTCGAGCTATGGCGGACTGGGCGCCCAATTGGGCATCCTGCTGCCATATTCCCGCAAGCATGAATCCGAAGCCGACCGTATCGGCGTCGATCTGATGGCCAAGGCTGGCTACCGGCCGAGCGCCGCCATCGAGGTCTGGCAGAACATGATGGCGCAGAATTCGGGCGCACCGCCGGAATTCCTGTCGACTCACCCCTCTGACAAGACGCGCATCAAGGACCTGCAGGACTATATCGCGGCCAAGGGATATAAGTAGGGACGTGCGGCCCTGATCTGAATCTTGTATAAAACGCATATAAGGGCTTGATTGAGGGGCCGGGCCATATTAGAGGATGGCCCCTCGCGTTAGCGTGCCGCCTTAGCTCACTTGGTAGAGCGCCAGATTGTGGCTCTGGAGGTAGCCGGTTCGAAACCTGCAGGCGGTACCATAACGTTTTTTTTGGGCGCGTTTTCCGGCGCGTTCTTTTACGGCATAGGCCGGATTTCCCTGAAATGTCAGATTGCCGCATGGCTTCCGCGGGCGGAATCGCGTAGGTCGTCCTTATGACGCAATCCGTTCCCCGATCAGTCATTGTTGTTGGCGCCGGCATTACCGGCCTGACCATTGCGGTTGCCTTACAGGCGAGTGGTCACAAGGTGACTCTGATTGCCCGTGATGCCCCGGAAGATACGGCTTCGGGCGTTGCGGCGGGCATGATAGCCCCGGCCATGGAAGCGATGAACGAGCCCGATCCGGCCTTCAGTTTTCACAGGCTGAAGGCGGCGCAAATGACTTGGCAAGATCTGATGCCATTGTGGCCGGAGAGCCTGCGCTATTTGTGGCCGGAAGTGCTTGAAGGCCATAGCTATTTCGTCTGGCCGGGCGGGGCAGGGGAGGTGCCCGAAAGCCTGCATCATACGGGGGCTGAACTGGCCCCGGTTTCCGATGATCTGCGCCATGGTCTTGGCATCCAGCCGGAACTGTCGGCTATACGTGTGTCCGGCGACGGCAATGTATCGGCCATGACCCTGCTGCAAGCGTTTGAGGATCACTTCCGGGCACTTGACGGCGTTATGGTGCGGGGAATGGTCGAGCGCGCAGAGGCCGGGTTTGTCCATGTCGCTCATATCGGCCGGGTGGAGGCGGACGAGGTCGTCATTGCCGCCGGTTATTACAGCCAAAAGCTGGGCGTATCCCATCTGTCTCCCATTAAGGGGCACCTGCTCGATCTGCCGGCCAGCCGTCCGCCGGTCGTGCTGCGGGCGGCGGCGGGCTATCTGGCGACACGCGCCGACGGCGCCCGGTTTGGCGCCACCATGCAGGTCGGGCAGTCCGATCTCGATATCGAGCCGGCCGTGGTCGCTGATCTCAAAGGCCGTGCCAAGATCCTGTTTCCCGACCTCGAACTGGAAAAAGCCGTGCCGCGTACCGGCATTCGCGCCTCCACACTGGATGGCTGGCCGCTGATCGGCCGTGACCCGGCCTCTGGTGTGCTGGTCGCCACGGGGATGCGGCGGAACGGCTATGTCTTCGCACCTCTGGCAGCGAAGATCATTCTGGCCCTGGTCGAGGGCCGGGAAAGCCCGAATGGCGGCATCTACAGGCCGGAACGCTTCCGCAATCCGGAAAATTAACACACGTTAAACGCATATTAACCACGCGGGCGGCAAAATCTGCCGGTCCGCAATGGGTGTGTTGATGCGTAGCTATATTCCGCAAACGGTTGACCCGAATATATTGAGCCAGATGGCTGACCAGATGAGCCGTGGCGTCAGCAATACGGCGCGCCAGGCCGGCACCGGCGTCATGGGGGCCCTGCAACGCGCGGCCGACGCCACGGGCGTGGATTTCAATTACCTGGTCAAGACGGCAACGCGGGAAAGCTCGCTGAACCCCAATGCCAAGGCGCCGACCTCGTCAGCGGCGGGTCTGTTTCAGTTCATCGAACAGACCTGGCTGGGCGTCGTCAAAAACCACGGCGCCAAGCATGGCTACGGCGCCTATGCCGACCAGATCAGCAAGGGGCGGGACGGCCTCTATCACGTCAGTAACCCGGCGGCCCGCAAGCAGGTGCTGGGCCTGCGTTATGACGCCAATGCCAGCGCGGTCATGGGGGCGGAACTGACGGCGGGCCATGCCGCCTATCTCAAGGGGCGCATTGGCCGCGACCCGACCCGGGGTGAACTCTATGCCGCGCACTTCCTGGGGCCAGATGGCGCGGCCAGCCTGATCAACGCCAGCCAGAGCCGCCCCAATGCCATTGCCGCCAATCTGTTCCCGGCGGCGGCGCGGGCCAATCGCAGCATCTTCTACAGGAACGGTCACGCCCTCAATGTCACGGACGTGGTCGCCAACCTGACGCGCACCGGCGGCTCATCGACCGTAACCGTCCGCCCGCTGGACCCGATCGAGGACAGCACCGCCGGCAATACCCTGCTCGCCGCCCGCTGGGACAAGGTCAAGGCCGACCAAGCGATCATGAACATGGTCTTTGGCGGCAGCGATGGCCAGCAGAGTATGTTGTTCGCCACGCAACTGATGTCGGCCTTCGGTCCCGACGAGGAAGGTGATGGCGACGGCAAACCCGGCGGCAGTGCCGGCGGCTTTGGCGATGCTTTTGGACTAGGTTAGGCCTGCCGCGAAGGATTGCCGTTTTGTAATTTGACTTTATGGCGAAACAGTTCGTCACATATGAGACAATACAGAACAGCAATCCTGGTGGGAGATGGTCATGAAAAAGCTTCGTCTGGTATTCGGGACGGCGATGGTGACGGTTTGGCTGTGTGGCGGCGCCCTGGCGCAGGATCACACGGTTGACCTCAAGGGGATCGACAGCTCGGTCAAACCCGGTGATGACTTTTATAAATATGCCAATGGCGCATGGATCGCGGCGACCGAAATCCCGGCCGACAAATCGTCTTATGGACCCGGCGCGGTTCTGGTCGAAAAGACCAATGACGAGGTCAAGGCCCTGATCCAGAATGCCGCTGCTGCATCAACAGCCAGCGAAGGCCAGCGCAAGGTGGGCGATTACTATGCCGCCTTCATGGACGAAGACGGCATCGAAGCCAAAGGGCTTGCACCTATACAGGCCGATTTCGACGCCATCGCCGCCATCCACGACACGGCCTCGCTGTCGACCTATCTCGGCAGCCAGCTTCGCGCCGATGTCGATGCGCTGAATGCCACCGATATGTACACGGATCATGTATTGGGCATGTGGGTGCAGCAGGGCTTCGAAGACCCTGACCACAATATGCCCTACCTGATGCAGGGCGGGCTGGGGATGCCTGACCGCGACTATTATCTGGAAGACTCGGCCGAAATGGCCGGTCTGCGCAAGCAATATCAGGCGCATATTGTCTCGACCCTGACGCGCGCCGGCATTACGAATGCCGAGGCGAAGGCGGCGCAGATCATGGTGCTGGAAACGGCAATCGCCAAAAGCCACACCACGCGGGTCGATCTGATCGACGTCCACAAGGCGAACAATCCGTGGAAACAGGCCGATTTCGCTGCCAAGGCGCCGGGCATGGACTGGACGGCCTATTTCAAGGCGGCAGGGCTCGAAGGGCAACAGGACTTCATTGTCTGGCAGCCCTCGGCGGTCACCGGCATGGCGGTATTAGTCAGGAGCCAGCCGCTGTCCGTCTGGAAGGACTACCTGACCTTCCGGACCATCGAACACTATACCGCTGTGCTGCCCAAAGCCTATTATGCCGACTATTTCGCCTTCTTCGGCACGGCCATGACCGGCACGCCAAAGCCGCGTGACCGCTGGAAGCGGGCGATCAGCGCCACCAATGGCGCGCTGGGCGAGGTCGTCGGCCAGATGTATGTCGAACGCTATTTCCCACCGGAAGCCAAGGCGAAAATCAAGGCCATGGTCGACCAGGAATTGACCGCCTATCATAGGCGCATCGAGAACATCACCTGGATGTCGCCGGAAACGCGGCAGAAGGCGCTGGCCAAGCTGGCGACCTTGAAGGTAGGCGTTGGCTATCCCGACAAGTGGACCGATTACTCGGCGTTAAAGGTCGATCGCAGCGATCCGGTCGGCAATATGAAGCGGGCTGAGATGTTCAATTACCAACTGAACCTCGCCAAGCTCGGCAAGGCGCCGGACCGCGGGACATGGGTGATGACGCCGCAGACAGTCAATGCTGTCAACCTGCCGATGATGAATGCGCTGAATTTCCCGGCGGCGATCCTGCAGGCGCCTTATTTCGATCCGCAGGCCGATGCGGCCTATAATTTCGGCGCAATCGGCGCCACTATCGGCCATGAGATCAGTCACAGTTTCGACGATCAGGGCGCTATGTTCGATGCGCAGGGGCGCCTGGCCAACTGGTGGACGCCGGATGACCTGGCGCATTTCCAGGCTGCCGGCGCGGCCTTGGCCACGCAATATGACGCCTATTGTCCGTTCGAGGGCGTCTGCCTGAACGGCAAGCAGGTTCTGAGCGAAAATATCGCCGACGTGGCGGGGCTTTCGGCGGCGCATGACGCCTATCTGCTGTCACTCGGCGGCAAGTCCGATGTGGTCAAGGACGGCATGACCGGCGACCAGCGCTTCTTCCTCGCCTTCGCCCAAAGCTGGCGCGCCAAGGACCGTGAAGCGGCTTTAAAACAGCAGATCCTGACCGACGGCCATGCGCCGGATGAATATCGCGGCGATACGGTGCGCAATCTCGATGCCTGGTATGCGGCGTTCGATGTCAAGCCAGGCGATAAAATGTACCTGCCGCCGGAGAAGCGCGTCCAGGTCTGGTAACGGTTCAGGGGCCAGGTTTAGGCAAGCGCGCGGACCAGGGCTTCCCGGTTGAGCGGCATCAGCAGGGCGCGGACGCCCAGTGCGTTCAGGGCTTCGGCCTGCAGGCCGTCCGGCAGCAGGGCGATGATATTGAGATGGGTGTTGGCTTGCGTGGCACGCAAATTTTCAAGCCAGGTCGCCAGCTTTTCGCGGTTGGCGGCGTCTTCCAGCGCCTCGAAAGGGCCGGTGCTGATCAGGCAGGCATCGACCGGCGCTTTCCGGGCCAGGGTCAGGGCGCGCTCGCGCGTGGTCGAGGTCAGGCATTTGTGGCCCTGATGCTCCAGCACATCGCGGAGTTGTGCCGCGCGCAGGCTGTCATTGGCAATCAGCAGAATACGCAGGGAATGGTCGGGCGCGGTTTCTTCCGTCTCGGACTCAACCGGGCGCGGCGGCGCCTTGGCGTGCCGGTCGAAAGGCAGGTCGAGCCAGAATTTCGAGCCCACATCCAGCGTGCTTTCCGCGCCGGTGCGACCGCCCATGAGTTCGCTCAAGGAACGCGACAGGCTGAGGCCCAGGCCGGCGCCCGAATGACCGGAGGAGGTTCGCAGGATACGGCTGTGCGGCGCGAAAGCCAGGGCCAGTTCTTCCTCGCTGAGCCCCGGACCGGAATCGACCACCTCGATGCGCAGATAGCCTTCGGGCAGGTGGATCAGTTTCAGTTCGACCCGGCCCTGCTGGGTATAGAGCAGGGCGTTGCTCAGCAGATGCGCCAGGATCTGTTCGACGCGATGCTCATCGCCACGGACAGCCCCCTCCGCTGGCAGGCCCTGCATATTGCAGGTGAAAACCAGGCCCCTGGCGCGGGCCAGATCGGCGAACTGCGCCATCAGGCGCTCTACGAGCAATTCGATATCCAGCGGTTGCAGGTCAATCTCGATCTGGCCGGCGGCGGCGGTGTCATTATCCAGCGTGGTGACGAGTATGGTTTGCAGATGGGTAATTTCGGCGAGGGCGGCATCGACATACTGGCGCGGCGCCGGCGCCCGCGTCAGGTGGGTAAGTCCCTGCAGCAGGTTCTGCTCGACGCCCTTCAGGCCGCTCTGCACTTCGCGTGACAGGGTTTCCATCAGGGCCACCCCGGCTTCATTGAGGGCTTCGGTATCCGCGCGGGCCGCTTCGCGTTCGAGCGCGGCATCGAGCTGGGCGTTCTCCAGTAGGTAATGTTCCTGCATGTGGCGGTTGAGGATAAAGGCCATGGCCAGGGCCAGGGCCATGCCGCCTATCATAGGTTGTGCCAGTGTGCCGGAGGAATCGAGATGGTACAGGGCAAAAACCGGCCCGGCCGCCGCGAGCGGCCCCAGGGTCAGCAGGAAAATCAGCACTGGCGCGCTGAAAAAGATGATGCCGACCGCCGCGCCGGCGCATAGCAGAAGCAGGGTGGCCGTATGGGGGCCGGCGCCGATGCTGAGCGATATGGCGAGAAGCGTCAGGGTCCATAGTCCGCCCGCCAGCCACTGCCGCCACAGGCGTTCACGGATCAGGCCGCGGCGGATAGCTGCGTCGGGCACGGGTACAGGTGTCATGCGGCGGGCCGCCTGGCTTTTCATCATCATGAAGACGGTCCAGTTGATGATGAACAGGAGCATGAAGAGGCCGGTCAGCCACACGGGCAGGGCCACCTGGGTCGTCCAGAGGAAAAGCGGCAGCCCCATGCCGAAGAAGCCGAGCGCGTAGGGCGCCAGCCGCCATTGCGCGATCAGGCCGTAATCAAGCACGATGGAATCGCGTGAGGCGCCGCGCGGAAGCGGCGCCGGCTTGCGAGACAGGTCAGGGGTGAAGGCGTTCATGCGGCTGAGAGTAACAGGTGTTTGTTGCCGTCCGGTTACCTTTGAAAGCGTGATATAAATTTTTGATGTGGTTTTGCGAAAGGCGGAGCGCGTTTGATTCCCTTGCCGGAAACGGAGGGGCGATGCCGGAGTGGGCTTTTCGCCTTATTTATCATGGTAAACAGGGCGGCAACCGTGCCGATAAAGGTTTCATTAGGATTCCGGCGCGACACTGTATTTTCAAGCCTTTCGCAAGGATTCGCCATCATGACCGCCGGTAATATTCTCACTCAGCGCGCCAGCCTGTCCGACTTGGATATCCAGCGTCTGGTCCGCAGCGAAAATGCCGATGATCGCGCCGTTGCCACGCACAAGATCTGCCGGGCCATGGAGCGCGGCGATTTGTCGGAAGGCGACCGCCGGGCGGCGCAGGAAATTATCCGAATGCTGGCCCAGGACGCCGCCGAACTGGTGCGCCGCGCCCTGGCCGTCACCCTGCGCACGTCCGAGCTTTTGCCGCACGATGTCGCCCTGAAGCTGGCCCAGGATGTAATCACGGTCTCGGTACCGGTCCTGACCCATTCACCTCTTTTTACCGATGAAGACCTGGCCGACATCATTCGTTCGGGCGGACCGGTGCGGCAGGTCGCCATTGCCAAGCGTGAGGCGCTGTCAGAGGTTGTTACCCTGTCCCTGGCCGATAACGGCGTCGAGGAAGCCGTGGTGATCGCCTGCGCCAATGACAATGCCCGCTTTTCCGAAGGCGGCATGAACCGGGTCATGGACCGCTTCAGCACGTCGGAAGTGCTGCACAGCGTCCTGGTCAATCGCAAGACACTGCCGGTTTCCATCAGCGAACGCCTCGTCAATGTCGTCAGCGCGGCCTTGCGCGAGCAACTGATCTCGCAACATGCCATTTCGCCGGAAACGGCTGTTGAAATCGTCAACGCCACCCAGGAGCGCGCCACGGTCGATATGGCCGACCAGGCCGGCGCCAGTTTTGATCCGCAGGGACTGGCGCATCACCTGATGATCTCCGGACGCCTGACGCCGTCGCTGATGCTTCGGGCGCTGGCGCGGGGGCATATTGGTTTCTTTGAGCACGCCCTGGCCGAGCTTTCGGGCGTGCCGCATGAGCGTACCTGGCTGATGGTGCATGACGCCGGTGCGCTGGGCCTGCGCGCCATCTATGATCGCGCCGGTCTGCCGGCCCGGATGTTCCAGACCTTCCGCATGGCGGTCGAGACCTTTCATACGCTCCAGGCCGAAGCCGGTCATCTCGATCCGGTCCGGATGCAGGAGCGCCTGATCGAACGCTTCCTGACCCAGGTGCCGTTTGCGCCGCGTGAAGACCTGATCTATCTCTATGAGCGTCTTGACCGCGACAGCAAGGGACGCCGGTGGCATCGCGCGGCTGAAAGCGGCGGCGATGGGCTTACGCGCACAGCCGCCTGATTTTAAAAGATTTCCAATTCTGAATTGACGCCGGAGGTTTAGCTTCCGGCGTCTTCCGTTCCAGCGGGGGCCGGTGACCTGGGCGACATCAGGGCGGCGGTGCGCATACTGGCGTGGGTGACCCCTGCAAGCCGCGCCACGGCCATCTGGCGGTAATTGTCGAAACCCTGAACCATGCAGGCGCCGGCGGATACCTTCGCCGCGGCGGCGAGGGCGCCAAGATAGTCCCGCAGATTGTCTTCGTCGCGTTTGGCGCCGTCATATTCAACGCAGACGCCCGACAGGCCGCATTTCGCCAGACCGGCAATCACCTTGCGATCGGGGCTGACCGAGCCGACCACGGTCATGCAGAAGGGTTTGATCAGGGACACAATTTCCAGCACCCGGTGCGGCGGTACGCCATCCAGGCCGCGAACCTCGAACAGGACTTTCAGGCCCATTTCCATGGCGGCCTTCTGGACCTCCTGGGTGATCCGCTGGCGCGCCCGCGCCGAGGCGAAGGTCGAAAAGGCGGCGGGCACCACCATCATCATCTTGCGCTGTTCAGGGGTGCGCAGTTTCAGCAGTTTCAGGCCCTGGTCGATATTCAGGATATCGACCATCTCGCGCAGGCCCCAGTCGAGATTGGCCAGGGCCTTGCGGTCGAGCAGGGTGTTGTCGAGATTTTCCATCACCAGAGATTCGAGGCGATGGCCGATCAGCACCATCTTCTTCATCTCGAACAGGGGCTCGATCGAACTGGCGACCTTGAGATTGCGGCCGGCATGGGACAGGCTGGTGGCGACAATCAGCGGCCGCTGCCCGGCGGCACCGCTATCTGATTTTGAGTCATCGCCGGAAAACCCATGGCGGGCCTTGATCGGTGCGCTTTCGGCGTCACCGGATGGAAAATAGGTGGCGAGATCGATCTTCTTCAGCGAAAGACGGTCAACATCCTCGGCCAATACGTCATAAAGCGGAATTTCCAGCGCCGACATGTCCCCGACAAAGAAGCTGCAAAGCTCGCGCCAGGTCTCCGCCATGAACAGGGCGGCCTTGCGGGAGCCGGTTTCCGGCAACATGCCGAGCCAGCAATCCTCATTGATCGGGATGCACCAGTTGGGTTCAGGATGGGCGCGCTCAAAAGCCAGCTTCAGGTGATCGAAAACCTGTTCGCGCTTGTCTTCCCACTTGGCGCCCAAGCGAACGATCAGCGTATCGAGCTTCAGCAGGAAGGTGTGGCCATTGATATCGACATGGGTTTCCCTCAGGCGCTCAATGATTTCGACCGCGTCGTCATGCTCGATAATAAGCGCCTCGCGTCCACTGGAAATCGGAGACGCCATAACGGCAGGGCCGGCACTGGCCGGCTCGGATATCGGTGCCCTGGGGGTTTCCTGAGACGTATCGGACATGGATGTCCTTTTTTATGGGTACACTGAACAGAAACCTATCCTAGCGGCTGTCAATTGAGACAACCTTAATACCGCTCGCATTTTTTAAATATAACATTGTTGTTTTAACTTGTGGTTGAGCTGCCGGTGTTGTGCCTAGGTATTAAACAAGTCTTCACCCTGTTTTGTCAGACTTCGTTCACCACGATTCTCTCCGTTTCAGGTCTCGTCACACTCTTGTCCGCCCTGCCGCTCGCCCTTTTATCGGAAACCAGGCCAGGCTTGCCGCAACTGAGCGTGGCGCAGCCGGAAGGGCCTGCGCCACGCGATTTTCGTAATGTCGGGCTCGCCCTGGCGGTGCGTCCCGCGCTGTGTGAAATCCACGAAGCGGCTGAGCTTTCGCCCGGCGACCTGATCCGCTCCGACGAGGACCTGGTGGTGCGCCTGTGCCGGCTGCCGGTCGATCTGGCGGCGCCTTTACTCCGCGCCTCGCTGCCGGCCTTGACGCCTCAGGCGCTTCTGGCCCTGATTGCGGCGAGCGGAGAGGCGCATCATCGCCTGATCGCGGCGCGGCCTGGCCTTGACTGGAAGGTGGTCAAGGCTCTGATCCGCACGAACAATGACGGGGTAATGGCTGCGCTTATCGGTAATCCGGCCCTGTCATTCGATGAGGAAGACCAGCTTTCCTTTGCGCGCCGCGCGTCTGAAAATCCCGATATCCGCGCCGCCATCCTGGCGCATGAGGGCCTGCCCGTCGCCAAATCGCAGTTACGCCTAAGCTATGGCAACGGGCAGGCGCACGGAAATCTCAAGCTGATCGCCCTGGTGCGTGGCGGTGAAGCGGCGGGCTTCGTGCGCAAACTGGCCCGGCGGCTTAAGCTCGACACGGTTGGCCTGGGCCTGGTTCTGGCGTCGGAATCGGCCGTGCCGCTGGCCCTGGCCCTTTGCGCCGCCGGTCTTGATCGCGCCGTATTTCTGCATATTCTCTCAGTCTGGCAGGAAGCTTATGAGGCGGCGCCGCAAATGACCGAGGGGCAAAAGCCCTTGGTCCTGTCTATTTTCAGCCTGTCCGCCGCCGAGGCGCGTCGCAGGTTAGCCGTACTGATCGATCAGGCGCTCTGATTTGCTTAGACTTATCGGCAAAAACCGGCTTAGATAGGCCAAATTCACCGTCAAAACGGCCCTGATGTCACTCCGCCTCGATTTTACCGCCTCAGACCGCCCCGAAGCGCAGGAAGCCTGCGCACGGCTGAAAGCGCGATACGGCGCCGCCGCCAGTCCGGATGTGGTCGTGGCGCTGGGCGGTGACGGTTTCCTGTTGCAGACCGTGCATAAGTATCTCAAGGCGCAGATACCGATCTTCGGCATGAACCGCGGCAGTGTCGGCTTCCTACTCAACGACTATGCCGAAGACAACCTGCTGGAGCGTATCCTTAAGAGCGAAAGCACCCTGATCAGTCCGCTCAGCATGACCGCGCGCACGCGTGCCGGCACCGAGCATACGGCGCTGGCGTTCAACGAAGTGTCGTTGCTGCGCATGTCGCACCAGGGCGCCAAGCTGCGTATCCTGATCGACGGCAAGGTGCGGCTGGACGAACTGATCTGCGACGGCATCATGGTGGCGACGCCGGCCGGCTCCACCGCCTATAATCTGTCCGCCCACGGGCCCATCATCCCGCTGACCGCCAAGGCCCTCGCCCTGACCCCGATCAGCGCCTTCCGCCCCCGGCGCTGGCGCGGCGCTATCCTGCCGCATACCGCCAAGGTGCGGATCGAGGCGCTGGAGGTCGAGAAGCGTCCGATCAGCGCGGCGGCCGATACCTATGACGTGCGCGATGTCATCAGCGTCGATATCGCCGAGGCCGAAGACCTGAAGGCGACCCTGTTGTTTGATGCCGGCAATGGTTATGACGAGCGCGTGCTGGCCGAGCAGTTCGTCAGCTAGACTTTTATCCCCGCTTTGAGCGCGGCTTCCGCCAAGGCGCGGACCTGGGCTTCGGTGAGGCCGTCCAGACTGGCGTTGAAGGCAGTATCCGGCGTCTCGATGATACACCCCTTGCTCATCCGAAGAACACGGTCTGCCAGCCGCTCGACCTCATAGGCGTCATGACTGACATAAAGAACGGGCAGGCCGGTATCGCGTGACAAGGCCGCGATCATCGGCACGATCTCGGCCTTGGCCTCGCCATCGAGACTGGACAGGGGTTCATCCATCAGCAGGATTTCGGGTGCGCTCATCAGGGTACGCGCCAGGGCGACGCGCTGGCGTTCGCCGCCGGAGAGTTTATGCACTGAGCGAGAGAGCAGGGGCGCCAGCTTCAGCCGGTCTGTCAGTCCGTCGAAATCGACGGTGCAGCCGCCGTTTCTTTTCAGGGCAAAATCGAGATTACCGCGTACCGAAAGATGCGGCAGCAGCGAGGCTTCCTGAAAAACATAACCGATACGACGTTTATGAACGGGCACGAACCTTTGCCCGTCCTGCCAGGTATCCATGCCAATTCTTACATGGCCTTCCAGCCGGGTCAGCCCGGCTATGGCGCGCAGCAGGGTCGTCTTGCCGGAGCCAGACGGTCCCCAGATGGCGGTAACGCCTTGAGCGGGAACGGAAAAACTCAGCGTCCAGCATGAAACCGCCGGCAGAACCCTTGAGTGAGACCTCAATCATGCCTTTGGCTCCAGCGGCGGTCGATCAGCAGTAGAGAGAGCAGGACAATGAAGGCGAAAATCAGCAAACCGCCGGCCAGCCTGTGGGCATTGGGCCAGTCCAGTTGCTCGACCAGTTGCCAGATTCGGATGGAAATCACCTCGGTCTTGCCGGGAATGGCGCCGCCGATCATCAGCACCACGCCGAATTCACCCACCGTGTGGGCGAAGACGAGCAGGGCGGCAGTCAGGAAGCCCTTGCGCGCCATCGGCAAAGCGACGGTGAAAAAGGTATCGAGCGGGGAGGCACGCAGGGTGGCGGCGACATCAAACGGGCGCCGGCCCAGGCTTTCAAAGGCGTTACGGATTGGCTGCACGGCGAAGGGCAGGGAATAGATGATCGAGCCGATCACCAGTCCGGCGAAGGAGAAGTTGAGCGTGCGGATGCCGAACGGATGCAGCAGGTCCATCAACGGACTTTTCGGTCCCATGGCGACCAGCAGGTAGAAGCCGAGAACGGTCGGCGGCAGGACAATCGGCAGGGCGATAACGGCGGTGATTATGTCTTTGAACAGGCTGCGGTTGCGTGATAGCCACCAGCCGATCGGCGTGGCGATCCCCAGCAGGGACAGGGCGGTAACTGTTGCGAGCAGAACGGTAACATGGATGGCGTTGGCAAGATCGGTCATGGCGCCTTTCAGTGAACCGCGTAGCCGTAGGATTTGATGATCTTAACCGCTTCCGGGCTTTTCAGGAAGGCGATATAGGCTTTGGCTGCCGGATCGTTGGCGCCCGGATTGAGCAGGATGGCCTGCTGGTCGATCGGCGTATAGAAGGCAGCGGGCACGATCCAGCGCGATCCTTTATTTTGCTTATAGACCTGCGACAGGGCCACGAAACCCAGTTCGGCCGAGCCACTGTCGATAAAGCCGTAGGTCTGGGCGATGGAACTGCCCCTGACGATTTTCGGTGACAGGGTGTCATACAGGCCAAGCTTCTTCATGGTCTCGACGGCCGCCAGACCATAGGGCGCGGCAGCCGGATCGGCGATGGCGATATGCTGGAAATTTCCTTTTTTGAGAACGGCGCCGTTGCCGTCAATCAAACCGGGCGTGGCGCTCCACAGGGCCAGAGTACCGTAGGCGTAGACAAAGCGGCTGCCCTTGACGCCGAGGGTTTCGGCTTCGAGTCTGGTCGGGCGCTCAGCATCGGCGCTAAGAAAAACTTCAAACGGCGCCCCTTGCTGGATCTGGCTATAAAACGCGCCGGAAGAACCAAAGCTCATGGTGACGCGATGGCCGGTTTTTGTCTCAAAAGCGGCGGCGATCTCTTTTGCCGGTTCGGTGAAATTGGCGGCCACGGCCACCTGAACATCACCGGCGAAGGCGGGTGCGGAAAAAGCGGACAGGCACAGGATCGCCGTCATCAGGGCGCGCTTGTGCAAAGTGAACCTGGAAGTCATCGGAAACTTTCAGCCGGTGCGAAGGGGGGGGCAAAACAAGGCCCGATGATCGTCTGATCACCGGGCCTTTGCAAGTCTCAGGCTAGATTAAAAGCCGAACTGGCTGCGAACGGCGAAGGCCGTGTAGTCCTGGCCGATCTGGTCGCCGGCGGCATTGAGGCGGTTGACCTCCACGCTCTGGCCCTGGAAAATGAATCGGACCGTGGGGGTAAGCTGCCAGTTGAGGCCCAGCGAGGTGATATCCTGCTGGCCGCCTCGGATACGGTCGGCGGCGAGCGCGGCCTGATCATGATAGTTCAGATCGAGCGTCGAATAGCGCGCCACCAGCTCAAAAGCGCCCCAGTGACCAGAGGCCGGATCGAAGTTGGCTGCGGGTGTCACGCCATCAAAGGCCGCCGTCTGGGTATTATACTTGCGGCTTTCGCCGGTCAGCACCCAGCCGCCTTCAACATACCAGCCGGTAAACTTCGGATTGGTGACGCCGGTGGCGGCGTTCAGGCGCTGGATACGGTAATCGAAGGCTTCGCTTTGCAGGAAAAGGGTCTTGTACTGGGCGCCGAATTCGAGACCGGTAACAGAGGCCGAATCCGCATTGATGGCGCCGCTGTCAACAAGGCGGGTGGCATCGACGCGCAGTTCCGGGCGCTCACGCAACTGAACCGGATAGCGGGTCGCGGCCGCGGCGCCGGTATCGGCGGGATTGATAATGCCGGAATAGTTCAGGCCGACATGGATCAGCGCATCCTTGGTTTTAACCGGCGTGCCGGCGATACGGGCCGCTACGCCCAGTTGTTCGTCATTATTGATCGTATTGAAGCCGCTGGCCGCCGTATTGAGCGCAGACATGGTGTTGCCGGTAACGGCAAAAGACCACAGGTAACGGTCCTTGGCATTGAAAGCCGCCAGGCTCATGCGGGTATCGCCGGCGCTGACATTGCGGGCCATTTCGGCGACGGCCGGACGTTCGAGGAAAGCAGAGCCGCCTTGCGAGCCGGCATCGGCCAGGCCGATACTGGGGGGCAAATTCACCGACGCGGAACTTGGCCGACTTGAAGCCGGAATACTGAACCCAGGCTTCGTGGACGCGACCGACATCCTCGGCGCCGGTGCCGCCGAAGTCAAACGTCAGGTTATAGTCGAAATCGCTGAACATCTTGCCGTTGAAGATGACGCGGGCGCGGCGGATATTGGTGCCGCTGTTGAGATCGCGTGCAGTGACGGCGGCGGGCAGGTTGCTGTCCTGATTGTAGGTGGCGGCATCAGCCTGGAACAGGCCTTTGATGTTGAAGGTGAAGGCGCCGTCGCCCGAGGCCAGCATTGGCGAACCGTTCTTGAGCGTGGCGGTGACGGCGGACGTGGCCGGTTTGGCGGGGGCAGCGGCTACAGCGGGCGCCGGCGCAATCGGGGCCGCGACCGGCGCATTATATTGCGTGGCGATCTGAGATTTCAGGGCGTTGAGCTGGGCCTGCTGGGCATCGATCTGCGCCTGCATGGCGTCGATCTTCGCCTGGACATCCGGCGGCACCTGCTGGGCCAGGGCCGGAACAGCAAATGTCAGGGCCATCAGGCTGGCGGCGGCGATAAAGGTCCGGTGTGTCCGGTGGGAGGGGGTACGCATAGAGGAGGCTCCGTTGAAACTGTTATGGACCATAGTGTTATTTGGTTAATTGCATCTTGCGGGGGAAAATGCGTGTCTGAAAAACCCCGAATGAGTGACCATTATGATACGGTTTGGTCTGTCCTGCGCTCCCTATAGGGGATGCGGGGGGCTTCGGCATTAAAGGCCGTTAAGCGGTCAGCCCAGACTTTTGGGGTGCGTGATTGATAAATTTGAGTTGGCAGAAGGGGATGGCTGTCTCTTGGCCCTGGAGGGCTGGATGACGAAGCGCAAAGGGCGGCGTGAGCATTGTAAAACCCTGCCCAAACCGCCAAAATTCTATCCAAACCGATTGAAACCGGTTAAAGCTGCGCCGGATTTTAAGGAACACTTGTCATGGCCATTGCGCAAAGCGATCTTCAGGCCCGCATCGAAGCGGCCTTTCCGGGTGCGGACGTTACCATTACCGACCTGGCCGGTGACGGCGATCACTACCGGGCGCGCATCGTATCGGATGCCTTCAATGGGCTGCCGCGTGTGCGCCAGCATCAACTGGTCAACAAGGCGCTGGCGGACCTGCTAAGCGGCCCGCTCCACGCCCTGGCCCTGGAGACGGTGGCGAAGGGCTGATTATTCCGGCTTGCGCGACCAGGTGTAGACGCCCCGGCCGCCTTCGAGACCGAGCGACAGTGTATCGCCGTCCACCTTATAGTCCGCCACGGAATTGGCGTTGAGTTCCCATTTGGTATCCAGGCCGGGTGTCAGGCAGGCCATGCGCGTCATGGCGAGCGGGCCGAAGGTCAGATGACCGTGCGTGCCATCGGTCGGCGTCATTTCCCAGATAGCGGTGGCGCGGTTGCAATCGACCTTCATGGCCGCGCGTCCGCCGCTCAGGAAGGTCAGTTCGTATTTATCAGGCGTATCAGGCTTGACTGGTGCCGCCCCCGCATCATTCGGCTGGAACTGCACCAGTTGCCAGGTGCCGACCAGGGTTTTCGGCGGCTCTCCTGAGGCGGCAGCAGGGGCGCCTGCATCGACCGAAAGCCTGCGGCGCATCCGTGGCGCAGGCGGCCAGGCTGAGCGTGGCGACAATAGCGGCGGTAATCAGAAATCCGGTACGAACGATCATGGAGCGGCGCCTTCTGCTGGAGCGATGAGCCCGATGAACCGGGCGGCTTCACCTTACCGCAGATCGCGCGGTTGGGGAAGGTGATGCAGACCATTCGCCCTTACAGAGAAGGCGACGGATCGCGTTTCAGCCGGCGCAGGCAGAAGGTTGAGCGCGCGTGGCGGATGCCGGGGAATTTCAGCAGGCGCTTGCGCAGGAAGCCTTCATAGTCCTCGGTATTTTCGACCGCGGCGATGATAACATAGTCATATTCGCCGGTGGTGAGATAGGCGTCTGTCACTTCCGGCAGTTGCGCCAGGTGGCGGGAAAAGGTCTCGATCTTCTCGTCATCATGCTGGTCGAGATTGACCTCAACAATGACCGACAAAGGACGGCCGATCTTTTCCGGATCGAGCAGGGCCACGTAGCCGGCGATCACGCCCGATTCCTCCAGCCGCTTGATCCGTGACCAGCAAGGGGTCTGGGACAGCCCGACCTTGTCCGCCACTTCCTGTGTGGTCAGATGGGCGTCGGCGCGCAGCAGGCGCAGAATTTTACGATCGATTTCATCCAGGGATTGGCCGGCTTTATTCTTGTTCATTGCGTCTTTTTGCCCTGCAGCAAAATATTTTTCTTTGTTTAGCGATTATCGCAGATAGTTTCACCCGTGCCAATCTCTTTGTGGCGATAGTTCGGAAACACTTTCTCCTCAAATGCGTCTAGTCTCCGTCGCAACTATATAAACAGGGACAGCCGCCATGTACGTTCATGCGACGTTAGCGGACACAGACGTGCCGGATTATGGTCGCCGGGGCTCTCCGCCCAGCGCCGGCTCCGGTAATGGCCCAGGAACGGACCTGACAGGCAAACTGCCTTTCGCCGGAACCAGCGCGCTAGGCGGCGGGCTGGTCTCCAGGCCCCCCAATCTTCCACATAATGCCACACACCCGATGCCTGTATTCAAGGAAATAGCCGATGTTTGACCATCCCGATTACGACGTCCACGAAAAAGTCCTGATGGTGGAAGACGCCGCCTCCGGCCTGAAGGCGATCATCGCCGTTCATTCCACCGCCCTGGGTGCCGCAGCCGGCGGCTGCCGCCTGTGGGCCTATGACAGCGGCGTGGCGGCGCTGGGTGATGCGCTGCGCCTATCACGCGGGATGAGCTACAAGAATGCCATGGCCAATCTGCCCATGGGCGGCGGCAAGGCGGTGATTCTGGGGCCGGTTCTGCCGGATCGCCGCGAGGCCGTTCTGGAAGCCTTCGGCCGCGCCGTCGACAGCCTTGATGGCCAGTACATCACCGCCGAGGATGTCGGGGTTTCGGTTGCCGACATGAAGATCGTGGCGCGCACCACCGGTTATGTGTCGGGTCTCGACGCGGCTGTTGGCAAGAGCGGTGGCGATCCGTCGCCCTTCACGGCGCGCGGCGTTCGCGTCGGTATCGAGGCCGCGGTCAAGGCCAAACTCGGCCGCTCGGATCTGGCGGGCCTGAAGGTGGCCGTGCAGGGACTCGGTCACGTCGGCAGCTATCTGTGCGAAGAACTGTATACGCTCGGCGCCCGCCTGGTGGTGGCCGATATCAATGCCGAACGTGTCACCGAAATGCGCGATCGCTTCGGGGCTGAAAGCGTGCCTGTCGAGGATATCCTGTTGCAGCCGGTCGATGTGGTGGCGCCCTGTGCGCTCGGCGGGGCGATCAGCGAAGAGGTGGCGACGCGTTTGCAAGCCACGGTAGTGGCGGGTGCGGCCAATAATCAACTATTGACGCCGCGGGCCGGCGTGATCCTCGGTGAGCGCGGTATTCTGTACGCGCCGGATTATGTGATCAATGCCGGGGGTATCATCATGGTGGCCGGCGAAATCTCCGGCCATAATGACGAAGCGCATATTCTGGCGCAGGTGGATGCCATAGGCCCACGCCTGGCGGATATTTTCGCCAGAGCAAAAAGCGCAAATGTGATCACAAATGTGGTTGCCGATTCGATGGCGCGGGATAAGATCGCCACGGCAAAGGCACGGACGAAAGTGACCGAGGCCGCTTAATTCCACGATTGTGAGGCACCTGATGCGTGAGATTTCCCACTTCATAAACGGCAAGTCTGTAACAGGCGCGTCAGGTCGCTTTGGCGATATTTACGATCCCAATACCGGCCTCATTCAGGCGCGCGTGGCCCTGGCCACCGCCGCCGACATGGATGACGCCATCCAGAAGGCGGTGAGGGCGCAAACCGGATGGGCGGCGATGAACCCGCAGCGCCGGGCGCGCGTCATGTTCGCCTTCAAGGCGCTGATAGAGCAGAACATGGAGGAACTGGCACACCTGCTGTCCTCCGAACACGGCAAGGTCATCGCCGATGCGAAGGGCGACATCCAGCGCGGGCTTGAAGTGGTGGAATTCGCCTGTGGTATCCCGCACCTGCTGAAGGGCGATTACACTGAGGGTGCGGGGCCGGGTATCGATGTCTATTCGATGCGCCAGCCGTTGGGCGTGGTGGCCGGCATTACGCCGTTCAACTTCCCGGCCATGATCCCGCTGTGGATGTCGGCCGTGGCGCTGGCCTGCGGCAATGCCTTCATCCTCAAACCTTCGGAAAAGGATCCGTCCGTACCGGTGCGTCTCGGTCAACTATTGATCGAAGCCGGATTGCCGGAAGGCGTGTTCCAGGTCGTCCATGGCGACAAGGTGGCGGTCGATGCCCTGATCACCCATCCGGATATCAGGGCCGTATCGTTCGTCGGCTCGTCGGATATCGCGCAATATATCTATGCCACGGGGGCGGCTCACGGCAAGCGTGTCCAGGCCATGGGCGGCGCCAAGAACCACGGCATCATCATGCCGGATGCGGATCTCGACCAGGTGGTTAAGGATATCGTCGGCGCCGCCTATGGCTCGGCTGGCGAGCGCTGTATGGCCCTGCCGGTGGCGGTGCCGGTGGGCCAAAAGACCGCGGATGCCTTTGTCGAGCGGATGATCGACGCGGCGCGGGGACTGAAGGTCGGGATCTCTACCGACGCCGAGGCGCACTATGGGCCGGTGATTTCCGCCGCCCACAAGGCCAAGGTGGAAACCTACATTCAGATGGGCGTCGATGAGGGCGCGGAACTGCTGCTTGATGGCCGGGGGATGAAATTACAGGGCCATGAAGAGGGCTTCTTTATCGGGCCGACCCTGTTCGATCATGTGAAGCCGAATATGCAGACCTATCAGGAAGAGATTTTCGGGCCGGTGCTTCAGGTGGTGCGGGCCGAAACGCTGGAAGAGGCGGCTTTGCTGCCTTCACAACATGCCTATGGCAATGGCGTAGCGATCTTCACGCGCAATGGTCTCGCGGCGCGGGAATTCGCGGCCAAGGTCAATGTCGGCATGGTGGGGATCAATGTGCCGATCCCCGTGCCGGTGGCCTATCACAGCTTCGGCGGCTGGAAGCGCTCGGCCTTTGGCGACATGAACCAGTATGGCGAGGACGGCGTGCGTTTCTACACTAAGGTCAAGACGGTTACCCAACGCTGGCCGGATGGGGATATTGGTGATCAGGCGTTTATTATTCCGACGATGAGTTAAAGTAAGAGACCCCACCACCATTGGCTTTGCCAATGGCCCCCCTCCCCACCAAAGGTGGGGAGGTACAAGAAAAAACCTTTCCCGTCAGAGGAGAGGATACAGGCCAGGAAACCGAATGCTGAACGACGACCAGTTAATGATCCAAGATTTGGCGCAGCGTTTCGCCTATGACCGCCTGCGGGCCCATGCCGGTGACTGGGATGCGCACAAGCATTTTCCCGTCGATGTGATGCGCGAGGCGGCGGGACTGGGTTTCGCTGCCATATATTCCCAGGAAGAACACGGCGGATCGGGCATGAGCCGCCTCGATGCCGTGCTGATCTTCGAGCAACTCTCGCGCGGCTGCATCGCTACGGCCGCGTTTCTTTCTATTCACAACATGTGTACCTGGATGGTCGACCGTTTTGGTTCGGCCGATCTGCGGTCGCGTTTCGTGCCGAAGCTGACCGGCATGGAGCTGATCGCCAGCTACTGCCTGACCGAGCCGGGGTCTGGCTCAGACGCCGCCGCCATGAAAACCCGCGCCGAGCGCGATGGCGAGACCTATGTGCTCAATGGTTCAAAACAGTTCATTTCCGGTGCCGGCGTCTCGGATATCTATGTCGTTATGGCGAAGACCGACGACAGCATTTCAGCCTTTGTCGTGCCGAAGGAGACGCCGGGCCTGAGCTTCGGGGCCAATGAGAAAAAGATGGGCTGGAACGCCCAGCCGACGCGGCAGGTTCTGTTCGATAATGTCCGCATCCCAGTGGAACACCGCATCGGTGATGAAGGCGAGGGCTTTAAGTTCGCCATGAGGGGGCTGGATGGCGGCCGGCTCAATATCGCCGCCTGTTCGCTTGGCGGCGCGCAAGATGCGCTCGATCGCGCCCGGCAGTATGCGGCCGAACGCAGCCAGTTCGGCAAGCATATCAATGAGTTTCAGGTGACGCAGTTCAAGCTGGCCGACATGGAAACCGAACTTCAGGCGGCCCGCGCCATGCTCTATGAGGCGGCTGCGCGGCTGGACGCCGGCACGCCGGACGCCACCAAATGGTGCGCCATGGCCAAGCGCTTCGTCACCGATACCGGCTCGAAAGTGGCCAACGAAGCGCTGCAGATCCATGGCGGCTATGGCTATTTGCATGAATACGGCGTCGAGCGCATCGTGCGCGATTTACGGGTGCATCAGATCCTCGAAGGCACCAATGAAATCATGCGCGTCATCATCGCGCGCGACATGCTGAAAGATCAGTAATGGACGTTATTACCCGCATCGAGAACGGCATCGGCCGGATCACGCTCAACCGTCCGCACGCCCTGCACGCGCTGAATACGGATATGTGCCGCATGATGAGCGAGGCCCTGACCGAATGGGCGGCTGATGACCGCGTGACGCTGCTGATGATCGATCATGCCGAGGGCACCCGCGGCTTCTGTGCCGGTGGTGATATCCGCATGGTGGCGCAGTCCGGTCGGGTGGATGGTGTCGAGGCGGCTGATTTCTTCCGCATCGAATATACACTCAACACCCAGATCAAGCGCTTTCCCAAGCCCTATATAGCGTTCCTTGATGGCGTGACCATGGGCGGTGGCGTCGGTATTTCGATCCACGGCTCGCACCGTATTGCCACCGAACATACGCTGTTTGCCATGCCGGAAACAGGTATCGGCCTTTTCCCGGATGTCGGTGGCTCGTGGTTCCTGCCGCGTCTGGAAGGCGAACTGGGCACCTGGCTGGCGCTCACAGGCGCGCGGTTGAAGGGCCGGGATGTGCTGGCGGCGGGCATCGCCACGCATTTTGTCGCCTTCGAAAAATTGCCGGAGGTGAAGGCGCGGATTCTGGCGGGCGAGGCGCCGGATGCGGTGCTGGCCGATTATACGGAAACGCCTCAGACACCGACCTATGCCGAGCATCTCGATATAATCAATCATTGCTTTTCGCGCCCGACCGTCACCGATATCTGCCTGGCGCTGAAGATGGCTGATGATGACTGGGCCACGGCGCAGGCGGATATCCTGAAGACGCGGTCGCCGCTGTCCATGGCCGTATCGCTCGAACAATTGCGACGCGGCGCGCAGATGTCATCCTTTGAGGATATGATGCGGATGGAGTACCGCGTCGCCTGCCATATTATTCGCACCCATGATTTTTCCGAGGGCGTGCGGGCGGTGATCGAGGACAAGGATCACGCGCCGAAATGGTCGCCGGAAACGCCCGCAGGGGTCACAAAGGCGATGGTAGAAGCCATGTTTGTCCCGGTTTCAGAGGAGCTTTCGCTATGAAAATCGCGTTTATCGGCCTGGGCCATATGGGCTCCGGCATGGCCGCCAATCTGGCGAAGGCCGGGCATGAGGTGCGCGCCTATGATTTGAGCGAAGCGGCCCTGACACAGGCCGTGGCCGATGGCTGCTTAGGGGCGACATCGCTGGGCCAGGCGTGCGAAGGGGCTGAGGCGGTGATCACCATGTTGCCGGGCGGTCAGCATGTGCTTTCGGTCTATTCGCAGGTGCTGGAACGGACGCCGAAGGGCGCCTTGCTGATCGATTGCTCAACCATTGATGTCGAGAGCGCCCGTCACGTGGCTGCGCAGGCCGAAACGGCCGGATATGCGATGATCGATGCCCCGGTCTCCGGCGGCGTGACCGGTGCGAAAGCCGGCACCCTGACCTTTATGTGCGGCGGGCCCAAAGGTGCTTTCGAGCGCGCCGAACCGATCCTGAAACAGATGGGGAAGGTCGTCATCCATGCCGGCGCAGCCGGCGCCGGTCAGGCGGCCAAGTTGTGCAACAACATGCTGCTGGCCATCACCATGATCGGCACCTGCGAAGCCTTTGCCCTGGCAGAAAAGCTCGGCCTGAAGGATCAGGTCTTCTTCGATATCGCCTCGAAAGCTTCGGGCCAGAACTGGTCGATGACCAGCTATTGCCCGGTGCCGGGGCCGGTGCCGACCTCGCCGGCCAATAATGATTACCAGCCGGGCTTCGCCGCCGCCCTGATGCTGAAGGACTTAAGCCTGGCCATGCAGGCGGCGGCCCAGACCAATGCCGATACGCCGCTGGGCTCGCGCGCTCATGCGCTTTATGAAGCCCTGTGCAATCAGGGCCATGCCGCGCAGGATTTTTCCTATATAATGGAAAGGATCAGGCGCGGGGCTTAGGCGCGGATATAGTTCAATACTTCCGGACTGTTGGCGGCGGCCATGACCACCTTGTTCAGGCCTTGCTGCGTCGTGCGCTCGTCGATCTCGCCCTTGCGGTACATCCACGACAGCTTGCGCAAATAGTCGCGCAGGGCAATTCGGTCGTCGTCGCCAAAGCGGACAGAAGTCATGGATTCGATCCGGGTCTGAAGCTTTTCGCGGGCTGCCCGGCCCTCGCGCACACCTGCCTTGAAGGCTGCCATATGCTGATCGACGAACGCCTTGCGCGCCGTTTCATTAAACAGATTGATGCTCATGATGATTGCTCCTGAAACCCTCTGTTTAGTCTTTCATACGGACGCTTATACGCCAATTAACGCTTGCTCACTTCCGCGTTAGTCAGTGCGTTCAAAAATTTGATCGGGCGTGATCAAAGCGTTTTGTACATCACAAAGGCATCGACAAAGCCGAGGCGCGGGTGATTGAAGGCACCGGGCAGGCGGCCGACGATCTCGAAGCCCATGCGCTGCCACAGGGCGACGGCGCGCGCATTGCTGCTGACGACGAAATTGAACTGCATGGCGCGAAAGCCCTGCATTTTTGCCGTTTCCAGCGCGTGTTTGCACATGGCGCTGGCTATACCCTTACCGTTGGCGGCGGACGAGACCATGAAGCCGCAATTGGCGACATGGGCGCCGCCGCCCTTCTGGTTGGGCGTCAGAAAATAGTGGCCGAGGATTTCGCCATCTGTTTCCGCCACAAAAACCTGGTGCGGCGGGGCAAACCAGTAAGCGAGGGCGGTCTCGCGGTTCCAGTCAAGCGGCAGGGCATAGGTTTCGCCGGCGCGGAGTATAGGCTCGATAATGGCCCAGATGGCGTCATGGCCGGCGGCGGTGGCGGGTCGGATATGCATGAAGCGGCTATAGGACTTGTTGGCCACCGCGAAAAGCCTTAATGGCGCGGTCAGGCTATGCGTTTGGAAAAAGTTAACGGATCAGGCGCATCGTCCCCGATACCCCCAATCGGAATTTCAGTATGCGTACCCTTGCCTTGCTTACGGCCGCTTGCGCCGGCCTTGTTTGCTCACATGCCGATGCCAGGCCGCGCGGCCCGGAGGGCGATGTATTGGCCATGATCAATGCCGAACGTGTCCGTCATGGCTGCCAGCCTTTGCGCGTTGAAACGCGACTGTCGGAAGCCGCCGAGCGCCAGAGCCGTGGCATGGCGACGCGTCATTATTTCAGCCACAATGCACCGGATGGTTCGACGCCTGGCAAGCGGGTAAAGGACACCGGCTATGTCTATCAGATGGTCGGCGAGAATATCGAGCTCAATTCCGAAGATCCGGAAGCGGTGGTTTCAACCTGGATGAACAGCCCCGGTCACCGCCAGAATATCCTGATGTGCGCTTTCAGGGAAACCGGAATAGCCATGTATCAGGCGGACGATACTGGCACCTATTGGACGCAGGTTTTCGCTATGCCGCTGAATTTGGGTCGTTAAATCACATATAAATCTACATATTCATTGACCGACATGGTTTCCAGCGCCTGTTGATCGAGGCTGACCTTGAGGATCGCCGACTGTTGCTTCGGGGGGAAACGGCGGGCCAGATTAGTCTTGAACTTGGCTTCGAGCAGAGGGATGCCGTCGGCGCGGCGGCGCTTGTGGCCGATCGGGTATTCGACCACGATCTCGTCCAGCACCGTGCCGTCGGTCAGTTCCACAGTCAGGGCGTTGGCGATCGAACGCTTGTCCGGATCGTGATAGTCGGCGGTAAACTGCGGATCTTCGATACAGGTGATCTTGTCGCGCAGGACATCGATGCGCGGATCAGACGCCACGCTGTCTTCATAATCGGCGGCGGTCAGACGACCGAAGATCAACGGCACGGCGACCATATACTGGATGCAGTGGTCGCGGTCGGCCGGGTTATCGAGCGGGCCCTTTTTATCGATGATGCGGATGCAGGCTTCGTGCGTACGGATAGTGATGCGCTTGATGTCCTCGGTCGTTTTACCGAGCGCGCCCAGTTTGTGATGCAGCATCATGGCCGCTTCGACGGCAGTCTGGGAATGGAACTCGGCCGGGAAGCTGATCTTGAACAGGATCTGTTCCATCACATAGCTGCCATAGGGGCGCTGGAATTTGAACGGCTGGCCCTTGAAGAGCACATCATAGAAGCCCCAGGTTTTGGCCGTCAGCACGGACGGATAGCCCATCTCGCCCTTCGCGGCCATCAGAGCCAGGCGCACGCCGCGCGACGTTGCGTCACCAGCGGCCCAGGACTTGCGCGAACCGGTATTCGGCGAATGGCGATAGGTGCGTAAAGACTGGCCATCGACCCAGGCCAGCGACACGGCATTGATGATTTCGTCACGGTCCAGGCCCAGCATCTGGGCCACCACGGCGGTGGAGGCCACCTTGACGAGGACGACATGATCGAGGCCGACCTTGTTAAAGCTGTTTTCCAGCGCCAGGCAGCCCTGGATTTCGTGCGCCTTGATCATGGCGGTCAGCACGGCCTTCATGGTCAGGGGGGCGCGGCCATTGGCGACGGCGGTGCGCGACAGCCAGTCGGCAACGGCGAGGATGCCGCCGAGATTATCGGACGGATGGCCCCATTCGGCCGCCAGCCAGGTGTCGTTGAAATCGAGCCAGCGGATCATGGCGCCGATATTGAAGGCGGCCTGGACCGGATCAATCTGGAACTGGGTGCCGGGCACCTTGGCGCCGTTGGGCACGATGGTGCCGGGAACGATCGGCCCCATCAGCTTGGCGCAGGCGGGATAGTCAAGCGCTTCCAGCCCGCAGCCGAGGGTATCGATCAGGCAGTTGCGCGCCGTTTCATAGGCGAGGCCGGAAGTGATTTCGTAATTCAGGACATAGTCGACGATATCGGTGAGGACGGTATCGGGGGCGGGGCGTTCGTTAGGGATATGGGCAGACATGATGGGCTTTCTTCAATTTATCCTTCCCTTATAGCCAAGCGTACGGGGGAGGTGGCGAGCTTGTCGAGACGGAGGGGGCTTCAGAAGCGGGAAAAGGCCCCCTCCGTCACGGACTACGCCGTGACACCTCCCCCGCTCCGCAGGGGAGGAGAAAGATTTAAGGACGGTCTTTCAGCGGCACGAAGGGGCGATCCTCCGGGCCGGTATAGTGGGCATTGGGGCGGATGATCTTGCCGTCCTGGCGTTGTTCGATGATATGGGCCGACCAGCCGGCGGTACGCGAGATGACGAACAGGGGCGTGAACATATCGGTCGGCACGCCCATCATGTGATAGGAGACCGCCGAAAACCAGTCGAGATTGGGGAACATGCGCTTGGCATCCCACATCACACTTTCCAGCCGTTCGGCGATATTGAACATTTTCATAGAGTTCTGTTCGGCGGAGAGGCGGCGGGCCACCTCTTTGATCACCACATTGCGCGGGTCGGAAACCGTATAAACGGGGTGACCGAAGCCGATGATCACCTCCTTGCGTTCGACACGGGCGCGGATATCGGCCTCGGCCTCGTCCGGATTGTCGTAGCGTTTCTGGATATCAAAGGCGACTTCATTGGCGCCGCCGTGCTTGGGGCCGCGTAAGGCACCGATGCCGCCGATGATACACGAATAGAAGTCCGAGCCGGTGCCAGCGATGACGCGGGCGGCAAAGGTAGAGGCGTTGAACTCGTGTTCGGCATAAAGGATCAGCGAGGTGTGCATGGCATCCACCCAGGAAAGCGGTGGGGGCTTGCCATGCAGCATGTGCAAGAAATGGCCGCCGATCGAGTCATCGTCGGTCTCGACCTCGATGCGCTTGCCATTATGACTGAACTGATACCAGTAAAGCAGCATGGAGCCTAAGCTTGCCAGCAGCTTGTCGGCGATATCGCGGGCACCGGGATGATTATGATCTTCGCGCTCCGCCGACTGGCAGCCCAGGACGGACACGCCGGTGCGCAGCACGTCCATCGGGTGCGTGGAGTAGGGCAGGCTTTCCAGAACGGCCTTGAGCGTGGCGGGCAGGCCGCGCAGGGACTTCAGCCGGGTCTTGTAGGCGCTGAGTTCGCTGACATTGGGCAGCTTGCCGTGCACCAGTAGGTAGGCGATCTCCTCAAACTCCGACGTCGCCGCCAGGTCGAGGATATCGTAGCCACGATAGGCCAGGTCATTGCCGGTGCGGCCGACCGTACACAGGGCCGTATTGCCGGCGATCTGGCCGGACAGGGCCACGGATTTCTTGGGCTTAAAGCCGGGCTGGATGTCTCCGTCCATGGGGCATTTCCTTGTTCCTGTTTACTTTAATTTATTGGTGTTGAAGAGGGCATCGAGGCGGTCTTCAAAGGCGTAATATCCGATGCGGTCGTACAGTTCCTCGCGCGTCTGCATGGTATCGAGTACAGTCTTCTGGTGGCCGTCGCGGCGGATGGCTTCATAGACGTTTTCCGCCGCCCTGTTCATGGCGCGGAAGGCCGACAGCGGATAAAGCTGGATAGCGACGCCGGCTCCGCCCAGTTCGTCGCGCGTAAACAGCGGTGTCTTGCCGAATTCGGTGATATTGGCCAGTACCGGCACCTTCACGGCGTCGACGAAACGGCGATAGGTTTCCAGATCATAGGCCGCTTCGGCAAAGATACCATCCGCTCCGGCCTCGACGCATTTGATGGCGCGTTCGATGGCAGCCTCCACGCCATCGACCGCAATGGCGTCGGTGCGGGCAATCAGGAAAAAATCGGGATCGGTTTTGGCATCGGCGGCGGCCTTCACGCGATCGACCATTTCCGAGGTGGGGACGATTTCCTTGCCGGGGCGATGGCCGCAGCGCTTGGCGCCGACCTGGTCCTCGATATGGCAGGCCGCCGCGCCGAACTTGATCAGCGACTTGACCGTGCGTTCGATATTGAAGGCGGACGGGCCGAAGCCGGTATCGATATCGACCATCAGCGGCAGATCGCAGACATCGGTGATGCGGCGGATATCGATGAGGACATCATCGAGCGTATTGATGCCCAAGTCGGGCATCCCCAGCGAGCCAGCCGCCACACCGCCACCGCTCAGATAAATGGCGCGATAGCCGGCGCGTTTGGCCAGCAGGGCATGGTTGGCATTGATGGCGCCTATGACCTGCAAGGGCTTTTCAGCGGCCATGGCCGCTCGGAATTTCGCGCCCGCGGATGCAATCGTCATAGAAATGTCCCTGTATCGTTTTGTTGACGGTATCAATTGAAACCATCGAGGTCAAGTCGCAGGTTATTTACGTCTACGTAAAGATTGGCGTCAACTCACGCTGTCTTGATCGGGGCGCGCAACCCTTCCAGGTAAACCCGCAACTGCCTGATGCCGGAGCGCAAAACGCGGGCGTCCTGCGCCGTCTTGGCCAGGGAAATATAGCCCTCATAGCTGGCCACGAAGAAGGTGGCGGTTTCGCGTGGATCGATATCGCGCCGGACCTTGCCATTGACCTGGCCCAGCCGCAGGGCGTCGGTCACGCCGCCGATCCAGTTGGCGAAGATTTCTGACAGGCGCAGGCGGAAGCCTTCGTCGAGCGGCGACATTTCCTGCGCCAGATTATTGAGCGGACAGCCACCATTGACCTCGGCCTCTGAGGTGCCGGTGCTGTCCAGTATGCCGATCAGGGCATCGATCGGATCATCGACATCATCGAGCGGCGCCAGCCATTTATCTTGCGTGATTTTGGCGATGACATTTTCCACGATCGCATGACCGAGCGCGTCCTTGCCATCGAAGTGGTGATAGAGCGCCCCCTTGGTGACGCCGGCCTTCGCCAGGATGGTATTCAGGTCGCTGCCGCGAAAGCCGGAATGATAGATCTCCTCAAAGGCGGCATTGAGCAGGCGTTCGCGGGTCTGGCCGGCATTGCGGCGCGGGGATGAGTGCGTTTCCATACCGACCAGTATGTATGTTGCCTGGCGAAAGTCAAGCCTATGGAATCATCGATTGAATTCTGCTGACAGAACTTGGCACTATGGCTATGGATAGAGGGCAATTATTACCGGACAGGGGGCTCAAATGATTGAACATATGCCGTGGGTTGGACCACTTTACGACTCAGAGGGTTTGAAGGGGCAGCGTCTTGGAATTATGGGCTATTCGGCCTGGACTCCGGAGGACCATGCTGGTTACACCATTGAATCTATTGCGAACGTTGTTTCTGGCGCCTGGCCTAAGGTTCAGTTCTTCAACGCCATTCCCAACTATTTCGACTGGGATCGCGCAGACTTCTATAACCGCGTGACTTTTTTCGAGTTCGTGCCCTGCGCGATCGGCGGCGGAGATCAACGCTATGCCGTTGCAACGCCCGAGCAATCTGATGCCGGCCGGAAAAGAGTACTCAGTATTGCCGAAGCGCACAAAATGGATAAGCTTTTGGTGTTTAGCGCCAAAGGATGGTCAGCCCTGACCGGGATTCCGGGAATGTGCGTTGAGGAGCAGGCGCCGCTAGGTGATACCGGCTTTCACTTTGCCCGTTGTCAGGTTGGAGACCGAATGCTGACTGTGATCGGCCTGAGGCATCCGCAATACGCGCCAGCCAGGAAAATGCGTGAAGCAGTAAACCAGGTTCTGGCGCTTTAACTCTACCGTTTCACAATATTTGCGGTCTCGCCGGAATTATACTGACAGAATGTGTCATCAGGTAGATAGTAGGAAGGTGTCAGTATCGCGTACCTGAGCCCACCTGACCAAAGGATGCCGTCATGTCACGCGCCACCCGCCTGCTGGACCTTCTGCAACTGTTGCGCCGCCATCGTTATCCGGTATCCGGGGCGGAACTGGCGCGCGAGCTCGATATCTCCCTGCGCACCCTTTACCGCGATATCGGTGCGCTTCAGGCTCAGGGCGCGCATATCGAAGGCGAACCGGGTGTCGGTTATGTGTTGCGGCCGGGCTATATGCTGCCACCTTTGATGCTGTCACAGGAAGAGCTGGAAGCGCTGGTTCTGGGTGTCCGTTGGGTGGCCGATCGTGGCGATGCCCGGCTGGGGGCAGCGGCGCAGAACGCCCTGACCAAGATTGTCGCTGTGCTGCCGAAGGATCTGGCCGATGAAATCGATACCTCCGGCCTGCTGGTCGTGCCGAGCTGGTCGACGCCGCCGAGCCGGATCGATCTCGGCGATATCCGCGCTTCGATCCGCAGCGAGTGCCGGGTCGAGGTGCGCTATACCGACCTCAAGGAAGTGACGACCGACCGCGTGGTCTGGCCGATCGCGCTGGGTTTCTTCGAGCATATCCGCATGGTGGTGGTGTGGTGCGAGATGCGCCAGGCGTTCCGACATTTGCGGGCAGACCGGATCATCTCCTGGACGCCGATGGAAAACCGCTATCCGAAGCGCCGCGCCGTCTTGCTCAAGGCGTGGAAGACGGAGCGTGACGAAGAACACGCACAGTATGAGGCGACCATTGCGACAAGAGCGGCTTCGACGGTTTCGGCGACGGTGCAGTAATTTTTCTCCTCCCCACTTCGTAGGGAGGAGATTCTTTTTATTCCTTCACAATCGGCAGCCACACTGCCGAGGCGGTATCCGCGCCGCGATAAACGCTTTCCGTCGCCGCCTTATAGTCGGCTGGCTTGGCATTGAAGATATTATCGACAAAGGTCTGCGGGTTGCGGTCATAGAGCGGGAACAGCGACGACTGCACCTGGATCATCATGCGGTGGCCCGGCAGGAAGACATGGTCGATGTTCGGCAGGGCGAACTTGTATTCCTCGACCTTGCCGGGCGTAAGCGCCGCCGGCTTGTCGAAGCCGTGGACATAGCGGCCGCGGAAGATTTCGATGCCCATGGGCAGCTCGAAACCGGCCGTGGATGGCTTGGAACCCTGTGAAGCATCTTCCGGCGATTCATTAGGATAGACATCGATGATCTTGACCACCCAGTCGCTGTCCGTGCCGCTGGTGGCGGCAAACAGATCGACCTCCGGCGCGCCCATGACATGCACGGCCTTTTCCAGCGGCGCACTGGTATAGGAGAGCACATCAGGACGATCGGAGACAAAGCGCTGGTCATGCACCAGCCACGGCTTCCACTGATTGGAATCGGCCATGTTGATCGGACGCGGAATAAACGGCACCGGCTTGGATGGATCGGAAACATAGTCATCATGCGCCGCCGCCGATGGCTTGTCGAAGCTGGCCGTGGCGTTGTCGCCGATATAGAGCGGGGTCAGGGTGCCCATCGGCCACTTGGGGGATCTGTCCCAATGGTTGACGCCGGTGGCATAGGTCAGGACCGGCGGGGTATGCGGATCGGGGGCGCCCTTCAGGTAGTGGTCGAAGAAGGGCTTCATATACTTGACGCGGAATTCCTGTGCCGTATCGCCGGTGAAGGTCAGAGCGCCCAGGTCATAGCCATAATGATTTACGCCGGAATGGCGCCACGGCCCGATGACAAGGGAGACCATGTCGTTATTCGTGTCCTTGGGCTCGATCGCCTTGTAGACCGCCGGTGCGCCGTAGCTGTCTTCCTGATCCCACTGGCCGACGACCAGCATGGTCGGCACCTTCAGCGGCTGTTCGGCCATCCATTTGTCGACCGCCTGACCTGACCAGAAGGTCGTGTAGGCCGGATTTTCCATCAGCTTGCGAACGAACGGCACCTGGTCGATGCCCCATTTGCGGGCGTAATCGCCGACCGAACCCGCTTCAAGATAGCGGTTGTAATCGTCGCCCACGCCGCCGGGAATGGCGGCGCCGGCCTCGGCCTTGCCGGTGCTTTGCTCCAGCGCATAGTCGAAGCTGCTGACGCGGAAGGCGCCGTTATGGAACCAGTCGTCACCCATCCAGCCATCGACCATCGGGCTTTGCGGCACGGCGGCCTTGAGTGCCGGATGCGGATTGATTTCGGCCATCAGCGAGGTGAAGCCGAGATAGGACGAGCCGACAATGCCGACCTTGCCGTTCGATTCCGGGATGTTTTTCGACAGCCAGTCGATGGTGTCATAGGCATCGGTCGATTCATCGATCTTCGTATCATTGAGCGGCCCGGCGAGCGGGCGATTCATCACGAAAGTGCCTTCGGAATTATGGATGCCGCGGATATCCTGCGTCACGATGATATAGCCGTCGTCGACGAATTCATTATACATCGCCGGCAGCACTTCCTTGATCGTCTGGCTCGGCGTGCGCGCCATGGTGCTTTTGGCGTCGTAGGGCGTGCGCGACAAAAGGATCGGGCCGTTGGTGGTGCCTTTTTTGAAGACGATGACGGTGTAGAGTTTGGTGCCGTCGCGCATTGGGATCATGACGACGCGGCGGACGAAATCGGCGTCGGGCCGGACCTTGTCATAGCTGTCGAAGACATCCGGCGTCATGGGGGTGACCGAGGCATTAGCGGCCGGTGCGGCAGGCTTCGGCTTGGCCATGACGGGCGTAGCGGCCAGGGCCAGCAGGGCGGCGACGGAGGTAAGGGTGCGGAAAGTCATGACTTAATCCTTGCTGTAAAGGGCTTTGGCGTCGGCCTTGAAGGCGGTGCCGCTGCCGGCGCGGCTGTAGAACATATGGCCGCCAGGATAGACGGAGAGTTTCACCTGCTTGGTGCCGCCAAACGTCGGCAACTGGTCGACGACCAGGCGCGAGGTGAAGAAGGGGCAGGACAGGTCGTTATAGCCGTGGGCGATCAGCACCTTCATCTTCGGGTCGTTGGCAATGGCCTGGCGCAGGTCGCTGACCGGCTTGTCCTCATTGGGATATTGCTGCCAGTTTTCGCCAACGACCGGGGAGAGGGCCTCGTAATGGGCATCGGTCTTCCAGCCGACCTCGCGCGTGACGAAATCGACCATGGCGCTGGTGGTGGGCGCCAGCAGGGCGTTCAGGATCGGGTCGCCGGACTTCTGGCTGGGCGATTCCGGGAAGGGATCATAGGCGGTGACGTTGGAATCGTACCAGCTACCGATCTTGCGTTCATTGCGGTGGCTTTCGCGCACGAAGGTCATGCTGTCGATGCGGCCATCCATGCGGGCCACGAGCGCCGGATCGAGGCCGGTATATTCCGACACCTTGGCTACCATCCGGCTGACGGCCTGTGGATCGGAGCGGCCGGCCAGAAAGTCTGTAACGAACTGGGTGCGGTCATACTGCTCGACCTCGGCGATGGCGGCGGGAGTCAGCTTGCCCTGTTTCTCGAAATTGGCGGCGGCCATGGAAGGCAGGTTGATCATCCACGGCAGGGGCGAAAGTGCGGTTTCTGAGCCGACAGCGGCCGGGTCGAGATAGGGCGACACCATGATCAGGCCGGAGACGCCGACCCCCATGCGGGTTTGCAGGGCATTGGCGATGCGTGGCGCCCGGTAGCCGCCGTAGCTTTCGCCCATGACGTATTTCGGCGACCGCAGTCGGCCATTCTTGACCAGCCAGTCATAGACGACACGCGACAGATACTGGATATCCGCTTCAGTGGACCAGAAATCCTTTTTGGTGGCGTCGTCATCTTCCAGCGAGCGCGAATAACCGGTGCCGACCGGGTCGATGAAGACCAGGTCGGTCATATCGAGCCAGCTATTGGGATTGTCGGTGGTGACGCTGGAATCGGAGGGGGAGTCGCCTTCATCGCCGAACTGGACGCGCTTGGGGCCAACGGCGCCCATATTGAGATAGACCGAGGAGGCGCCGGGGCCGCCATTAAAGGCGAAGGTCACGGGGCGACCAGAACCGTTTCCGACATCCTTGCCGGGCACGATATAAGCGGTGAAGACGACATCGGCGATCTTCTTGCCCTTGGCATCGCGCACCGGAATGCTGCCGACCGTGGCGTCATAGCCCAGCGCCTTGCCATCAAGCTGGATCGACTGGTGTATCGTCTTGTCGTCCGGCAGGGGCGGCAGGGCGTCATCCTTGTCGGTCTTTTTATCGGTGGCGGCGTCCGGCTTCGCTTTGGCATCGTCGGCGGCGAAGGTGGGCAGGGCGGCGCTGGCCAGGAACAGGCAGGCCGTGCCGGTCAGCAGGGCGCGAAGGGTGGAGGGGGATCGGAGAGTCACGAGCGGCCTCGGTTTTTGTGAAGTTATGATTGCAAAGTGGTGACAATACACACTTACCGATCTGATACAATATACGGCGGTTTCATTTGTATCGAGAGTGTCGCTGCTTCCGACGTCTTCACAATTTTGTTATGTCGTAATTGTGTCAATTTTAAATACATGAATCATACATGGAAATTTAAAATAATGAATTATGTATATAATTTTTAATTACATGAATTATGAGAGCGTAATATTTTTAAATAAAGATTTTTATGTGCGATTATAGATTAACGTGATTCAATTTTGTGCTGTGTAACATCTATGAGAGTGGTCTTGAGTTGCGCCTTTTATGTGGTCTAAGCTCAATTCAGAGGGGTAAAGATTTTGAGGAGGAAAAGATGACACTGCGCAATATGTATCTTTTGAGCGCCGCTGTGGCGCTGTTTACAGTCATGGGCGCGACCGAGGCTTCGGCTTACGAAAAGGGCCGGTTATGGGAACTCGAAGTCGAGACGAAAGCCGGCGATGGCGCGGCAAGCAAGAACACGACCTGGATGTGCATGTCCGAGGATAGCTGGCTTAATCCGCCGAAGGATTTGACCGGCGGCAAGTGCAGCGATCCGGAATTTACGCGTGATGGCGATGTCGTGTCGTGGAAATCCCAGTGCGATGTGGCGCAGGGCGCCGGCCAGTGGACCTTCTCACACGGCGGCAAGGCTGTGGAAGGTCAAAGCACGGTGCGGACGCCGGAAGGCGAGGTGACAACCGGCCTTGACGGCAAGGTAGTCGACCGGTGCAGCACCTGAACCTGTAAATTTATGGTAAGGCGTGTATAGGCCAGGGCTTTCTAGGCAAGGTGGGCTGTATAAAAAATCAATAAAAGTCAAATGCTTGATGTGTTTTTGATTTGGCGTGATTTGGTTCCAAGCCTAATATGGCGGTGGGCGGCATTGCGGGGTTTTTGTTTTGACAGGAGCCTTGTTCATGAGTCCCACCCTTGCCCTGGCCTTTACCGCCGCCGCAGGATTTGTGTTCGGCGTGGTTTCCCCCGCTGTAATGGATCAGGTCGGGCCTGATCCAAAGCCAACAACGGCCGCCGCAACCGTGGCCGATACGCCGCCGGAGGTCACGGATGCGCCGGTTTTGCCAGGGCCGGATTCCCTGTGGGAAATCACCACCACCACGACGGTCGCCGGCCAGGCGCCGACCAGCACAACCGCAAGCCTCTGCGCCAATCCGGAAGACCTGAAAGCGCCACCTGTGGTCGTGACCGGACCGCAATGCGAGGGCCAAAAATTCAGTGAAGCCGGCAAGACGGTCTCCTGGACCACGGACTGCGCGGCCGTCAAAGGCACCGGTTCCCTGACCATTGCCGATGACGGGCAGTCTTTCAGCGGCGATGTAACCGCCTCCACCGCCGGACAGGATACGACGCTGCATGTCATGGGCAAGGTGACGGGCACCTGCACGAAATCCTGATGGGCGTTTCCGGCTTTAGCCGGCAAGGGCAAGGCCCGCCCGAGCTTATGCGAGGTAGCCCGCGCGGCGCTTGAGCGCTTGACTTAATGAAGGAGTCGCGGCGGGATGCCGGCATGAGCGATATCAAACTCGATGACGGCTGGAAGGCCCTGCTGGCGCCGGAATTTTCCAAGTCCTATATGGCCGACCTGCGCGCCTTTCTTCAGGCCCAGCGCGCAGCGGGTAAGCGGATATTCCCAAAGGGAGCCGACTATTTCCGTGCCCTCGACCTGACGCCGCCGGAAAAGGTGCGTATCGTCATTCTGGGCCAGGATCCTTATCACGGCGAAGGCCAGGCGCATGGCCTGTCATTCTCGGTCAGGCCCGGCGTGCGCATCCCGCCCTCATTGGTCAATATCTACAAGGAATTGCAAGGTGATCTCGGTATCCCGGCGGCGCGTCACGGATTCCTGGAGCATTGGGCAAAACAGGGCGTGTTATTGCTGAACAGCGTGCTGACCGTGGAAATGGGCATGGCGGCGGCGCACCAGGGCAAGGGCTGGGAAAAGTTCACCGATGCGGTGATCCGCTCGGTCAATGACCTGCCGCAGCCGGTGGTGTTCATCCTGTGGGGCAGTTATGCACAAAAGAAGGCCGCATTTGTCGATACCTCGAAGCATCTGGTGATCAAATCGGTGCATCCGTCGCCGCTTTCCGCCCATAACGGCTTTTTCGGCACCAAACCCTTTTCGCGCGCCAATGAGTTTCTGGCGTCGAAAGGCTATGCGCCGATCGACTGGAAACTGCCGGATGACCCCGCTATCGCGCGGACTTAAAGCTTCACTTCCGAATTTCGTCTTTACAATCTCGTGAATATGTTCGGAAATAGGGTGTCTTTGAAGGTCAAGTATGAAACCGTTTGTCTGTTTAATTGCGTCCGGCCTGGTCATTTGCGTCCTCGGCGGTTGCAGCCCGCGCCCTGGAGCATCCGGTGACGTGGCGGACGCTGGTGAAAGCCCCGCCGCCAGCCTGACGGCCGAAGAGGCGGCGGCCTATGCCAGCTACGCGCCTGTCATGTCGGTGGAGGGCGACAGCCCGGCATCGGAGGCGGACTCGCAATGAAGTTGAAATTTGTCATGTTGGGGATGACAGCTTTCCTCGTGACCGCCTGCGACAAGCCGGAAAAGCCGCGCACCCCGTTTGTTGAAGATGGCGCCGGACTATCGGCGGCGGCGGCGTCGGACGCGGTGGAAAGTGCTGCGGCCAGTGAGGCGGAGTCCGAAAGCGCACCGGTTTACAAGGTCAGCCGGCTGGGGCAGCGGGCCGGACTTTGGCAACTGACCCAGACCCTGCCGCAACTGGGGGGGCGCTCGGTGTCGAAAATCTGCGTCAACGACGCTCAAGGGGAAAAGCTGGCCCTGATCGGCCATGACCTGCCGGGCAAGCCGGAAATGGCGCATCTCGAATGTTCGGCGCGCTCGGTTACCAAGAGCGATGATGGCGCCGACATCGATACAGTCTGCATGGTCAATGACACCACCCTGACCTCGCATATCCATGTCGATATCATCGGCAATGACGCGTTCCACCAGACGGTCGAGACGCGGTATTCGCCGGCGTTTGCGGGCCATGGCAATCAGGTCACGATCACCGACGGCAAGCGTCTGGGGGATTGTCCGGCCGGCATGAAGCCAGGCGACTACGTGACGGGGGATGGCGTGAAACTCAAGGCCGGGCTCGTTCTGGCCAAGTTTCGCTAATATGGGTTTGTAACATTGTTCTTCGGTTGTATGGTAATGGGCGCAGATTAGAGGAGACGCCTTATGACTGTTACGCGTTTGACTACAGGCTTGGTTTTAATGATTGCATTGGGCGTCGTGGCTGGGTGCAGCAAGCCAAAGGCGCCTGAAGCACCGGAAGCCGCCACCGAGGCGGCGAAACCGGCTCCACTGGCGGAGGCCAGCCCGATGGCGCAGAAGCCCGGCCTGTGGGAAATGACGACGTCGGTGCCGGGGATGCCGGCGGGCCTGGTCAGCAAGCTCTGCGTGGATCAGGGCCTGAGCGAACGGATGGTTGAGGTCGGCCTGAAGGGCACCGGCGATGCCCAATGCACCCAAAGTAATATCGTAAAAACCGGAACAACCGTCGATGTCGATTCGGTTTGCCAAATGTCAGGCCGCAAGATCACCAGCCATATCCGCATGGAAATGATCAGCGACAGTGAGTATCACCAGACGATTGCCGCAACCATGGAACCGCCGATGAGCGGAGACGGCAAATCGACTACCACGGTAATTGGTAAACGCTTGGGCGATTGTCCGGCCGATATGAAGGGCGGCGACATGATCGTGCCCGGCGGCATGAAAATCAACATGTACGACGCGCTGAACAAGTCCGCCGCTTCGCACTGAAGCCATCTCCTCACTGCCTTGACGCATGTGTATGTAATAGATTACCACCGTGTACAATCATATAAAAGTTGGGAAGAGATATGTTGAAGCGTCTTGCTGCTACTGCCGGGCTGGCCTTGGCGTTCGGACTGGGTGTGGCGCGGGCCGAAGCACCGGCCTTTCATCCGCAAACCCTGGTGCTGAAAAATATTCCACAGGCCACGGGACCGGCTGAGGCGCTGTTCAATGGCAAGGATTTGAACGACTGGACGGCCTGGCTGGGCTATAAGGATGCGGCTGTGACCTATAATGCCGGGGATGCAAAACCGATCGGTCCGGGTGGCAAGGGCGATATCTTCACGGTGGTGACCGAGGATGGCGCGCCGGCGCTGCGTGTCAGCGGCGGGACCTGGGGAAGCCTGGTCCACAAGGGTGATTTCAAGAACTACCACCTGCGGCTGGAATACAAGTGGAGCGGCAAGCGCTACGCGCCGCGCTTCAACGACCCGGAAAACAACGGCCTGCTGTATCACACCCACGGCGCGCCCGGCGCGGTCTGGGGCACCTGGTCGCGCGCGGTTGAGTTCGAGATCATGACTGGCAGCGTCGGCATGGTGGTGCCGGTCGGCGCCGGTCTGCGGGTCGATTCCAGCGTGGCCATTGATCCATCGATCATTGATCCGAAACAACGTTTCATGGCCGGCGCCCCGAAAGGCTCGGCCGTCGGCAATACCGCCCTGTGGAACATCGAAAACAATTTCAACGCCGATAGACCGGTCGGCCAGTGGAACACGCTCGATCTCTACGTCTTCGCCAACCATGCCGTCCATGTGGTCAATGGCGTGCCGGTCATGGAGGTGTGGGGCATCTGCGACAAGGCCAGCGATACGGCCCCGTGCGAGCCTCTAACTCACGGCGCGATACAGTTGCAGTCCGAAGGGGCGGAAACCTTCTTTCGCAATATCACCATTGAGCCGATCAACAGCCTGCCGGCAATCGAGGTGCGTTAGCCGAAAGTGCGGCAATCCGCCGGATCGCCGGCGCGGAAGCCGGCCTTGAACCACTGGGTGCGCTGCGCCGCCGAGCCGTGGGTGAAGCTGTCCGGCACCACACGGCCCTGGGCCTTTTCCTGTAGCGTGTCGTCACCCACCGCTGTGGCGGCGCCGAGGGCTTCGTCGATATCGCCGGCCTCGATCCAGTGTTCTTTGTCATTGGCGCGCTTGGCCCAGACGCCGGCATAGCAGTCGGCCTGAAGCTCCAGCTTGACGGAGAGGGCATTGGCGCCAGCCTTGCTCAGGCGCTGTTCCTGGCGGCTGACCGCGTCGCTTGTGCCTTCCAGTTTCTGGATGTGGTGGCCGACCTCGTGGGCGATGACATAGGCCTTGGCGAAATCACCCGGTGCGCCGAGCTGGTTATCGAGCGTGCGGAAGAAGTCGAGATCGATATAGACCTTCTCGTCGGCCGGGCAGTAGAACGGTCCCATGGCCGCTTCGCCCATGCCGCAGCCGGTGGGGGTGCCCTGGGTGTAGAGCACGATGGTGGAGGGGCGGAAGTCCTTGCCCTCCGACTGGAAAAGCGCCTGCCAGGTATCATTGGCGGAGGTATGGATAACGTCGGCGAACTGACCTTCCTCATCACCCGGCGTGCCGGTAGAGGCTTGTACGTCCGACGCCGGCGCGCTCTGGCTGCCGGCGCTCATGATGGTCTGCGGGTCGATACCGAAAACGAAATAGCCGATTAGCGCCACGACCACCAGAACCAGCCCGCCGCCGCCGGCCACCGGGCCCATGCCGCCGCCGCCCCGACGATCTTCAACGCCGCCCCTGCGTCCGCCTTGCCATCTCATGACGTTCTCCCTTGATCTGCAGCCCCAGCCTGACGGCGCCAAAATAAATAAGCAATAATCCAGTCGTTATCGCTCCGGTTAACCCTCTTTTCAAGCATTGCCCATGTTTTAGCTACTGACAGTTTTCTGCCAGATTGTGCTATAGCGAAAGAGAACGGTGTCATGCGGGCGCGATGACGTCCGCCGGGGTGTGCGTTAGTGAAGGATTTGTAATGTCGCCCTTCGTTGACAGGCAACGGGGCGCGCATCAGAGTGCGGTATAAGAAACATCTGTGTCCGTAGATGCGCGGCACATAATAAAAGTAGGATCAATGGGCATGATTTGGGGAACTCTGAAAGCCGGTTCGCGGTCACGATCAGTGGCGGCGTTCGTCGCCATGGCGCTGGTTATCGGCGCCGGCATCAGCGGCTGCAGCAAGAAAAAGGATGACGGCAAGGCGGAATCCCATGCGGCGGTCGTCAATTTCGCCGTGGTGCGTCAGGATACGGCGCCTGTCCAGGTGGTGGGCACCGGTACAATCAGCGCCTGGCAGGAGGTCGCCGTCGGCGCCGAAACCGGTGGGCTGACCGCCGTAGCGCTGCTGGCCGATGAAGGGCAAACCGTCAAGCAAGGCCAGCCCCTGCTGAAAATGAACGATGTCCTGCTCCAGGCTCAGCTCAAGCAGGCTCAGGCCAATTACAACCAGTCGAACAAGGCTTACCTGCGCGCCCAGACCCTGTTCCAGCAGGGCTATCTGTCGGCCGCCGCGCTCGATAATGCCGAGGCCGCCAAGCTGACGACGGAAGCCGCCATGCAAACGGCGCAGACCCAGCTCAACATGGCGACGGTCCGTGCGCCAGTTTCCGGCATCGTTACCCACCGCACGGCGGTTCTGGGCCAGAATATCAGCCAGGGCGCTGAATTGTTCCGCATCGTCCGCGATGGGCGAATTGAGCTCAACATGCAGGTGGTCGAAAGCGACCTGCACAATGTTTCCGCCGGTATGCCGGTGACGGTGACCAGTGAATCCACCGGACCGGTCAGCGGTTCGGTGCGCATCGTTACGCCGATGGTCGACCCGGCGACACGCCTGGGCTACGCCCGCGTCAGCGTGCCGTGGGAATCAGGCCTGCGTCCGGGCATGTTTGCTTCCGGAACGATCGCGGCCGGCTCCCAAAATGTGCTGCTGATCCCGCAAAATGCCGTTGTTTATCATGAAAACCTGCCGCAGGTCTTTGTGGTCGGCACCGACAACAAGGCGCACCTGCGCAAGGTTCTGCTCGGTACAACGGCGGGCGGTAAGGATGTCATCGTCAAGGAAGGGCTTGTCGCGGGTGACCGCGTGGTCACAACCGGCGCCGGGTTCCTTAACGATGGCGACCTGGTCAAGGCCACCGCTACAACGGCAGCCGGCGGAGAGCACTGATCATGTCTACCGCATCTTCAGCGCAAGGCGGCGGTGGCTTCCAGATTTCGTCCTGGTCGATCCGTAACCCCATCCCGACCCTTGTTTTCTTTGTCGTCATGACGATCGCCGGCTTCCTCGGCTTTGGTCAGATGCGCATCAACAACTGGCCGGATATCGATTTCCCGATCGTGGTCGTCACCGTCGTCCGCTCCGGCGCCGCGCCGACCGAACTGCAGAACCAGGTGACTCGCATCGTCGAGGATTCCGTATCGGGCCTGGGCGGCGTGCGTCATATCCAGTCGATTGTCAACGAAGGCGCCTCGACCACTGTCATCACCTTCCAGCTTGAAACCGACCTGGAGAAGGCGACCAATGACGTCCGCAACGCCGTGGCGGGCGTCCGGGCCAACCTGCCGTCCGATGTGCTCGATCCGATTGTGTCACGCGTCGAGAATGCGCAGGGGCAGCCGCTGCTCAGCTATACGATCCGGGCCGCCAACATGACGCCGGAAGACCTGAGCTGGTATGTCGATAACGATGTCGCCAAGAAGGTCCTGGGCGTCAAGGGCGTGTCGCAACTGACGCGTGACGGCGGCGTCGAACGTGAAATCCGCATCGAACTTGATCCGGCCAAGCTGGCGGCGCAGGGCGTGACGGCCGGCGACATCAGCCAGCAACTGCGCAATTTCAACGTCAATATGCCGGGCGGCCGCTTCAACGCCGGCGATTCCGAGCAAACCATCCGCACAGTCGGTGGCGCCAGCAGTGTTCAGCAGCTTTCGGACACGCGCATCACCCTGTCCAATGGCGGCAGTGTGCGGCTGGGTGATATCGCCACGGTCAGTGACACCTGGTCCGAGCCGCGGACGCGCGCTCGTTATAACGGCAATGAGGTGGTCGGCTTCAATATCCAGCGGACCCGCGCCACGTCCGAAGTCAAGGTCGCTGAAGGCGTTCGCGCCGCCGTGGAGGCGCTGAAAGCCTCCAACCCGAACGTACAGATCGAGGAGGTTTCATCCTCGGTGAAGGAAGTGCAGCGCAGCTTCGACACCTCGATGGAAGCTCTGGCTATCGGTGCGGCCCTGGCCGTGTTCGTAGTCTGGCTGTTCCTGCGTGACTGGCGGGCGACCCTGGTTTCCGCCGTCGCCATGCCGATGTCGCTGCTGCCGACCTTCTATGTCATGCACCTGCTGAACCAGTCGTTCAACGTCGTGACCCTGCTGGCTCTTTCGCTGACCGTCGGTATTCTCGTCGATGACGCCATCGTCGAGATCGAGAACATCGTCAGGCATATGCGCGAGGGCAAGAAGCCCTATCAGGCCGCTATCGAAGCCGCCGACGAAATCGGCCCGGCCGTCGTGGCGACCACGGCGACCCTGATCGCCGTGTTCGCACCGACAGGTTTCATGCCGGGGATCGTCGGTCAGTTCTTCAAGAGCTTCGCCATTGCCTCCTGCGTCAGCGTGTTCTTCTCGCTGGTGGTGGCGCGAACCCTCACGCCGCTGATGGGCGCCTATCTGCTGCGCGCCAATCCCAAGCATGATAACGACAAGCCGTTCTGGATGGACGGTTATCAGGCCATGCTGAAATGGTGTCTGGAAGGCCACCTGAAATGGCGCTGGTACATCCTGATGCATGGCCTGCTGATCACCATCCTGTTGCTGATCCAGTACCTGACCAAGAGCGCGGTGCCGATGGGCATCGCCGCCGCCGGCGTACTCGCGGTAACGCTCGTTCTGTTCTTCGTCCTTTACAAACCCTACATGAAGGCGCGCTGGGCGGCGCTCGAATTCGGGCTGCTGTTCTCCCTTGGCATCATGGCGATGGGGTCGGGCTTCATCTTCCCGCATCCGGGGCCTGACGGCGTCATTATCAAGCCGGAAATGCCCTCGATGATCATCGGCGGCGTTATCGCCATGATCGGCATGGCGGGGGGCCTCGGCACCATTGTGCTGACCATCCGGCTCAAGACCTCGCTTCTGCGCGCGCGCTGGGCGCCGTTCCTCGGCGGCATCATGTTCTTCATCGGCTCAATCGTCCTGTTGCAGACCATACCGAGCGACAATATTCCGGCCGATGACCAGTCGATGTCGGTCATGAGCCTGACGCTGACGCCAGGGACGCCACTGCAGGAAACCGATGATGTGGTCAAGCGCATCGTCGCCGACCTGGCTACGCACAAGGAAGTGCGCAGCACCTATGCCGTCATGAACATGGAAAGCGCCACGATCACGGTCAACCTGGTGCCGAAAAAGGAGCGCAAGCTCTCGCAGACCCAGTTTGAACAGGCTTTCTCGAAAACCCTGGCCAAATATCCCGGTATCCACAGCAGCTTCGGCCAGGATGGCGGCGGCGGCACCGGCGTGGCCTATATACTGGCCTCGGATAACGAGCAGTTGCTGGCCTCCACCTCGCAGCAGTTGCTGCGCGAAATGGCGGCACTCAAGGAACTGACCAATGTTCATTCCGAGGATAACCTGGTTCAGCCGGAAGTCGTCATCACGCCGAAGCCTGACCAGGCGGCGCTGATGGGGGTTTCGACCGAAACCATCTCTTCGGCGGCGCGCGTGGCTACCATGGGCGATATCGACCAGATCCTGGCCAAGTACAATGACGGTGACCGGCAGATTCCGATCCGCGTCCTGCTGAAGGCGGATGCCCGCTACGACATCAACAACCTCAATACGCTGATGGTGCCGACGCGCTCCGGCACTTCAGTGCCGCTGACGGCGGTGGCCAATATCAGCTTCGGCGCCGGCCCGATCAAGATCAACCGGATCGACCGCACCCGCTCGGCCACGGTCAATGGCGACCTGAATGGCGTACCCAACGGCACCGCCGATGCCGCCGTCATGGCGACGCCGACCATGGTCAAGCTCAAGAAGGGCGAAATCCCCGGCGTTCGCATTGTGCCCAATCCGAATACCGAGGACTTCCTTGAAATGGTGCCGAACTTCATCGCCGCCATTCTAACGGGGATTGCCCTGATGTATGTGGTGCTGGTGCTGCTGTTCGGTTCCTTTAGCCATCCGTTCACCATCTTGCTGGCGCTGCCTCTGTGTTTTGGCGGGGCTTTCATCGGCCTGATCCTGGCGCAGATGAGCATGTCGATGCCGACCTATATCGGCCTGATCATGCTGGTCGGTATCGCCGCCAAGAACTCGATCCTGCTGGTCGAATACGCCATGGTGGCAATCAAGGGGGGCATGGGCCGCACCGAGGCCCTGTTTGAAGCCGCCAAAAAACGGGCGCGTCCGATCGTCATGACCACCGTGGCCATGGGCGCCGGCATGATTCCTGTCGCCGTCGGTAATGACGCCTTCCGCCAGCCCATGGCGGTGACGGTGATCGGCGGCCTGATCACCTCAACCCTGTTGTCGCTGGTGTTTGTGCCGGCGACCTACACGATCATCGACGAGATATCGCATTTCTTCGGCAAGATGATATCGCCACTGTTCCATGCCCAGGGCAAGGACGAGCCGGAAGAAACGACCGCTGAATGATTGAAATGAAATGCCGCCGGAGTGATCCGGCGGCATTTTTTTAGAGGATCACGGAAAGGCACGGAAAAAAGACGGAAAGACACGGAAAAGAAATGGATAAACTCCTCTATGAAAACGAAGTTTTCCGAATCCGCGGCGCGATATTTGAAGTCTATAAAGAAATGGGCTTCGGTTTTCTCGAACCTGTTTATCAAGAGTGCCTTGCCAAGGAATTCCTGCGCGCAAACATACCTTTCGGTGCTCAAAAGGCGAGCCATTGGTTCAAACCTATCGCCCTGACTTCATTTGCTTTGATAAAATCATTGTCGAACTCAAAGCCTGCGAAGGTATCGCCTCACAACACAAATTACAGGTTTTGAATTATTTGCGTGGCACCAACCTCAGACTTGGTTTGATTGTGAACTTCGGGGCTTCGGCAAAAGTACAAATTGAGCGGGTTATTTTCTAATTTCCGTGCCTTTTCCGTCTTTCTTCCGTGCCTTTCCGTGATCCTCTTTTCAAACCGGTGAAATCTTGATCGCGGTGATCTGGTTGCGCTGGCGGCGCATGATCTGGAACTTGCGGCCATAGAAGATGAAGGTCTGGCCGGGTTCGGGGATGGTGCGGGCCTCATGGATCACCAGGCCGGCAATGGTGACGGCATCCTCGTCGGGCAGTTCCCAGTCCATGGCCCGGTTAAGGTCGCGTATGGCCAGGTCGCCATCGACATGGATCGATCCATCGGACTGGCGGCGCAGGGCGGTCAGCACGGCGTCGTGCTCATCATCGATCTCACCGACAATCTCTTCCAGGATGTCTTCCAGCGTCACCAGCCCCTGCAGGGCGCCGTATTCATCGACCACCAGAGCGAAATGCGCCTTCTTGCGCCGGAACTCGGCTAATTGATCCTTGAGATTGGTGGTGTCCGGGATAAACCACGGCTCGCGCACAATGGCCATGACATCAACGCTTTTGATATCGCCCTTGGCGCGGATCACCGCCGCCATCAGGTCGCGGGCGTGAAGGATGCCGATGATATTCTCAGTATTGTCCTTGTAAAGCGGCACGCGGGTGTGGCTGAAACCCAGGGCAATGTCGATAATGCGCTCGGTCGGCAGGTCGGCGTCGATCATGTCGATCGATTTGCGGTGGACCATAATCTGGCTGACATCGAGCTCGGCGAGATCGAGTACGCCGCGGAACATGTTGCGGTCTTCAACCTGCACCGCGCCTTCATCATGGTGGTATTCGACGGCGCCACGGATTTCCTCGTGCGCCGCCAGCACATCGACCTCCATCGACATGCGCACGCCGAACAGACGCAGGACGGCGCGCACGAACCATTGCACGGCATTGATGATCGGGCCGAAAACGAAGACAGTCCAGCTTACGGGCCGTGACAGGAAGCGCGCCACGTCATCCGGTTTCATGATGGCCAGGGTTTTGGGCAGGACTTCGGCGAAGACCAGCACCATGACGGTCATGAAGGCGGTGGAAATCGCCGCGCCCCACGGACCGGGAATGGCGCGGTCGATCGAGATGGTGGCGATGGCCGAGGCGCCGATATTGAGCACATTCTGCAACAGCAGGATGGCGCCGATCATCTTTTCTTGGTTGGTCAGGAGCTTGTTGACCCGTTTGGCCGCCTTGTCGCCGTCACGTTCCAACTGGTGCATCCGGCCGCGCGAGGCGGCCGTCATGGAGGTCTCGCCGGCGCTGAAAATCGCCGATACCCCCAGTATCAGCAGCAGGACAGGAACCAGGGCGATAAGGGAGGCGATCAGCATGAGACTGGACCTTTAGGCTGGCGCTGTGGCGGATGAAACGGCGCCATCCAATATGAGGAATTCGGCAATCTGTTCCGCCGGCACCTTTTTGGCAATAAAGGCCCGGCCGATGCCATTGACCAGCACGAAGGTGAGGGTGCCGCCCTCGGCCTTCTTGTCGTGACCCATATGGGTGATCAGGCGGTCGGCATCGAAGGGGGCATTCCTGATATCGCCCATGCGCGTTGGCAGGCCGGCATGTTGAATAGCCGCCACGGCGCGGTTGGAGTCTTCCTCGGTGCATTCACCATTGAGCGCGCTGTAGCGGAAAGCCTGGGCCATGCCGATGGCCACGGCCTCACCATGCAGCAGCTTATCGCCAAAACCGACCTCTGCCTCCAGCGCATGACCGAAGGTGTGGCCAAGATTGAGCAGGGCACGCTGACCGCCCTCGCGTTCGTCGGCGGCGACGATCTCGGCCTTCATCTCGACCGAGCGTGCGACAGCATGAAGGATAGCTTCCGGTTCAAGTGATAGAACCTTGTTGTCATTGGCTTCCAGCCAGTCGAAGAAGGTCTTGTCGCCCAGCAGGCCGTACTTGATGATCTCGGCATATCCGCAGCGAATTTCACGCGCTGGCAGGGTTTTGAGGATATCGAGATCGCAAAGGACAAGACGCGGTTGCCAGAAGGCGCCGATCAGGTTCTTACCCTTTTCGTGATCTATGGCCGTCTTTCCGCCGACGCTGGAATCGACCTGGGCCAGGACCGTGGTCGGGATCTGGATAAAGTCAATGCCGCGCATATAGACGGCACAGGCAAAGCCGGTCAGATCACCGATGACGCCGCCGCCGAGTGCGATCACCACATCCTTGCGGTCCAGGCCACAATCGAGCAGGGCATCGAGGACGAATTTCAGGCCGTCATAGGATTTGGTTTCTTCGCCAGCGGGCACTACGATCTTGTGCGTTTTGCGGCCGGCGGCCTCGAACTGGGCCAGGATGCGGTCGGCATGAAGCGGCCCGACATTGGAGTCCGTCACCATGACCACGCGGCTGTTGGTCAGAAAGGGAGCGACCCACTTCTCGGCCTCGGTCAGAAGGCCTTGTCCGACAATCACCTCATAGGCTTTGAAGCCCTCGCCGGAAACCGCAATACGCCTGATATCGCTCATTTTGCACCCGTTATATGGGCGTGCAGGGCCGCCACCACCTGATCGAGCGCCTTGACGTGCGACTGATCGCCAGTATCGACGGTGATGTCGGCAATTTCATACAAGGGATAACGGGTCTTGACGTGTTCTTTGAGCACTTCGATCGGGTTCCGGTCTTTGAGCAGGGGGCGGTGAGGGCGGTTGGCCACGCGCTTGGCCAGCACCTTGATGTCGGTTTTCAGCCAGAGGGTAATGGCCTTGGCCTTGAGATTTTCACGGGTGAGTGGGTGAGTAAGCGCGCCGCCGCCGGTGGCCAGAATGCGCGGTTCCCCCTCCAGCAGGCGGGCGATGACACGCTGTTCGCCGTCACGGAATCCTTTTTCACCATAGTTGGCGAAGATATCGGCGATGGTCATGCCGGCCGCCTTCTCGATCTCCTCGTCTGCATCAACGAAGGGCAAGCCGAAATGATCGGCCAGGCGGCGGCCTATGGTGGTCTTGCCAACGCCCATCAGGCCGACAAGCGCAACGGTTTTCGGCAGGGTGAAGACGGGGCGCACTGGAGACCCAGGTATTGGGGGTTCAGTAGCGGAAGGCTCAGGCTCGGCGGTCATTTGCCTGCTTTACACGATATTAGGGTGACTTTGCCAGACTTAACCTTATGAGTTCCAGATTCGACCCCGTAAAACAGTTCCTGCAAATGATGGCCGTGGAGCGCAATGCCGCGAAGCCTACACTGGAAGCTTACGGGCGCGATCTGGCGGATCTGGCCGATACATTGCAGGTTACCGCTTCCGGATTGCTCGCTTTGGCGGAACTGGATCTGGCGCGCTACTTCACCCTGTTGAGCGAACGTGGCCTGTCAGCGGCCACCACCCAGCGCAAGCGTTCGGCGATCCGCCAATTCTACCGCTTCTGCGTGGCGGAAAACCTGGCCGGAGCCGATCCCAGCCGCAAGATCGCCGCCGCTAAAAAAGGGCTGAGCTTGCCGAAAGTCCTTTCCCGCTCTGAGGTCGATTCGCTGATCACCGCCTGCGCGGAGAAGAACCCGCACCAGGCCGTCCGGCTGGAGTGCCTGATCGAGATGGCCTATGCGTCCGGTATGCGCATTTCCGAACTGATCGGCTTAAAGCTTGACGCCGTCCAGCGCGACCCGGCCTACCTGATTATCAGGGGCAAGGGGGGCGTCGAACGGCTGGTGCCGCTCAATCCGTCCGCCCGCGCCACCATACGGGAATATCTGGAGATTCGTCCGGCCTTTTTGCCGGCGGACGACAAGAACAATCCCTATCTGTTTGCCTCGCGCGGCGCTGATGGTCATCTGACGCGCCGACGGGTCGGGCAATTGCTTGATGAGGCGGCGCTCAATGCCGGCATTGACCCGGCGCGCGTGTCGCCGCACGTCCTGCGCCATGCCTTTGCGACTCACCTGCTGGAAGGGGGCGCCGACCTTAGAACCGTCCAGACCCTGCTCGGCCACGCTGATATTTCGACCACGCAGATCTATACCCATGTGGCAGGTGAACGCCTGCGGGAGGTGATGGAAAGCCATCATCCGTTGGCGAAGCAGCGGGCAGGGGTAAACCTCGCCCTTTGAAAAATCCCCTTTGACGGATCACGACTTGCTGTTAAACGGCCTCTCTTCTAAAAGGTATAGCCTTTAAGGGTGTTGCCTTATTCGGTATTGGTTTTTAACGCCACGCGCGTACATTTGGGGCAATCAAGAGCGACCTGATGCGACATTATCTCGAATTCGAACGGCCTATAGCGGACCTGGAAGCCAAGATCGAGGAGCTTTCCGCGCTGTCGCAAAGCGGTGGCGCCAATCTGGATGTTGAACTGGATGCTCTGCGCCAGCGCACCGAAGTTCTGCGCCGCGAGACCTATTCGCGTCTTGATCCCTGGCAGAAGACGCTGGTCGCCCGCCACCCGGAACGGCCGCATCTCGTCGATTATATCAGCGGCCTGATCGAGGATTTCGTCGAACTGCGCGGTGACCGCAAGTTTGGCGACGATCAGGCGATTGTCGGCGGCCTGGGGCGTTTCCGCGGCCAGTCGGTCGTGGTCATGGGCCACGAAAAAGGTCATGACACCGCCACGCGCCTCAAGCACAATTTCGGCATGGCCCGACCGGAAGGCTACCGCAAGGCGGTGCGCCTGATGGAGATGGCTGAACAGTTCGGTTTGCCGGTCCTGACCTTTGTCGATACCGCCGGCGCCTATCCCGGCATCGGCGCGGAAGAACGCGGCCAAGCCGAAGCCATCGCCCGTTCGACCGAAAAGGGCCTGACCTTGCGCGTGCCGGTGATTGCCACCGTGACGGGCGAGGGTGGTTCCGGCGGCGCCATTGCGCTGGCCGCCGCCAATCGCGTCCTGATTCTCGAACACTCCATCTATTCAGTGATCTCGCCGGAAGGTGCGGCCTCGATCCTGTGGCATGACGGTTCGCGCGCCAAGGATGCCGCCGATCAGATGAAGATCACCGCACCGGACCTGCTCAAGATGGGCATTGTCGACCGTATCGTCGAAGAACCGGCCGGCGGTGCGCACTCTGATCCGGAAGTTATGATCGAGACCCTCGGTAATGTGCTGGAAAAGGAATTGCAGGCGATGAGCTTCCTGTCGCCGGACCAACTGGTCGAGCAGCGCGCTCAGCGGTTCTACGATATCGGCCGCAAAGGGCTGAGTTAAACGGCTGGCCGTTCAGGCTTCCTTTACGCCCCTCTAATATTTCAGCCTCTCAAACCACTTTGTGAACCGGCAGCGGTATTTCTATGCTGCCGCAAAATTTACGGAACTTGGGAAGCCACATCATGCGTCACCTGTTTATCGCCACTGCCCTGCTTGGCGCCATCGCCGTTGCCCCTGTCAGTGCGCAGGCGGTCGAGCCTGATTTTATTGGCGCCCGTGCCGGTACACTGGGGTATGGCGCCGAGTTTGGCGTGAAACTGAGCCCGCATTTTACTCTCCGCGCCATCGCCAACGGCGCCAATTTCGGTTATGACGACACCAGTGACGACATCCGCTATGACGGTGATCTGAAACTCGCCTCCTATGGCGCGCAACTCGACTACCGCTTCAGCGAGACGGGGCCCCTTTACCTTACCGCCGGCGTCTACAAAAACGACAACAAGGTCGTGGCGACGGGCCGCGCCAACGGCACCGTAATCGTCGGCGGTGTGCCCCTGACCGATGCCCAGGTTGGCACCTTGAATGGACGCGCCACATTTGACGATACCGTACCCTATCTCGGTATCGGCGCACGCTGGCCGGTCGGTGTGATGGAAATCAATCTGGAAGCCGGTGCCTATTTCCAGGGGCGCCCACGCGTTACCCTGACGTCTGACAGCGTCTATGCCGACACGCCGGAAGTGCAGACGGCGCTGGAAACGGAACGCCAGAGCCTGGAAGATGACATCAGGGATTTCAAGACGTATCCAGTTGTCGAACTGGGTCTGCGCTACAAATTTTAAGCCTTGCTGATCTCGACCTGGTGCGGGAAGGGAATTTCGATTCCCGCCGCATCGAGAGCTTTCTTGATATCAATCATCAGGCTGGTTCGGGCGGCGATACCATGCGCGGGCATGACCCAAAGCAATACCCTCGCGGTAATTCCGCTGGCGGCGAACTCCGTCAGGCCGACGACCGGGTCATGCGTGCTCAGCCGCTCGGGCTGCTTCATCGCTACATCCATCAGGATATCCAATGCCTGTCTAAGGTCTGTATCGTAAGCGACATCGACCAGCACTTCGAGGCGCAGGGCAGCGTTTGTCGTGATGTTGGTGATCTCGTTGGTAAATGCCTTTGTATTGGGAACGAAAACGCGCACCCCGTCCAATGTATTGATTTCGGTAGCGAACAGGCCCAGCCGGTGCACCGTGCCCTTGATTTCGCCAAGATAGACCGTGTCGCCGATACGGTAGGGCTTGTTGAACAGGATCATCAGGCCGGCCGCCACATTGCCGAGCGTGCCCTGCAGGGCTAAGCCGATGGCCAGCGATGCCGCGCCCAGCACGGTGAGCAGGGAAGCGGTCTGGACGCCCAGACGATTGAGCACCGCCACCAGTCCGACCGCCAGGACAATCCAGCGCACCACCTGCGAAAAGAACTCCAGCAGGGTCCGGTCGCCATCTTTGTGAACCAGCCGGCGCGAGGCGCGTTTTACGGCGTCCGACGCCATGCCGGACAGCATCAGGGTAATGGCAAGGATAGCCGCGGCCCAGCCGATATTGGCCATCATGTCCGGATGTTCGCCCAGTTTCGCCCAGACAATGCCGGCTTCGCGGACCACTTCATCCCAGAAAGGCTGGAGAGGGCCGAGATTGAAACCATTACCCGCCATTTTGTGTTCCCTTGCGTCTGGTCTTGAAGAAGGATTTCAGCATTGCCGAACTGTCTTCGGCCAATATGCCTGCGGTAACATCCGGTTTCCAGTGGCAGGTGGCCTGTGCGAAGAATTTTGGTCCATGCTCGACCGCGCCACCTTTGGGATCGGGGGCGCCATAGATGACCCGACCGATGCGGGCATGGCTGATGGCGCCGGCACACATGGCGCAGGGTTCCAGCGTCACGTACAGCCAAAGATTGGTCAGGCGGTAATTGCCGAGTTGCTCACCCGCCGCGCGCAGGGCCCTTATTTCAGCGTGCGCCGTGGGGTCATGTAACGAAATCGGCGCATTTCCGGCGCTTGTTACAACAGTTTTACTTGACGGATCGAAGATTAAGGCGCCTATCGGCACCTCGCCGGACAGGGCCGCCTCGCGCGCCTTTTCCAGCGCCATGCGCATCAAGTCGATATCGTCTTCCATAAGGACTTAAAGACGGGCCAGGACCAGAGCGTCAAGACATTTTAGAAAGATACATCGTGACCCAAGACAGTAACGCTGGAGAGCGTAACGAGCCTCAGAACGAATCCGAACGCGAGCTGACGCCGCAGGAAATCCAGGCTGCGAAGGAATTGCAGGAGATCGCCGACGGTCACCGCTATATGCCGCAGGAAATGCGTGACGCCCGTGACGCCGCCGGTAAGAAGCCCGAGCGCCCGAAGAAGGCCCCGAAAAAAGACGACAAGATCGCCGCTGGAGAGCGCATCGCCAAGGTGCTGGCACGCGCCGGCCTGGCCTCGCGCCGCGAGATCGAGCGCCTGATCGGCCTGGGCAAGATCGCCGTCAATGGTCGTATCCTCGAAACCCCCGCAGTACTGGTCAAGACCACGGATGTTATCACGGTTGATGGCCAGGTGGTCGGCAAGGCCGAGCCCACCCGCCTGTGGCGCTATCACAAGCCTGTCGGTCTGGTGACTACGGAGCGTGATCCCTCCGGCCGCCCGACCGTTTTTGACAAGCTGCCGGCGGACCTGCCGCGCGTCCTGAAGGTGGGCCGTCTCGATCTCAACTCCGAGGGGCTGTTGCTGCTTACCAATGATGGCGAACTGGCGCGCGCGCTGGAATTGCCCTCCGCCGGCTGGGTGCGCCGCTATCGTGCCCGCGCGCTTGGTCACACCACCCGGGCGCGTCTCGACGCCCTGAAGGACGGTACCACGGTCGACGGCGTGATCTACGGCCCGATGGAGGCCACGCTCGACAAGGTGGCGGAAAAGGCCGATGGCCGCGCCAACTGCTGGGTCACCGTTTCGATCACCGAAGGCAAGAACCGCGAAGTCCGGAAGGTGCTGGAATCAATCGGCCTGAAGGTCAACCGCCTGATCCGCCTGGCCTACGGGCCTTTCCTGCTCGGCAATCTGGAGCCGGGCGAGGTTGAGGAAATCGGCCCGCGCGTGATCCGCGAAATGCTGGCCGATGTCGTGCAACTGCGCAATCTGCCGCCGGAAGGTGCTTCACAGACACGCAGTATCTCCGCCTCTCGTGAAACCACGGGCGCGCCCGCCGGTCGTCGCGGTGGTGGAGATCGTTTCAAGACAGACAAGCCGGCCTTTGGTGCGAAAAAGTTCGGCGACAAGAAGTTCGTTGAAAAGCCGAAGGAATGGAAACCACGCACCGAGTTTGAAAAGCGCGACTATAAGGACCGCGATTTTGACGAGCGTCCGCGCTTTGAAGGTGATGGCGAAGCCCGCGACCGTCGTCCTGAACCCGCACTGCGCCGCGATTTCGGTGATCGCAAGCCCTATGGTGAAAAGACCTGGACGCCGCGTCCGGAACGTAGCGAGCGGCCTGTGGGCGACCGACCCCGCCGTGATTTTGGCGATCGACCGACGGGTGATCGTCCAGCCTTCAAGAAGCCTTATGCAGCGCGTGACAATGCCGGCGGTGAGCGGAGCTACAGCGACCGTCCCAAGCGTGATTTTGGAGATCGTCCTCGGAACGAAGGTTCGCAAGGTGACCGTCCTTTCAGGAAGCCTTACGCCAAACGCGATGGCGATGGTATTCCCGCCGGTGAAGCCGGTGCCTACGAACGCGCCAAGCGCGAGTTCGGTGGCCAGAAGCGTGAAGAGCGTGGTGAGAAAAAGTGGACCCCACGTCCCGAACGCGCCGAACGTAGTGATCGTCCGGCGTTCAAGAAGCCCTATGCCGCGCGTGACAATGCCGGTGGCGAACGCGGCTATAATGACCGTCCGAAGCGCGACTATGGCGATCGTCCGGCCCGCGCGGAAGGTGCCGAACGTGGCGATCGCCCCACTTTCAAGAAACCCTATGCCGCGCGTGATGGCGAAAGCCGTGGCCCCAAGCGCGATTATGCCCCGCGCGAAGGCGGTGATCGTTCGTCTGCCGGTGGCTTCAAGGGGGCGCCGCGTGGTGGCAAGCCTGGTGGGCGTCCTTCCGGCGACAGGCCATCCGGCGGGCCGCGTCCGGGGGGCAAGCCCCCCTTCAAGCCGCGCCGTGACAGCTAAGGGCTGAAACGGTGCGGATCGTCGGGGGCAAATTCAAGGGCCGTGCGCTGGTGACGCCGGACGGGCAGAATACCCGTCCGACCTCCGATCGTGCCCGCGAGGCCATTTTCAATATTCTGGCCCATGCCGACTGGGCGCCGAACCCGGAAGGCGCCCGCGTCATGGATGTATTTGCCGGTTCCGGCGCGCTCGGCTTCGAGGCAATGTCGCGCGGAGCGGGGTTCTGTCTATTTGTCGAGACCGACGAGGCGGCACGTGGCGCAATCCGGGACAATGTGGAAACCTTCGGTCTTTTTGGCACAACCCGCGTCCACAGGCGGGATGCCACCCAACTGGGGGCGCGCCCCGGCTCTCAGGCGGAGGCTTTCAACCTCGTTTTTCTCGATCCGCCCTATCGCAAAGGCTTGGGGGAAAAGGCTTTGGCGGCACTCATCAGCGGTAACTGGTTGTTAGAAAATGCCATAATCGTCTTTGAGCGGGCGGCGGATGAGGATGATTTTGTCACAGATGTGTGGCAAAAAATCAACGTCAAAACCTATGGCGCGGCGCAGGTTTTATTCCTGAAACAAAAAATTTTTAATTCGTAAGCTGCGGATTTAATTAAATAAAAAAACCATAAAGACCGGGCAAGTGGTATATTTAACGCAGGGTTAAAAATTATCTATTGACGGTTCTTAACTCTTATCCCCAATATGGCCTTAACAAGGCATGAACAGCAAGCCGGCCCAAAAAACGAGGCACAAAAATTGCTGACAGCCTGAGCAGACTATTACTAAATTAGGGGTCAAGGTGATGGATATTCAAACTGCACAAGCCGTAAGTCCGCGCGCCACGAAGCGCCGTTCCGATGGGCTGAAACTGTTTTTGGTGGCTGGTCTGAGCGTTCAGGTATGGGGCGTGGTTATGGGCCTTGGCCTGATCATTCTGAACCTGACGCACTAATTTTGGGGTCTGCAATCCGCTGATTGCAGGCTTTTTTATTGGATATTCGCCCACAGAGTCAAAGGGCGGGGGCATTGCCGGGGCGCGCGACAGGATCGCGGCGCCCCGGTGGTCGTTTCAGGGCTTGATTTTATCGCCGCCCGAACAGTTTTTCGATATCCTTGAGCTTCAGTTCGACATAGGTGGGGCGGCCGTGATTGCACTGACCGGAATGGGGCGTGGCCTCCATCTGGCGCAGCAGGGCATTCATTTCCTCACCCGTGAGGCGGCGGCCGGAGCGGATGCTGTGCCGGCAGGCGTGATCACCGCAGATTTCCGCCATGCGCTCCTTCAGCGCCAGCAATTCGCCGTGCTCAGTCAGGTCATCGATCAGATCTCGGACCAGACCAGCGATATCGCAATCGCCCAAAAGGGCCGGCAAGTCTCGCACCAGAACACTCGTCGGACCGAAAGCCTCAATGCTCAAGCCCATGGATTGCAGATCGGCCTGACGTGCCATCAGGCGGCTGACCTCTTCGCGTTCGAGATCGACAATCTCCGGAATCAGCAGGCTCTGGCTCTGCACATTGCCGGTCGCCATGGCTACCTTCATCTGCTCATAAACCAGACGTTCGTGGGCGGCGTGCTGATCGACGATGACCAGTCCATCGGCGGTCTGGGCGATGACATAGGTTTCGTGCAGTTGTGCCCGTGCCGCACCGAGCGGAAAGGCTTCAGCCTGAGTTGGCGCCTGAACCTCATTCGGCAATTCCATGATATCCGGTGCATAGGCTTCGGCCACACCGGGCGTATCACCATAAAAGGGCTCGGCCTCGACGCGTGCGGTCGGAGAAAAGGGCGTGGCCTCAGGTAAATAAGGCGTCATATAGGGGCGCACGGCAGCAATCTGCGCCGCCGAGACTGGATTATAAGGCCGGTTCAGGCCCAGCAGGGGCTGTACCACCTGAGGCTGGAAGGCGCTGATCGTCTGGTGCGCCACCGTGGTGGCGGCGCGGTGGCCGGCCGAAGCCAGGGCGTGCTTCAGGGCACCGATAATCAGGCCGCGCACCAGGTTCGGGTCGCGGAAACGTACCTCGGTCTTGGCCGGATGGACGTTGACGTCGAGTTCCTGCGGGTCGATCTCAACAAACAGCGCGGCCAGCGGATGACGGTCGCGCGCCAGGAAATCGGCATAGGCGGCACGCAGGGCGCCGGCCAGCAGCTTGTCGCGCACCGGGCGGTTATTGACGAACAGATACTGGTGCGCCGCATTGCCGCGTGAGAAGGTCGGCAGGCCGGCATAGCCCGTGAGATGCACGCCTTCGCGGCCCTGGTCGATCAGCAGGGCATTGTCGGAAAAATCATTGCCCAGCAAGGCAGAGAGGCGTTTCAGGCGGCCCTCGAAGCCGGCCGGTTCGGCATAGAGCTTCAGTTGTTTCTTGCCGTCGAGTTCAAGCGAAAAACCGACATTTTCATGCGCCATGGCCTGGCGCTTGACCTCTTCGGCGATGGCCATGTTTTCCGCGCGCTCGGACTTCATGAACTTCAGCCGGGCAGGGGTGGCGTAGAACAGGTCGGTCAGTTCGATACGCGTGCCGTGCTCACCGCCAAAGGCGGCCGGGCGGACCGGAGCGATGACGCCGCCATCGACACGGATATTCAGCGGTGTGCCGTCCCTGAGGCGGGACGTGATGTCGAGCCTCGCCACTGAGCCCATAGAGGGCAGGGCCTCGCCGCGGAAGCCGAGGGTCTTGATATGCAGCAGATCCCAGGTGCCGTCGGCCTTTGGCTTCAGCTTGGAGGTGGCGTGACGCTCGATGGCCAGTTGCAAATCCTCAGGCCCCATGCCGGAGCCATTATCCTCGATAAGTATACGCGACAGGCCGCCCAGATCGGCGCGGATATCGATCTGGGTTGCACCGGCATCGATGGCGTTTTCCACCAGTTCCTTGACCGCCGAGGCCGGGCGCTCCACGACCTCACCGGCGGCGATGCGATTAATGGTATCCTGGGGCAGACGCTGAATAAGGGACATCCGGACTTTATAACCGGAGTCGGCGCGGGTGTCTTGTCGCTGTTAAGGTTTTGACCGCTATTGTAACGGTCGCCGGAAAACCAGGGCCATGCGGTCGGTATGGCCGCGGATCGATGGATCGAACACGTTCTTAGAATGATCGTCCGCCGGATTAGCCAATACTGAACTATCCTCGACCAGTTCAAAACCGGCGGCCTTGAAATCACTGAGCACCTGCGCCTTGTCGATCCGGTGCAGCGTATTGGTCGCGCTGGCGCCGGCGCCATCCGCTGTCCTGTGATCAGTCAGGATCAGCAGACCGCCGGGCTTCAGCGCCGAAAGCAGAGCCTTGTCCATGGCCACGGCGTCATGGCCGTCTTCATTATAGGTATCGTGGTAGATGGTGCCGATAAAGATGGCATCATAGGGGGCGGCCGGTGCGGGCACCTTGCCGAAATCCGAGGTCACCAGATGCACATTCGGTCGGGTGGCCACCAGCGCCTGGCGGGCCGGTTCCATCTTGAAGGCCTCCACCCATTTGGGCGGATTTTTGCGAGATCGACGCTGCCGCCACAGACTGCCGCCGACAGCAAATAGGATTCATATCCACCACCGGCACCCAGATCGAGAACGTGGTCTCCAGGCTTTATGTGGGACAGCACGAACCGCGTTTCACTCAGGCGGTTGGCATCATTGGCGCGCTGGCCTTCAGGACGGTCGGCCCTGGCCAGAACGGCTTCGACGCGGGTATCAAGCGAGGCATTGGCGGCGCATTCGGCGGCTGCATCTGCCGCGTAGGTTGTCTGGGCCAGTCCGGTCAGCGAAAGCGCCATAGCCAGACAGAGAATACGCTGCGATACCATGGGAACCTCCTGAATATGTTTGGCCTAAAGAAAAAGGCGCTCCGAAGGAACGCCTTTTCATCTGATTGCTCAAGTAAATTATCGGTAACCTTGAAGGCCCGAAACTTAAAGGCCGGGCAGCTTGAACTTTGGGTTCGGCTTCTGGGTAATGATGATGGGATTATCCCCAACCAGCGCCTTGAGGCGCGCCTGCTCGGCGGCGGCATCGACCGGCACGGGCGTATTGCCGGCGGCAGCATTGGCATTGGCGGCCTGGCTGAATCCGAAGCCTCGGCGGGCTTCTTCCAGAACATCACCTTGTCGGCAAAGGAAGGCTCCTTGTAGGTCAGGTCGCCGAATTCATCGTCCACCACATAGCGGGCCAGGGGTCGGCCTTGTTGCCACCCATGCGGGCGACGAGGGCGGCTTCGCCGGCGGAGCGGTTGACGGCGTCACGCTGGCCAAGCAGCGCCTGACGGGCGGCGCTTTCCGGCTGGAGTTCCTGCGGGCGCGGTTCGCCGGGGGCGGGCGGACGCAGGGCGTAATCCGGCGGCACGACGAGCGGCGCCTTAGTAACGACGCGGAATTCATCGGGCACGACCTTGTTCAGGCCCAGGGCGTTCTTGGTGGACTGGCACCCCGAAAGGGCGATACCCGCCACGATCAACAGACCCGCCGCAATCTTAACCGACTTCATCATTTGCTCCAATGTCCCCATTCGGTGTTTTAACCACGCCGAACCGTGGGGAAGTGATACTTGTTTTATCGGACGCTGCCAAGCGTTAAGCCGCATCCTTGTGTTTGGCCGTCAGGTCGGCGCGGATAAAGTACCAGACCAGCAGGGCCACGCCGATACAGATGCCGCTGTCGGCGACATTGAAGACCCACGGGAACACATGCGTGCCCGAAAAGTCCAGAAAATCGACGACATAGCCCAGCCGGAACCGGTCTATGCCGTTGCCGATGGCGCCGCCGATGATCAGGCCGAGGCTGACGGTCAGCCACGCGTTCGTCTGCGTCCGCACATAGTCCATAAGAGCCAGGCCCATGCCGAACTGAAACAGCACCAACAGCCATCGGCCAAGGCCACCCGAAGTCAGGAGGCCGAAGCTGATGCCTTGATTATGGACCATGGTGAGCGAAAAGAAGGGCAAAATATTGACCTGATCGCCGATGGCCTGAAGATTTAATCCGTAGAGCACGCCCAGCTTGGTGAGCTGGTCGAGGATCAGGACGATGACCGCCAGCCCCAGCCCCTTGAGGCCAAGCGAGGTGTAGAGCGGGGTGAAATGCGCGCGCAGCTTATCCATAAGGCTTATCCGGCCAGGGAGGTGTTGTGAGTGGCGTCATAGGCGGCGACCGCTTCGGCATCGCGCAAGCTCAGGTCGGGGTAACGTGGATCACTGCCGACCTCTGGCAGAATGCGCCACGAACGCGCGCATTTACGGCCTTCGGCGCGGGCGAAGACGACGGCAATCATGGCCAATCCTTCGAGCTTGAAAGAATCGGCCGGCGCCGGATCGAGGCTCAATGTGGCCTGCGAGGTACGGAAGACCTCGGCGGCGTCGATTCCCTGCATGGCCTCCCAGGTGGCGCCATCGGCGATATGGACCACCGGTGAGGCTTCGAGGGCCGAGCCGATCACCTTGTCTCGGCGCTTTTCTTCCAGGGCGGCCGTGACAACGGAAAGCACGGTTTCGATCTTCTGCCAGCGGTCGTGTTCAGCGAGATTGTGCCATTCGGCGGGCACGTCTTCGAGGACGCGGAACAGATTGGCCTGTGCGTTGCCGCGAGATGTCCACGCTTCCTCACAGGTGAAGGTCAGGATCGGCGCCAGCCACAGGGTCAGGCGCTCGAACAGGATGTTCATCACCGTACGGCAGGCGCGGCGCTTCAGCGACGAGGGCGCATCGCAATAGAGGCTGTCCTTGCGGATATCGAAATAGAGCGCCGAAAGCGTCTGGATGCAGAAATCGGCGACCGGGCGGACCACGGCAGCGAAATCATAGACCTCATAGGCGGCGCGCACCTTCGCGTCGAGCGTATAGACCTCGTTGAGGATATAGCGCTCCAGCGACGGCATATCGGCGTAAGGCACGGCCTCAGCATCCGTAAAGCCATGGATGGCGCCCAGCAGGTAGCGGATGGTGTTGCGCAGCTTGCGGTAGGCGTCGACCGTGGTCTGGATGATCTGCTTGCCGATGCGCAGGTCTTCGGAATAGTCGGCGAAGGCCACCCACAGGCGCAGGATTTCGACGCCGGATTCCTTGGCGACGTCCTGCGGGGCAGTCGTGTTGCCCTTGGACTTCGACATCTTCTCGCCGTTCTCGTCGAGCACGAAACCGTGGGTCAGGACAGCATTATAGGGTGCGCGGCCACGCGTGCCGCAGCTTTCCAGCAAGCTTGACTGGAACCAGCCGCGGTGCTGGTCGGAGCCTTCGAGATAGAGGTCGGCCGGCCAGTGGGTATCGGCGCGATCTTCCAGGGCAAAGGCGTGGGTGCAGCCGGAATCGAACCAGACATCGAGAATGTCGGTGACCTTCTCGTAATCGTCCGGATTATAGCCGTTGCCGAGGAAATCGGCGTCGGGACGGGTAAACCAGGCATCGGCGCCGCCATCGGTGATGTACTTGACGATGCGTTCGTTGACGGCTTCGTCCTTCAGCGGCTCGCCAGACTTTTTATCGACGAACATGGCCAGGGCGTGCCCCAGTTGCGCTGGCGGCTGATCAGCCAGTCCGGGCGTGTCTCGACCATGCCGCCGATGCGGTTGCGGCCCTGATCGGGATAGAAGGCGGTGTCGGCGATGGCGGCCATCGCCTTATCCCGAGCGAGTCATCGCCATCCATGCGGATAAACCACTGGGGCGTGTTACGGAAGATGACCGGCGCCTTGGAGCGCCACGAATGCGGATAGGAGTGTTCGACGCGACCGCGCGCCAGCAAATTGCCGGCCTCGATCAGCTTTTCCATGACCACCTTATTGGCGTCACCGAACTTGCCGGCCTTCTTGCCTTCGGTTTCGAGCACTTTCAGGCCAGCGAAGAGCGGCACATGCGGATAGTATGCGCCGTCGGGATCGACCGTATCGGGGATCGAATCGAGCGAGTGGCCGGATTTCAGCCAGACCAGATAGTCGTCGGCGCCGTGGCCGGGCGCGGTATGGACAAAGCCCGTACCGGCATCGTCGGTGACATGCTCGCCAGCCAGCATCGGCACATCGAACCCGTAACCACTTTGCGGATCAGAAGCAAGCGCGGCCAGCGGGTGCGACAGCTTCAGGCCGGAAAGCACTTCGGCAGGCACATCAATGACTTGTTTCCATGACTTCGCATTGGCGGCCTGGAGCACGCCCTCGACCAGTTTTTCGGCCAGGACGAGTTTGTCGCCAACCTTGACCCACGGCGCAAAACCCAGCTCTTCCTCGGATTTTACATCGGTCACCTCATAAACGAAGTAAGCAATTTTGGGATTAAAGCTGACGGCGCGATTGGCGGGGATGGTCCACGGGGTGGTAGTCCAGATAACGACCGACGCGCCGTGCAGGTGCTCATACGCTTCCGAAGCATCGCCCCAGTCGCCGGGCTGGATCGGGAACTTCACCCAGATCGTCGGCGATACATGCGGATGGTACTCGATCTCGGCATCGGCCAGCGCCGTGCGCTCGACCGGCGACCACATCACCGGCTTGGAGCCGCGATAGAGCTGACCGGACATCAGGAACTTGTGGAACTCGGCCGTCACCTTGGCTTCGGTGCTGAAATCCATGGTAGCGTAGCGGTTCTGCCACTCACCAAGCACGCCCAGGCGCTTGAATTCCTCGCGCTGGCTCTCGATCCACTTGGCGGCATATTCGCGGCAGGCCTTGCGGAACTCGGCGGCGGGCACCTCGTCCTTCTTGCGGCCTTTTGAGCGAAATTCCTCTTCGATCTTCCATTCGATCGGCAGGCCGTGGCAATCCCAGCCCGGCACGTAATCGACATCATGGCCGGTCAGGAACTTCGAGCGGACGACGAAATCCTTCAGGATCTTGTTGAGCGCGTGGCCGATATGGATATTGCCGTTGGCATAGGGCGGGCCGTCATGCAGTACGAACAGCGGGGCGCCGGCGGCCTGACGGGCCTTGCGCACGGCGTGATAGAGGTCGGCCTCTTCCCACTTTTTCAGCAGTTCCGGCTCGGCCTTGGGCAAGCCGGCGCGCATCGGGAAGTCGGTTTCAGGCAGGAAGACGGTCTCGCGGTAATCGCGGGCGGTCACGGTAGCAGGGGAATCGGACATGACTCTCAGGTCTTATAAAAAGGTGTCTGTAATAGGGCGCAAAAAACCTCCCGGCACGGGTATATGAACCGCGTACCGGGCGTCAAATTCGTATGGTGCGAAGCCCCGACATCATCATGGTTCCGGCTTTAACAGAGCCATACAGACTTGCCTAGCGATATTGCGCCTTGGTGCGGCTGAAAGTGCCGTTGAAGCGCACGCTCTCGCCGCCGCAGCGGCCCTGGTCGGTGACGGCGAGCGTATCGCCGAAATTGAGCATGACGACGAGGCAGTCTGTGTCGCGGTCCTCATGGTGGTCCTCGGCGGCTTCATCATACAGCAGAACCGGGCCATTAAAGTCGGTGGTGGCAGTGAACATGCCAAGGTGGGTGTCGGTGCCGCCGATCGTATCGAAGGTGTAGGCCGCATAACCCGTCAGGCCGACGCTTTGGGCTGTCAGGCCGGCACGTTTCGCCGGATCATAGGTAAGCAGCGCGTAAATCGATTCCGGATCCGGATGGGTCTGCTGGGCCTGATATTTGCTGGAAAAGTCCGCCACGCTCATGACGGTGATGTCGGCTTTCGTGCGGTTCGCGTCGGCGTGCCAGGCGCCTTGCCAGTTGGCGAACGTGATCGGCCTGGCTTTTTTTGTATTGATACGCGCCAGATCAACCCAGCCGGAACGGATATCGGCGCCCTGTTGAAAGACAATGCAGGCCGAGCCGGCGCGGGTGAAGGCGATAATGACCGGCTGGTTGCGGGCGATGGTGTCATTGGCGGGGCCGGCGCATATCGAAGCTTCCAACCCGACGCATGGCGCGCCGGCCTCGAACAAGGCTGCCGGTTTGAAGGACGTGCTTTTCGTGATCTTGCCGGCGATGAAAGTCAGGCCGGGGGTTTCAAAGCGGTGAAGATCGGCGAAATCGCAGTCATTATAACCGCCCATGGCGCTGGCGGTCGAAGCAATGACGGACAGACACAGGGCTGTTAGGCCGCAAAACACAAGCTTGATGACACGCATTCTGACACCCCCACCAGACAGTCGTTAATTGAGGTTAACGCAAATGCGGCCAGAGTCAAAATATGCCGTGAAAGCCTGCTGGCAGTTTCTGGCATTAACCGCAGATAGATTGGCGGAAACAGGAGGCTGCAAATTGAGCAAGATCGATCTGAAAGTGGAATATAAACCGCTTTATAGTGCGCCCGTGAAGGACTTTGCGCTCGTCGAGGTGCCGCCCTTGCAATATCTGATGTTCGACGGCAAGGGCGATCCAAACATCGCGCCGGAATACGCTCAGGCCATCGAGGCGCTCTATTCGCTCTCCTACACGCTGAAATTCATGAGCAAACGGGCGTTTGACCGGGACTATGTGGTCGGGCCGCTGGAAGGTCAGTGGTGGGCGAAGGACATGAACAGCTTCGTCACGCGCGAAAAATCGAAATGGTCATGGACCATGATGATCCTGCAACCGGACTGGATCGAGAAAAGCCACCTGTGCGCCGCGCTCAGCGAGGTGGTAATGAAGAAAGGCTTGCCGGGGCTGGAAAAGGTGCGCCTGGAACGTTTGGAAGAGGGCTTAAGCGCGCAGATCCTGCATATCGGCCCTTATGATGACGAAGGGCCGGTGCTCAAGCGTCTGCATGAGGACTGGCTGCCGGCCAATGGTTTGGTCGAGACCGGCAAGCACCATGAAATCTATCTTAGCGATCCGCGTAAAACTGAACCCGCCAAGCTGCGCACTATCCTGCGCCAGCCGGTCAGACGTTTGTGATTACCAAGTTTCGACCGTCAGGTGCGCCAGTTCATGGACGGGCTTCAACCGGTCGCGGATCATGGCGTGATCGGCCGTGCCGCTGACGCTGACAATGGCGGCGTGGGCGTCGGGACCGATGCGCCAGACGTGCAGATCGACCAGCCGTGTATCGCCGGGCGCTTCCACAAGGTCCTGAACCTCTTCGGCGACATGGCGATCGGTGGTATCGAGCAGGATAGCGGCGGTCTCCCGCATCAGCGACCACGACCAGCGACCGATAACGATACCGCCGACAATGCCCATCACCGGATCGAGCCAAATCCATCCGAGGAAGCGGCCCGCCAGCAGGGCGGTGATGGCCAGGACCGAGGTGAGGGCATCGGCCAATACATGCATATAGGCTGATTTCAGATTGTTATCCTGCCCGCCATGATCGTGATGATGGTCATGATCGTCGTGGTGGTGATCGTAGCCGTCAGAGTGCCCGTGGTGATGATGATGCCCGCCGGACAGCAGGAATACGCTGGCGACATTGACGATCAGGCCAAGCACGGCAATCCAGGTGGCCTCGACAAATGCCACGTGGATCGGCTGGAAGAGTCGCCAGATCGATTCGCCCGCTATGCCCAGAGCCACCAGGCCGAGCACCAGGGCCGAGGCGAAACCGGCCAGATCGCCGACCTTGCCGGTGCCGAAGCTGAAGCGACGATTGGAAGCGTGTTTTCGAGCATAGGCATAGGCCGCCGCGGCGACGCCGAGCGCTCCAGCGTGCGTCGCCATATGGAAGCCGTCGGCCAGCAGCGCCATGGAGCCGGTCACATAACCGGCGGCGATTTCGCCCACCATCATGACGGCGGTCAGGCCAACCACCCACAGGGTACGGCGAGCGTTTTCATCATGGGCGCGGCCCAGGAAGACGTGATCGTGAGGCGTGGTCATGGAGGTCTACTTTGCGTAACGGCGAATAATGGCTATGAGGTCTTCCGCACCCTCGGTGCGTTCAGCGGGCGTCAGGTCGGGCGCGGCCACGTGCTCTTTCAGATGGTCGGCAATCAGTTCGTCCATCAAGCCGTTGATGGCGCCGCGGACCGCGGCCACCTGCTGGAGGATGTCCGAGCAGCCGGCATCGCCCTTCAGTGCTTTTTCAACAGCGGCCATCTGACCGGTAATGCGGCGGACGCGGGCAGTGAGCGCGTTCTTGTTCTTACGGATATGTCCCATAGTATACCCCACTATAGTATAATGGTTGGTGGGGCAAGCCGTACGCTGGGGAGTTGACTAAGGTTTGGCGAAATAAGCTCGCGCCTTGGCAGCGTCGTTTTGAATTTCCAGCTTCATTTCATCGAAGGAGGCGAACTTCGCCTCCGGACGGATAAAGTCGAGCAGGGCGGTTTCCACCACCTGGCCGTAAATCTCCTCGCTGAAATCGAAGAGATAGGTTTCAAGCAGTTCGATATCGCCGCCGACCGTGGGGCGCACGCCGATATTGCTTACACCATTGATCGCGCGGCCATCGGGCAGGGTGGTCTCAGTGATATAAATGCCGTAACGCGGGCGCTGGTAGTCACCCAGCATCAGGTTCAGGGTCGGAAAATCGATGGTGCGGCCCTGCTTGGCGCCATGAATGACCTCGCCAAGATAGGCTTGCGGGTGGCCGAGGATTTCCGCCGCCAGTTTCGCATCGCCCGCCAGCAGGGCGTCGCGTACCGCCGAGGAGGATAGCTTGTGACCTTCAGCGTCGGTCTGGCAGGGCAGGATATCGGTGGTGAAGCCCAACTGTTCGCCAAAGGCCACCAGGTCCTTCGCATGGCCGCCCCCGCGTTTGCCGAACTGGAAGTCGAACCCGGCGGAGACGTGGCTAAGCTTGAGATAGTCGCGCAGGATCAGGCGGGCGAAGTCTTCAGCCGTCAGGGAAGACAGGTTGGCGTCGAAGCTGAGGACAAAGGCATAGTCGACGCCGAGCGCTTCAAAGGCGCGCAATTGCTGTGACAGATGCATCAGCCGGAAAGGCTTGCCGTCTTTATGGAAGAAGCTCTGCGGGTGCGGATCGAAGCAGATGACTGCCGATGGGACACCCTGGGCCTTTGCCGCCGCGATGGCCGATTCGATCACATGCTGATGGCCTATATGTACACCATCAAAACTACCGATCGCTGCGCTGGCGCTAGCGGGCAGGGGCGCATCGGCTTGCAGGCCGTGACCGGCATCCACGCCAAGCGTGATGACCTTGATGGAGCGGGGCAGGAGGGCGGTCACTTGACTATGCTGGTCTCTTGTTCAGGCAGGTCTCTTGGGGGCGATAACCACGGCGGTTCCGCTTAACATGGTCTTGTTGCGCACCTTGGCAAGGGTCGAAAGTGTCACATGGCCGGATTTCAGGTCGATCGCCTTGATTGTCACCTCGATCGTCACTTCATCACCCGGACGGACGGCGCGTTTGAAGTCGAGCGTCTGCGACACATAGATTGATCCGCGGCCGGGCAGGTCCGTGGCCAGGGGTGGCCGAGATATAGGCGCCCAGCAACATGCCGTGGGCGATCCGGCCCTTGAACGGCGATTTCGCGGCGAAATCCTCATCGACATGGACCGGGTTATGGTCGGTCGAGACATCGGCGAAGGCGCGGATGGCCGCGTCATCGATTGTAAAGACGCGTGAGGCGGTCTGGTCGATGGACAGTTCGTCGAGATAGTAGGCTTTGAAAGTATCTTGGGTCATGTTTCCTGCTCTAGTTCACACCGATACGGCTGCCAAGGCATTTTTTCCCCGAAACATTCCGGATATCGCTGTGGAGATATCCGGCAAGGGCAAGGCCCGTCGCCGCTTAAGGAGTGTGCTAACGCTCCGCTGCTTGAGCACAGTGCGGCGAGCCCGGCGGCGTTTGAGCCAGAAAAAACGTGCCGAAGCGGGACAAAAAATGAAATCCGCGCTGGAATTTTCACCATAAATCGTGGTTAATAGAGGATATATCGTTGAAATATAATGATAAAATTTGCAAACGCTCTTAACCGGATTTTATCGTCTCGCCCCTATTCTGGTCACGTACAAAGGAAGGGCCTGCACATTGCAGGGCTCGCTTAGAAAAAAGTGGGGCGTTACATGGCCATCGATATGTCCATGCCGGTCTTGGTAGTTGATGATTACAAGACCATGCTGCGTATTATTTCCAATCTGCTGAAGCAGCTTGGTTTTGAGAATGTTGAGGAAGCCTCAGACGGCACCGAAGCGCTCGACAAGATGAAGAAGAGCTCCTATGGCCTGGTCATCTCCGACTGGAACATGGAGCCGATGACGGGTTACGAACTGCTGCTCAAGGTTCGCGCCGATGACGGCCTGAAGCGCACGCCGTTCATCATGGTTACGGCCGAGAGCAAGACGGAAAACGTCATTGCGGCGAAGAAAGCCGGCGTTAACAATTACATTGTTAAACCTTTCAATGCGGCGACTCTCAAGCAAAAGATCACCGCCGTTCTCGGCGACTTCTAAGCCCTGGCGCGTGCTAAACCGTCTCTCAAAGACACGTCTCGTCTAAAAAGTAGGATTACAATGGCCCTGCCAGCATCAAAATCAGACGAAGGTTACGCGCCGGAAGGGTTTGATCCCGCCATGGTCGGCGAGCTTGAGCCCAAGCTCATCAACCTGATGCAGCAATCCGAGGCGCTCGTGGCCCTGATGCGCGGCTTCTTCCAGCAACTGGACAAGCGCCGCTCGGAAGAATTCAGCGTCATTGCCGGCTATATCGCCAAGGCGAAAGAAGAAATCCGCGAAATGCGTCCTCACGACATTTCGCAGGAACGCATCCCGACCGCCGGCGCGGAACTCGAAGCCATTACCCGCGATACCGAAAACGCCACCCACAACATCATGAATTCGGCTGAGGCCATGATGGGCTTCTCGATCGACCAGTTTGGCGGCGACGCCAATGCCTACAAGGCCGCGGTCGATGACGAGGTCATGAAGATTTTTGAAGCCTGCTCGTTCCAGGACATCACCGGCCAGCGCGTGTCGAAAGTCGTGAACGTCCTGAAGCAGATTGAGGAGCGCGTCGGCAAGCTGGCCAATACCCTTGGGGTCGAGGATTCGACGCCACAGGAAATGACCGCTGAAGAAAAGCGACGCCACGATCTGCTGCTCAACGGCCCGGCCATTGGTGGTCCGGAAACCAAGCAGGATGCCATCGACGCCATGTTCGATTCGGGTTTCGACGAAGCTCCGGTAAAGGCCGACGCCCTGGCTGCCAAGGCACCGGCACCTTCTCCGGCACCTGCGCCCAAGCCTGCTGCGCCGCCAACGCCCGCGCCCGCTGCCAAAGCCCCCGAGCCGAAGCCACAGCCTGCCCCGGCACCAAAACCGGCTCCCGCTCCGGCCCCAGTTGCCGCAACAGCGCCCCAGGCCGCCGCACCGGAAGCCGCTGAAAGCAATTCGCAGGACGATATCGACGCTCTGTTCGATATTCCCGCCGAGGACATGGGCAAGACCAATTCGCAGGACGATATCGACGCCCTGTTCGACTAAACCGATATAAGCAAAGCGGTCACGAAGCGCGGCAAGACGCTGATGACAAGACATTTGTGATGGTGAAGACGCCCGGTGGCCGCATGGCTGCCGGGCGTTTTGCTTTTCGGCGGGGAGTGTTATGACGGGCCATGTCCGATTTTCTCATTCGCCCGGTCGTGCCGGAAGACTATGCGCAGTGGCTGCCGCTCTGGCTGGCCTATAATGCCTTTTATGGCCGCTCCGGCGCCACCGCCCTGCCGGATATCGTGACTGAAACAGCCTGGGCACGCTTTCTTGATCCGGCGGAGCCGATATCGGCTGTTGTGGCGATAAAGGACGGCATAATCGCCGGACTGGCGCACTATCTCTTTCATCGTTCGACTTCGGCGATCGAGATGAGTTGCTATATGCAGGATCTGTATACCCTGGAGGCGTACCGCGGGCAGGGGGATAGCGCGCGGCCTCATCGAAGCCGTATATGAAGCGGCACGGCAGGCTGGCACATCGCGGATTTACTGGCATACGCACGAAACCAACCGCACGGCGCAAAAGCTCTACGACAAGGTGGCGCAGCGCTCAGGCTTCATCGTTTACCGGAAGGTACTTTAAGCCTTCCATCTCAGGGCATCGGCGACGTATTTCGCATTGGCCATCTCTGTATCAAGCACGGCCTTGAGCAGCAGCGGATCGAGCACGCCTTCGGCATTGGTGGCCTCTGCGGCATGGATACCAGCAGCGATGAACAAAAGATCGAGTCCCCTGGCCGTTGGCGCCCAGTACATCCGTCGGCAGGCCGTCGCCGATGGCCAGGATGCGCGACTTGTCATGCGGCTTGCCGGTGATCTTTTCCAGCGCTGAATAGCACAGGTCATAGATCGGTGCGTAGGGCTTGCCGGCCATGATGACCGGTCCGCCGAGCGATGCGTAGAGATCGGCCAGCGAACCGGCGCACATGATGATCTTGTCACCACGCTGCACCACCTTGTCCGGATTGGCGCAGATCATGACGACCTTGCGCCCGGCGGCGAGGGTAAAGGCGTGCTGGTATTGCTCCAGCACGTCATTTTCATCATCGAACGGGCCGGTGCAGGAAATGAACGCCGCTGTTTCGGGCGTGCCGGAAAGATCGATATCGATGTCTTCATAGATGACATTGTCGCGTTCGGGGCCGAGTTTCCAGCCGGCACCTTGCGTGGCGAACTTACGCAGATATTCGCGCGTGGCGTCACCTGAGGACACCACATCAGAGAAGCCGTCTGAAAGGATTCCCGTGCTGGCCAGTTGTTCGATCAGGTTGTCGCGCGGGCGCGGCGAATTGGAGATCAGGATGACCGGGCCGTGCTTCGCCTTGAATTCGCGCAGGGCCTCGTAGGCGGTCGGGAAGTGCTGACGGCCGTTGTGGATGACGCCCCAGATATCGCAGAAAACAGCGTCATACTGGTCGGCAATATCGGCCAGGCCGCTCAGTAATTCAGGATGGGACATCGACTCATATTTCTCAGGCGGAGGAGGTTGGGCCTTCCTTTATCGGCTGCCAGGGGGAAGGGGAAGGACAAAAGCCTATGTTTCCGAATGGCCGATGCTTTTCTTGCGGTGGTGGATGAACAGCCACGCCAGGATGAGGATCACCGCGATGATCGGTCCGTAGAGCAGATGCGCCAGGTGCGGATCGAGCAAGGGATCGATCATGTATTTGACCAGACTGAAGATATAGTAGCCAACGGCGAAGACCGACAGCCCTTCGACCAGTCCGGACAGTTTCATCTGAAGTTTGGCGCGAACATTCATGCTCTTGAGCAGGCTTTGGTTCTGTACTTCCAGAGAGATCGATATCCGCGCCCGCAGCAGGTCACTGACCCGGCCGATGCGCGCCGAAATATCGTCCAGCCGCCGTGACGCTGCCTCGCAGGTCCGCATGGCCGGTTGCAACCGGCGTTCGATGAATTCCTGCATGGTCGAAAAACCGGCCACGCGGGTTTCTCGCAAACTGATCAGCCGGTCTTCTGCCAGGCGGGCATAGGCGTCTGTGGCGCCCTGGCGGAAGCGGACGGCATTGACGCGCTCTTCAACCTCCGCCGAGAGCGCCATCAGGCGTTCGAGCAGTTGTTCCTGCGAAGCGCTCTGGCTGGCCATATCGGAGGTCAGGCCGGCCAGGCGGGCTTCGGCGTCCTTTAGCCAGCCCATCAAAGTGCGCGCCACCGGGAAGCCGAGCAGGGCCAGCTTACGGTAATGGCCGATCTCGATCAGGGTTTGCAGCAGGCGCGAAGCCTCGTCGTTCTTAAGCCCCTTGTCCTGCACATAGATGCGGCCGGCACCGCCCTCGTGCATCCGGAAATCCGACCAGATGCGTGCGGCGCCGTCAAATACGTCGCAACACACCGCCTGGGTCAGGTCTATGACCTTCTGCAACTGCGCCGGTTTGGGTTCATAGGGCAACACTGAGATTTCGACGCTGCGGAAGACCTCGCCCGGCGCGCCGGTCAGCCAGTCAAAATCAGCCGTGCGGATCCGGCAGAAGCCAAGATCAGCCTTTGTGGCCGCCGAAAGCGAAATGTCCGTGTCGTATTTCAGCCAGGTCGAAAATTCGCCATGGCGCTCCCAGATGCGGCCACTGGTCTCGTCGGACTGCGCCAGCCGCCAGCGATCCGCATCACCGGCTTCGAGGCTGTTGATCCAGTCGGTTTCCGCCTGGCGCTGACCGTCGCTGACAAGGTAGACCCAGCTCCGCACCGCGACGGGTGTCTTGTATATCGGCAATGTGCGTTCGTGCATCAGGTCGCTGAGGGGCTGCCTCAGGGTATGGTCGTGCGGGGATTTCATGTCAGGGCCGTGGCAGTGTTATGATTGCCGCCAGCATAGCAAGGTTCTCTGACCTTGCGTCATCACTTCCGGCTTCCAATCGCAACATATTGGACGGTCAGCTTTTGCCCAGCCGTCTGGCATTGGCCGTGGCGCGTGAATGGATCGGCTTGAGCGTATCAAGCGCCCCATTAGCCGTCTGGTCAGACAGGCTGGCCACGCTGTTGGCGGCCCGGCGCATTGACCGGCCAAGTTTCTGGTTGCGTGAGATCGCCATCGGCAGGCTCGAACTGGTAGCGAGGTGGAAAATGTCAGCCTGGACGGCCGCCATTTCATTGAACATCTTCATCGCCGCGAACGGGCTAAAGGCCATCATCGCCATGCCGGCGGCCTGCATCGATTCCGTAACGGCCTCCATCTTTTCCTGCCCCATCAGGGTGAACTCGGCGGCATCCTTGGCGCTGGGTGGTCTGGACGCGTTCGCCATGCGTGTCGTGCGGTGGCTGATGACCTCGGCCGAGGCCAGCATCATGCCGATGGTCTGCATGGCCAGGTCGGTCCACAGGGCGAAGGGGTTCAGGTAGGAGGATGTGCGTGCCATGCCGCCAGAAATGCCCGCAGCGGCATAAGAAAGCCATGCCGAATGCGGAAAAGCATTTGTGAATTGACAGTCGTGTGGCTTTCGGAACAAAGCTTGAACACGATTGACCAACTCACCAGAAGGCGGGTTTTGTGCGTGGACCGGCAGGAGAAATGCCGGGCCGCGGTGAGTAAAGGCGTATGGCCCAATTGCCTATGGACAGGCTGATTGATTGCTGCTGGGTAGAGCTTGAGGGCGATTTGCGTCCGCAACTGGTGATACAGAAGCGCCTGAAACCGCTCATCTTTGCGGTGGGCGAGTGGCTCTATGCGGAGTGCGGTTCGCCCTTGCCGCACAATCCCGAAGCGCCGCGCATATTGATGATCCTGCATCCGCGCAGCCACGGCCGCCACTTCGGGGCGCGCTGACACCTTATAATATATGATTTCCCAACCCATTAGCCGCACATTGCGGTATTCAGCGGCTGTAATTACCTATCACGTGAGACTTTCTTTGGAGTCAGATTGTTTTTTCTTTTTTGTTAAAGATGTATAAAATAACAATGTTAGTAAATTTTTGAATATGGGTTTTTAAATAATGTAAATAACGTTGTTTTTAAATATCAAAAAATAGCGTAATTATTTTAAATTTGGCCAAATATAGTTCGTATAGCGTCGTTATTGTAAATATTCGACACAATGTGTATTTTTACTGCAACATGTTTCGGTTGAAATTGTATTTTTTTGTACTTTAATTTGACGAATTTGCGACATGGGCGCTTTAGGGACTCTTCGGTTGCGTCGCTCATGACCCAGCCGGCGGTATCCCGGAGCAATTTTATGAAGTTTTTGAAGACGAAGTCCATTCGGGGCGGTCTGATGATGACCACGACCCTGTGTGGCGCGGCCCTTGCCGGGCTGGTTCTGCCTGTGACGGCAATTGTCCTCGCCCCGACCGTGGCCCAGGCGCAGGATTACACCTCGGGTGCGCTTATCGGCTCGGTTTCTGACAGCAGTGGTGCACCCGTGGCCGGCGCCACCGTCACCCTGACCTCGGTCGGTCAGAACCAGTCACGCACTTTAACCTCGACCGCCGCCGGCTCTTTCTCAGCCACCGGCCTGCAGCCGGGTGACTACACCGTCGTCGTCGAGGCGCCGGGCTACGATAAGTATGAAGCCACCGTCAGCGTCGTTATCTCGCAGGAAGTGCGCATCGACGCCGCCCTGAATACGACCGGCGCCACGCAAACGATCGTCGTCAAGGGCAAGCGCGTTCGCCAGGACTTCACCAAGACCACCACGGGCCTGACGGTTGACCTCGATACTCTGACCTCGCAGCAGCCGATCGCCCGCAACCTGACCGCCGTGACCATGCTGGCCCCGACCGTCACCATGGGCAATCCCGGCTTCGGCACCGGCGACCGCGCCGTGGCCTCGTTCGGCGGCGGCTCGGTGGCTGAAAACGCCTACTATATCGACGGCCTGAACATCACCAATCCGGACACCTATGTGTCGTCCGCCCGCGTGCCGTTCGACTTCTACAAGACCGTCGAAGTCAAGACCGGCGGTTACGCCGCTGAATTCGGCCGCGCCACCGGCGGCGTGGTCAACGCCACCACCAAGTCGGGCACCAATACCTTCATGTTCGCGGTCCATGGTAACTACCAGCCGACGACCCTGCGCAACGACCAGCTCGATACCTATGACTATCGCGGCAAGTTCACCAGCGTTCAGAACAACTCGCTGTCGGTGGAAGCCGGCGGCCCGATCATCAAGGATCGCCTGTTCGCCTACGGTCTGTACCAGTTCAACGACTATGCCGACACCAAGGCGGGCCTCAACACCAATACCTACACCAAAACCAAGAACACCGACCCGTTCCTGGGCCTGAAGCTGGACGGCTACATCACCCCGACCCAGCACGTCTCGCTGACCTATTTCGACACCACCAACACCGACAAGTCGAGCCAGTACGCCTATGATCCTGCAACGGACACCATCGGCGCCTACCAGGCCGGCGTGAACGAGGAACTGGGCGGCCAGAACTGGGTGCTGAACTATGCCGGCAAGGTGACGGACTGGTTCTCGGTCTCGGCCGCCGTCGGCGACATGAAAGACCGCGACAACCTGCTGCCGACCGACCTGACGAGCTATTATGTCCGCCATTATGCCGTGGACGGCAGCTATAATGTGATCTCCACAGGCCAGCCCAACTCTGCGATCAATGTCGTTGACATGGAGCGCAAGTTCTGGCGCGCCGATGGCGATATTCGCTTCGACGCCTGGGGTCACCACCACGTCCGCTTCGGCATCGACCACGAGAAGAACTCGGAAACCAAGACGACCGACCTGACCGGTGGCTCGCCGGTCCAGTACCGCTTCCGGGATTATGACACCAATAATGACGGTGTGGCCGACCAGACCCTGCTGAACGTGATCTATGAACACCTTGGCGGCAATGTGTCGTCGGAAGGCCAGGCGGTCTACATCCAGGATTCGTGGGATGTCACCCGGAACCTGAACCTGCAGTTCGGCCTGCGTGACGACTCCTTCAAGCAGTACAACCTGTCGGGCCAGCAATATATGGACCTGAATGGCAATGTCGCGCCGCGTCTCGGCTTCGCCTGGGATCCGACGGGCGAAGGCCAGTGGAAGATATTCGGTTCGTTCGGCAAGAACTTCATTCCGCCGGCCATGAACATGGGCTTCCGTGGCAAGGACCTGTACTATCAGGAATACTTCAACGCGCCGGCCGGCGGCTGGGTGATCGATGCGACCACAGGTCTGCCGCAATCCGTTGGCACGCCCTACGTGAAGAAAAATTATGACGCGCCGTGCCCGACCTCGAACCTTGGCTCCGCGCCGGGCTTCTCCGGCGTCGACGTCTCCGGTAACTATTGCTACGTCTACGGCAATGGCGAGCAGGAAGGCGCCAACTCCAAGACGGCTGAGGGCCTGAAGGCCACGCATGTCGACGAAGTGATCCTCGGCACCAGCTACAGGATCAACGACCTGTGGACGGTCGGCGTCACCGGCACCCTGCGTTCGACCAAGGACGTTTCGGAAGATCTGGACTTCACCGACGCCATCATCACCTACCTCAACGACAACAACCTGGATGACTCGCAGTACACCAGCGGCGAAATTTCCAACAACTACTATGTCTGGAACGTTGGCGATCATTCCGCCACCATCCGCCTGAAGAAGGCCCTGCCGGGTGAAACCGATCAGCGCGTCATCACGCTGTCGGCCGACCAGCTCGGTCATTTCCACGATGCGAAGCGCGAATACCAGGCGCTGACCTTCGATTTCAAGCGCGCCTTCGATGGCAAGTGGGGCCTGCAAGGGTCGTACACCTACTCGCGCCTGTCGGGTAACTATTCCGGCACGGTTACTGAGTACGGCAACACCGTTCAGGATGACGCCGGCGCCACCTACGGCTGGGATTCCCCCGGTATGGAAAACTATTCCGGCGGCCTGCTGGCCGGCGATCGTACCCATACCTTCAAGCTGTGGGGTTCCTATCAGCTCACGCCGTCCTTCATGGTGGGCGCGAACGTGATCGTGCAGTCGCCCGAACGCTTCTCCTGTCTCGGCCTGAACGCCGATGACGGCTACGCCTTCGGCTACGGCGCGGTGTCGCATTATTGCGGCGGCGAACCGGCTCCGCAGGGCAAGGGCCTGAAGGCCGACTGGACCAAGAATATCGACGTCTCGATGCGCTACACGGTTCCCGCCAAGTACGCCATGGGCGGCAACCTGGTCCTGCGCGCCGATATCTTCAACCTGTTCGACACGCACAGCGTCGTGACCCGCTACACCACCTATGACAGCGATTACGACGATACGACGAACACCTACGTGAAGGACGAAAACTACGGTACGCCGACCAACTACAACACGCCGCGTTATGTGCGCGTCGGTTTCGACCTGAGCTACTAAGCCGGTTTTGTCCGGCTAAAGCTTCCTCTCCGGGTTGCCGCGGGCCGGACGAAAACAGGGAAGAGCGTTGGCGCGCTCTTCCCACCCAAACGAAAAAACGCCGCCCGGTTTGCCGGACGGCATTTTTTTTTATTGAGTGGAGTGGGGGGGAAGACTAATCGATCATGTCGGCGACAAGGCGCTGCAATTCGCGGCGGCTGAAGCCGACGGGCAGGGCGACGAGGTCCGTATTTCTGGCAGCCTTGCGGGCCACGAGACGCAGGTCGGGGCGCATATGCGCCATTTGGGTTTTGGTTTGGGTATACATAATAATCCTTTGCCGGCGGTTTCATCCATGGGACGTTTCCGGCGGTCTGTTTTTTTGTTAGGCAATTGGAAATTCAATAGCCGGATGCACCGCTTATAAATGCGCGGTGATCGACGGGGATAATGTGAGAAAACTCAATCCGGGCGCGGGGTCGTAAGCTCTATGCGCCGCCGGAGATATCGGCGTTGATGGAAGTTATATAAACCCTATCAGGCGAAATTACAAGTTGTCTGCGCAGCTATGTGGTGAAGGTGAGTTGGCGCATTGAGGCGTGGAGCAGAGCCGAAGCACCATATAATAAGCCTATTTAATAACTACCCTCTGGCTTTAAGAGTTAGTTATTGCAATCATGAGGCAATTAATGAGTGAGTCTGTGAGAGGGTGTAATGCTGAATACTATTGGTTACGAGGGGGTGTCGCAGACTGATTTTGTGAGCACCTTGGCTGAAACCGGCGTAACACTTGTCATTGACATTCGTGACAGGGCACAGTCGCGCCGGCCGGGATTTTCAAAATCAAGCTTAGATGCAGCACTGGCCGAAGCTGGTATCGGCTATACTCATTTGCGTGCTCTAGGCGATCCCAAGGAGGGGCGAGATGCCGCGAGAGCAGGAAATTTCCGTTTATTTGAGTATATTTATAAAAAAGTTTTAGAAACTGAAGAGGCGGCAGCGTGTATCGATATTATTATCGAAAAAATGCAAAACGCGGATGTTTGTTTGCTCTGCTATGAGCGAGATTATAGGTATTGCCACCGCAGGTTGGTATCAGATAAGATCGAGTCCTTGGTTGGTGTAAAGGCCAAGCATTTGGGGGTCCGACAATTTGAGCACGTTAAAGCAATCGCCTGATGAATGTCTAATTTTGGTGAAGGCCGTTCCTCACCGTAGTAGCAGTTATTCTGAAACTGTTTGTTGTGCGGGAGTAGGACGAGACCACAAGTGGCGGCGTCTTTACCCTGTCCCCTTTAGAATTTTACAGGAACCGCAAAAATTCGCGCGGTGGGATTGGCTTAAATACCAATATACGTCGCCTCGCCATGACGGACGTAAGGAAAGTCAGAAGGTAGTTCCCGAATCTATAAGGGTCACGAGCAGCTTGAGACAAAGCGAACGTTCCCGCCTCGCAGGAATTATGACGAGAGAAAATTTTCATGAAGCTGAATCTCGATATGAGACCTTGACGCTTTTAAAACCAAAAGAGCTCACGCTTAAATGGCAAAAGAAGAGCCAATCTGAACTCACGGATGAAGCACGAAAACATGCTGATTTAGCTAATCAATTTTCATTCTTTGACGCGCCTGCAAAGCCGCTGACACCTTGCCCGTATGAATTTAGCTTTAAATGGAAGAGCGATTCTGGAACAGAGCACAGCCACACTTGTGACGACTGGGAAACATCGACTGCCTTTTTCCGTCGCAGAGCAAAACTCAGTAGCGAAGACGAAGCTCTTAAATCTTTGAAAAATACATATGAGACTGATTATCTCAATAAAGGAATGAGGCTTGCCTTTGGAACTCATTCGAGACGTAAAAGCCAATGGCTTCTAGTTGGTATACTAAGAGTGGATGATCAAGTTCAGCATGAGCTTGGTTTTTAGCTTAAAAGGTGTGGGGTCGCAGACCCCACACCCCATTACTCAAGCGCGTTATAGTCGTGCCCCAGCTACTCAGCAGGGACGTCGATTTCCGAACCCAAGGCACGGAACTTCTGGCTCATATCCGCCATGCCATTTTCGATATCCGCCCGTTTGTTGTCGGTCATGGCGGCGGAATAGTCCCGCACCTCCTGACTGATCTTCATCGAGCAGAACTTTGGCCCGCACATCGAGCAGAAATGCGCCGTCTTGTGGGCTTCCTTCGGCAGGGTTTCGTCGTGGAAGGCGCGGGCGGTTTCCGGGTCGAGCGCCAGGTTGAACTGGTCCTGCCAGCGGAATTCAAACCGGGCGCGGCTCATGGCGTCATCCCACATTTGCGCGCCGGGATGGCCCTTGGCGAGATCGGCGGCATGGGCCGAGATCTTGTAGGTGATCACGCCGGTTTTCACGTCGTCGCGGTTGGGCAGGCCGAGGTGCTCCTTCGGCGTGACATAGCACAGCATCGAGGTGCCAAACCAGCCGATCATGGCCGCGCCGATACCAGACGTAATGTGGTCATAGCCCGGCGCGATATCGGTGGTGAGTGGCCCCAGGGTGTAAAAAGGCGCTTCGCCGCAGACCTTGAGCTGCTTGTCCATATTGGCCTTGATCTTGTGCATCGGCACGTGGCCGGGGCCCTCGATCATGACCTGAACGCCCTTGGCCCAGGCGATCTTGGTCAGTTCACCCAGGGTATCCAGCTCGGCGAACTGCGCGGCGTCATTGGCGTCGGCGATCGAGCCGGGACGCAGGCCGTCACCTAAGCTAAACGACACATCATAGGCGCGCATGATGTCGCAGATTTCCTCGAAGTGCGTATAGAGGAAGTTCTCCTTGTGGTGCGCTAGGCACCACTTGGCCATGATCGAGCCGCCGCGCGACACGATGCCGGTCACGCGCTTGGCGGTCAGGTGGACATAGGCCAGACGCACACCGGCATGGATGGTGAAGTAATCGACGCCCTGTTGGGCCTGTTCGATCAGGGTGTCGCGGTAGACCTCCCAGGTCAGGTCTTCGGCCACGCCGTTGACCTTTTCCAGCGCCTGATAGATCGGCACGGTGCCGATTGGCGCCGGCGAATTGCGGATGATCCATTCGCGGATATTGTGGATATTGCGGCCGGTCGACAGGTCCATGACATTGTCGGCGCCCCAGCGGATGGCCCAGACCATCTTTTCGACTTCCTCCTCCATCGAGGAGGTGACGGCCGAATTACCGATATTGGCGTTGATCTTGACCAGGAAGTTGCGGCCGATGATCATCGGCTCGACTTCTGGGTGGTTGATATTGGCGGGGATGATGGCCCGGCCGCGCGCCACTTCGTCACGGACAAATTCCGGGGTGACATAGTCGGGGATCGAGGCGCCGAAGTCTTCGCCGTCGCGGATCGTTTCGGCCTGTTCCTTCCGGCGCAGGTTTTCACGGATGGCGATATATTCCATCTCCGGCGTGATGATGCCAGCCCGCGCGTATTCGTATTGCGTTACGGACTTACCGTCTTTCGCGCGCAGCACCTTGGGCAGGTTGGGAAATTGCGGGGCCAGTGCGCCTTCGGAGACATTGCCGTTATCTTCGGGCTTCACTTCGCGGGCCTCGATATATTCGACATCACCGCGGTCAACAATCCACTGTTCGCGCAGGCGCGGCAGGCCCTTGCTGATATCCGGCGTGAAGTTTTCATCGGTATAGGGGCCGGAGGAATCGTAGATGGTCACCGGCGGTTCATTGGCGCTTTCGTGCAGCGCCACCTCGCGGAACGGCACGCGGAGTGCCGGGAAGCGGACGCCCGGCTCATAGACCTTGCGCGAGCCGGGTATGGGTGAGTTCTCGACCTTGATAGGCTTCTGGATAACAGGTTTATTCATTATGTCCCTCGCAAATTAAGAGGGATCATGCGCGCAGATCGCGGGCGCTTATTTTAGTTGCCCTGCCGCTATCGCTGCTTGAGGGCCGTAAGCGTATCCAACTCCCTTCGCCGGCATGACCCGGATCAGGTTCGGCGGGTTTGAAGGACTAGACCTTCGTCTCAGCCCGCCTTTACGCGCGGACACCCCGGTGAACTGCGGATGAGCATAGGCTGATCGCTGCGCGCGGACAAGCCTGAAAGTTCAGTGGCGCAGGTCGACGGGCTTCGCCGATTGCGCTGTGGCGGCCAGGGCCTTCATCCGGTCGATGACCGTCTGGGCCTCACGCTTGTGTACATCCGCCAGACGGGTGGTATTAATGATCGTAACCGTAAGCCCGTAAACCGGTGTGCTGTCGGTGACATAGATGTCGCGCCTGTCATTGGCGGTCACATCCATCACGGCATAGACGACCACGCCGCAATGGTCTGTTTCGCCGGGCGCCGCCGCCGAAGGGTCGTAAGGGCGGGCGCCATAGCGGTCGGCATAAATCGCCTTCAGCGGCCAGGCGCTGTCCAGACCGTCATAGGCGTATTTCGACACGCAGTAGGTGGCCGGGGTCGGCCGGGCCGACAGGGCTTTATATATCGTCATGAAGGCCGGCGTGCCGGCCTCAAGCGGGGTGGCGACGGTGAAGTTGGCGTCATTTAGCCGTACCCCTGTCGTCAGGCCGTCCGGCGAAGGCTGCGTGGACCAGGCTTCCGGTTGCAGCGGCGTTTGGCCATCGGGATAAACCCACGCGACCATGTTGCGGAAAACGAAGGAGGGCGTGCCGAACTGATTGCGCAGCGGGTCGAGGACGACATTCATCGGCTGCGGACTGGCGCGATCGACCAGCGGTGCGCTGCCATTGGCGTCCGGAGAGGCGGTGTCGGTGAAGCGGCGGGCGTGAATGATCGCCGCCACCGTGCCTTCGGGCGCATATTCGACGCTGAGGAGATTTTCGTCTTCGTGGCCGGTGCCCGTGCAATGCAGGCAGAAGCGGGTGGTTTTCAGGTAGGGCCGCACCAGTGAGCGGATTTCGGCGCTGTTTTCCGGATTGGCCAGCCAGGCATTGACGCCGAGATAGTCCAGGCTGTAGGCGGCGCCTTTCCGGTAAGCTTCCCAGGCCAGCAGGCGGGCGCCGATTTCCACGCTGCCGGGGGTGTAGGTCTGGCCGACCGCCTGGACCTGGATGCGGACCTCGCCGTTTTCCGAGGCACACAGGGTGTCAATGACCTTGCGACGGTTCATGCCGAGTTCGATGCCGCGGAGGGAGATGGGGGCAGGCGGGGTGGCGTCGGGCGAGATGAAAAGGCAGGGTTCCTTCCTCATCTCGTCGATATAGTAGGGAATGGTGCCGACATTGGCTGACGGCGCGGTTGCCGACCCTTGCGCATCGTCCTGCCGCTGACTGGCCTCCCGCAGCACTGGACTGACCGACAGCACACGGCGCAGATATCTTTGCTCAACGCCTGCCATCAGCACCGCCTGGGCGATAACGGTACGGTGAGTGGTTATTTCCTGAGCGTGGGAGAGGGCGCTGTTGGGATCGGTCCCGCTGTAATTGACGTGTTCGGGGTCGATCTGCGCCAGCAGGCCATTCTCGATGGATATCCGGCGTGTCAGTTCCTGGAGATTGGCCTTGCGCGCCTGGGCAAAGACCGCCAGGCGGCCGAGCTGTCCAGACTCGCCGGATGTCAGGATGGTCTTCAGTTCGGCGCCAAGCCGCTCATTCTCCGCCTTGAGCTTGTCCCTGAACGCCTGGCGGGCCGCATCGGGCATCTTGCCGAGGGTGGCGCGGGCGAAGGCCATTCCGGAGGCGGGATTTTTAACCACGTCTTCCGGGGGGCTGCGGGTGTTTCCACAGGCCGAAAGGGAGGCGCACGCCAGCGACAGCAAAAGCAGGACCAGAGGTAATCTGGAACTCGAAATCATGGGCATAGCTTCCCCGGCCACCCGGATTTACCGGTCCGACAATGACGTAAATGTCTCGAAAGGCGTGTGTTTCTGAACGCTTCAGGAAACCTACTGCACGGGCGGCGTTTCGGCAAGGTTTACAACGAAGTATCGTTGCATCAGCACTTCCTGTTGCAAAGTCCCTTCACATCGGCGCGGGCATCGCTACATCTTCTGCAATTGTCACCAGAGAGGTTTTCATGCTGCCGTCCGTTCCCGTCACCCATCACCGCCAGTCCGGCATTGCCGACGATATCGATTTCGAGATCAAGGGCCAGGAACTGCAATTCGTCGAAATCGAACTTGATCCAGGCGAAAGCGCCATTGCCGAAGCCGGCGCCATGGTATGGAAGGATGCCAGCGTCGGCATGACCACCGTATTCGGCGATGGTTCCGGCGCGCAGGGCGGCGGCTTCATGGGGGCGTTGCTTGGCGCCGGCAAGCGACTGATCACCGGCGAGAGCCTGTTTACGACCGTATTCACCCATAATGGCCGCGACAAGGCGCGTGTGGCGTTTTCGGCGCCGGTGCCGGGCGCCATCGTGCCGATCAAGCTGTCGGATGTCGGCGGCCGGCTGATCTGCCAGAAAGACGCCTTCCTCTGTGCCGCCAAGGGGGTGTCGCTTGGCATCGCCTTCCAGAAGCGGGTCATGACCGGTCTGTTCGGCGGCGAGGGCTTCATCATGCAGAAGCTCGAAGGCGATGGCTGGGTATTCGTCCAGTTCGGCGGCATGGTGATCGAGCGCGAACTGAAGGCCGGCGAGGAACTGCACGTCGATACGGGCTGCGTGGCGGCTTTTACCGATACGGTCGATTTCGACCTGATCCAGGCCGGCGGGGTGAAATCCATGCTGTTCGGCGGGGAAGGGGTGTTTTTCGCGCGCCTGACCGGTCCGGGCAAGGTTTGGATACAGTCCCTGCCGTTTGCGCGCCTTGCCGGGCGCATCGGCGCCGCGATCGGCGGCGCAGGCCCTAATCGGGGTGAAGGCTCGGTGCTCGGCGGCTTGGGCGATCTGATCGGCGGGAACCGATAGGCGGAACTTTCGGGCTCTGTTATGGATAAGCTTTATTTGATTCCAGAAGCTTGCCCAGATGACAGATATTTCCGACCAGGACGCCTATGACCCGCTCGTGCCGGTTGCGGCTGAAAAACGCAGCCTGACTTCGCGTGACGCCTTCTCGTTGTGGTTTTCGCTGGGTATCGGCCTGCTGGTGCTTCAGGCGGGCGCCTATCTCGTGCCGGGCCTGTCGCTGGCCGAAGGCTTGCTGGCTATCGTCATCGGCAGCGTAGCAGGCGCTGTGCTGCTGGGGCTGGCGGGCGTGGTCGGGGCCGATACCGGCCTGTCGACTATGGGGGCGCTAAGGCCGACGCTGGGTGTGCGCGGCGCATCGGTGGCGGCGATCCTCAATGTTATCCAGTTGGTCGGTTGGGGCGCGTTCGAGATCATTGCCATGCGCGACGCGGCCAATACACTTTCCACCAACACCTTCCATTTTACTCTGCCGGTCCTGTGGACGCTCCTTTTCGGCGTTGCCGCCACCGGCCTGGCGGTGATGGGGCCGCTCAGCTTTGTCCGTCGCTTCCTGCGCCTCTGGGGTATCTGGCTGCTGCTGGCCGGCGCGGCCTGGATGACATATGCCTTATTGGCCGACCATAATCTGGCGGAGGCTTTTGCGCGCAAGGGCGATGGTTCGTTGTCTCTGGGCGGCGGCATCGATCTCGTCATCGCCATGCCGCTGTCGTGGCTGCCCCTGATCGCCGACTATGCCCGCTTCGGCAAGTCTCCCGGCGCGGTTTTCAAGGGCTCTACCCTCGGCTATCTGCTGGCCAATATCTGGTTCTTCGCGCTGGGCGCCGCCTATGCCCTGATGGCGGCCGGCAATCCGGATCAACTCCTGCTGTCGGCCCTGGCCACCACCGGCGGCGGACTGGCCCTGCTGCTGATCCTGATCGACGAGACGGACAATGTCTTCGCCGATATCTTCTCGGCGGCGACCTCTCTGGGATCATTGCTGCACTTCCGCATTCGTCACCTGGTGATCGGTTTCGGTGTCCTCTGTACGCTGATCGCGCTGTTTGTGCCGATGGCCGAATTCATGAGCTTCCTTTACATGATCGGCTCGGTGTTCACGCCGCTCTATGGCGTGCTGCTGGTCGATCATTTCCTCATTCGCAAGCGCCAGGTGGCGGTGCTCGACATTAGCCGCGTCAGCGGCGTTTATCGTTTCACTTATGGCGTGCATGTCAACGCATTCGCTGCCTGGGCGGCCGGCGTCGCCACCTACTACTATTTCCTCAGCCTGCTGCCGGCGATCGGCGCCACCCTGCCGGCCTTCTTTATCGCAGCCGTCAGTTACTGGGCACTGGCGAAGATGTTTGCCAAGCCCGCGGCGTGATCCGTGAGAGTGCGCCGGCCTGTCTATAAATAGATGACGGTCTCATTGTCATGCCCCGCCAGGATTTGCTGTTTCAGCGCATCCATCTGCAGGGCCAGGCGATGGGCGTCGAGCGGGGAAATGGCTTCCTTGGCGCGGGGGAATATCTCGCCTTCCTCCTTGGCAACGTGATGCTCGACAGCGAATTTCAGCTCGCCGAACTTTTCCATCCATTCCTCGCTGCTGATCGACAACCGGTCCAGCACATGGAGCAAAGCCTTTATTTCATGGTGCTCGTGCTCTGAATGTTCGAGTTTGTCGTTCATTTCCTGGGTCGGGATGGCGTGTTCAAGGGCGGCATAGAAGGTGCGCTCCTCGGAATCGCTGTGCGCGGACAGCTCGGTTTTGATCTGATCGAAAAGGGTTTGTCTGACCGCGGGCAACCGGATCGACATCAGGTCATCCATCAGGCCAGACAGTTTGCGATGATCGCGGACGATATAGGCGTAGATATCCATGGCGTGCGCTCCTTTATCCACAGGAGGATGCGGCCGTGGGAATAGTTTGAAAATGCGGGCTTTCCCTTTACTTGCAAGGAATGTGTAAATTGGCATCAGGGGGCGTGTGTCACATTTCCACAGATGTGGAAAATATTAACCCTTGAGGCGTAAGTTTACCTGAGCGGCAACTATTGCCGTGCGGGAAACGATGCAACGCCAATGTTTGCCCTGGTCTTCAGATTTATCCTTATTGCCGGCAGCAGCCTGATCCTGTCGGGCTGCAATCGCATCGGCCTGTGTACGGAAGAGCCTGTCGATACGATTGACTCACCGACCGGTCATTATCAGGCGGAAGTCATCAACAAGGATTGTGTGTGGGGCTCACCAGTACAGGAGGTCTTTCTGCGCCGCACGGAGGGGCTGATGAATGGCCGGACGGCTGTGGCAATCTTCGATGCGTCAAATCCTCAGAAACCGGTCAGCCTGTCGGTCAAATGGCGGGGTGAGCATCGTATAGTCATTACCGCTCACGGCGCCAAGGTCTGGTCGTTCCAGCCCAATTGGCGCGATGTCCGCGTCATGGAGCAATAATTTCCGCATACGTATTCAGCTTCCCAAGCCGCGGGCGAGGTGCCACCTTGCCGGCACAGAATAAAATAAAGGGAGCTGAATCATGTCTTTGAAGCGTATCGCGCTATGCGCCGCCGTATCCATACTGGCCCTGGCGGGCGCCGCTCAGGCGCAGATTGATGTCTCGCCCGTGGCCGTTGAGGCCAAGGCCAGCGCCCTGCCGAAGGACTGGAACAAAACCGCCGCCTTCATGGAAATCTTCGTCCGCTCCTACAAGGACAGCGACGGTGATGGGGTGGGCGACTTCAACGGCCTGACCTCGCAGCTCGATTATCTGCACGATCTCGGCGTAACCGGTATCTGGCTGATGCCGATGATGCCCAGCCAGGACGGCGACCACGGCTATGCCGTCAATGATTATCGCGCCGTCAATCCGGATTACGGCACCATGGCGGACTTCGAGCGCTTCGTGCAGGAAGCCCACAAGCGCGGCATTGGCGTTATTCTCGATTTCGTCGTCAATCACTCCGGTAGCGGCAATGCCATTTTCCAGGATGCGGCGAAATCGAAGGCCAGCCCATACCGCGACTGGTATGTCTTCGCAGATAAAAACCCTGGCTGGTATAATCAAAAGATGCGCGGGGTCAGCGGCGCCTATTATAATGATCCCTGGAAACCGGTGACGAAGATCGTGCCCGGTGGGGTCGGGCTCTATTATGGCGTCTTCTCGGATTCCATGCCGGACATGAATCTGAAGAACCCGAAGGTGATCACCTATCTTCAGGACACCATGCGTTTCTGGATGAACAAGGGCGTGGATGGCTTTCGGCTGGATGCCGTCACCATGCTGATCGAGGACGGCCCGAAAGCCTATTTCAACAACACCGCCAATCCGGGCATCGTGGCGAAGCTGCGGGAAACGCTCGATGAATACGATAACCGCTACATGATCTGCGAAGCCTCGGAAGGGGCGGACATGTATGTCAAGGCGTGCAGCGCCTTTGCCTATGGCGTGCAGGGATCGATTATCGACAGCGCGAAAAAGGACGCACTACAGGCGCCACTGGTCAGGCAACTTGCCAATCCCAATCGGGATTTGATGCCGCTGGCCCTGCAAAGCCATGACGCTTATGTCGGTGACCGGCTGATGAACCAGTTTGGTGTCAATGATCCGGCGGATTACAAACTCTCCGCCGCCATCTCAATCCTGGCCTCGGCCACGCCGTTTGCCTATTACGGTGAGGAAATCGGCATGAGCAATGGCGGCGTATTCAACGATCCCGGTATCAGGTCGCCGATGAGCTGGACCGGCTACCCACGCACGGCAGGTTTTACCACGGGTAGGCCTTACCGCGACGTGGCGATCAATGTCGCCAGCCAGAATGTGGCGATCGAGGCGGGTGATCCCCATTCGCTGCTCGAATACTACCGCGCGCTTTATACGCTCCGCCGTGATCATCCGGTCTTCGGCACGGGTGAAATGACGGTGCAGTCGAAGGCCGGCGATCCGGCCCTGGTTTTCACGCGCACAGGGCCTGATGATGAGGTGGCGGTGCTGGTCAATCTCTCCGATGTGCCGCAAGCCTTGAGCGCCACTGTGGGGGAGGGGCGGTTTATCCAGTCCCTGCATGTGGTGGGAGAGGTGCCGGCCGCAGCGGTGGCCAGCGAAGGCGGCAGGCTCAAAGTCGTGGTGCCCGGCAAAACGACTTGGGTTTTTACGAAAAGCCAATAGGCGCAGGGCGCATTACAAATTGGTAAGGTGACATGAAAGCGCCGTCAATCCGCCACAAACGGGTTGACGGCGGCTTTGCATCATGGCCAGTTTGTTGCAAAATTTACCGGAGCGCTGCCCCATGACACGCGTATCATTCAATCCTCTTAAAACCCTGCTGAAATCCACCGCCGTCGCTGCCGTGTCGGTTGGGCTGATGGCAGGGGCTATCGGCATTGCTCACGCCGCCTATACGCCGCCGGCCAAGCCTGTGTCGATCGACGACCTGGCGCGTTATGACGAACTGACGGGCGTAACCATTTCGCCGGACGGTAAGCATATTGCGGCTCTGATTGCGGTAAAGGACCAGCAATGGCCGGTCATTTCGATCTGGAATACAGACGACCTTAGTCAGAAGCCGGTGTGGATACCCTCTAAGACCCAGCGCATTATCGCGGTCGATTTCTTCAGTAACGACAAGATATATTTCATCACCGAACAGCCGATTACCGGTGGTGACGGCAAGCCGACCTTTACCAACAAGCTCTACTATTCCGACCTCGAAGGCCGCAAGATCGAGGAGCCCTTCAAGATGACGGGCACACTCAATAAGGACGTGCGCGATTCCCTGGAGCGTGGCATCTCGGCAACCATTTTCAACCGGAATCTCTATGATAACAGCAAGGTGCTGATGGAAACGGTCAATCCCGATGATTTTGCCCAGAAAATATTTGAACTGGATACTAAGACTGGCAAGACGCGAACCGTCGCCCTGGGCTCGACTGAATTCAACTATTTGGCGGCCGGCGTCGATCTCAATACCGGCGAACCGATGATAAGAGAACAGATAGACGCCGTGAGTGGCGAATACTGGTATAAGGTCTATATCAAGGATAGGGCTAGTGGTCAGTGGGTCTATCATGCGCCATTGAGTTACAAGGTGGCCGACCGCAAAAACATTACTATCCTGGGTTTTGACACCGACCCAAATCAATTGGTGATTTCGACCAATATAAACGGTGATCACAGTGCCATCTATGATTACGATATTAAAGCGCAGGCGTTCTCGGCGGAGCCTCTGTTTGCCAATGACAAGTACGATATCAACAAGGTCAGCTTCGCCATTGACCGTGCCAACAAGAAAACGGACATCTTCGCGGTTGCGGTCGAGGGGCCGGATACCATTGTCAGCTACCTTGATCCGAAATGGGCGGCGGCGCAAAAATCGATAGAAGCCAGCTTTACTGGTAAAAATGTACACCTGACCATCAACCGCGACACTTATCAGATGGCGGTTGTTGAGGTTGAATCCCCGGACTTTCCACCACAATATTACCTTTACAAGAATGGCAAGCTGCAATCATTGGGGGGCGCCAAACCTTGGATCGATCTAAAGACGCTGGGTAAACCGGAATTCGTGACCTACAAGGCGCGCGACGGCCTTGAAATTCCGGCCTTCATCACCTATCCGCCGGGCTGGACGCCCGATCAGGGACCGGTGCCGTTGATCGTCCTGCCGCATGGCGGCCCCTGGGCGCGCGACGAACAGACCTGGGACATGACTGGTTGGCCGCAGTTCTTTGCTACCCGCGGCATCGCCGTCATCCAGCCCCAGTATCGTGGCTCGGAAGGTTGGGGAGACAAGTTGTGGAAGGCCGGGGATAACGAGTGGGGCCTGAAGATGTCGGACGATAATGATGATGCAGCCGCATATGGTGTCGCGCGGTGTTGCTGATCCGAAGCGCATGGCGATCATGGGATATTCCTATGGCGGTTTCGCGGCCATCGCTGCCAGTGTGCGGCCAAACAGTCCTTACAAATGTGCCATTGCCGGTGCAGGTGTTTCCAGCCTGCAACGCATCGGTAATCTGTGGGGAGGTAGTCATGTTCAGCGGGATATCCAGGGCCATACGGTCGATGGCATGGATCCGCTGAAGAATGTCGACAAGGCCAATATACCGATCCTGCTGTTCCACGGAGACCACGACCGCCAGGCCGATACCGAGCATTCCCGCATGTTTTATGCAGCCATGAAAGCGGCTGGCAAGGATGTGCAATACACCGAAATCAAGGGCATGTGGCACACCTTGCCGTGGCATGTAGAGTGGCAGGAGCAGAGCCTGGGGCTGATGGAGGATTTCCTGAAAAGTCCTAAATGCGGCCTGATCAATTAGGTATTTCAGAACTACAAACATGAACGATTTGTAATATATCAGCCCTTCACAACACACTGTTTCGCCTTGCGTTTATTGAAGTGCGGCAAAGTGATCACACAATTACTTATAAGTTTGCATTGCAAACATTTTGTTATTGCGTCGAAATTGTGACGGGATAGTGTTCATTCAGGTCCGGGGACCAGACACAATGGAGCTTTTTATGTCGAAATCGACGAATTTGACGCGCAAATGGTTGCTGGCCGGCACCATTCTGACCACGCTGTATGTGGGGGGCGGCTTTTGCCCAGGATGCGCCGCCCGCCAACGACACGACGGCCGCCCCCGCAGCCCCGGAAGCCGCGCCGGCCGATGAAGGCACGACGGAGGTTGTGGTCACGGGCTCTCGTATTCGGAAGTCCGAATTCAATTCAGCCGCTCCCGTCCAGATCATCACATCGGAACGTTCGAGCCTTTCCGGCATGATCAGCGCTGCCGACGTACTGCAATCCTCGTCGATCGCGGCCGGTGCAGGTCAGATCAACAATACCTTTACCGGTTACGTAGTGGATGGCGGGGATGGTGTGAACACACTCTCCCTGCGCGGCCTGGGCGCGCAGCGCTCGCTGATTCTGATCAACGGCCGGCGTATGCCGCCTGCCGGCGTCAGCGGAACGGTAGGTGCGGTTGACCTGAATTTCATTCCGCAATCCCTGGTGTCGCGTTATGAAATCCTCACCGACGGCGCTTCGTCAATCTATGGTTCCGATGCCGTCGCCGGCGTGGTCAATATCATCACGACAAAGAACTATGACGGTCTGCACCTGGAAGCTTCGGGGTTAAAATCCGAAAAGAGCGGTGCCGACAGCTACAGCGCCAGCGCCATGTGGGGCAAGAGCTTCGACAAAGGCAATATCCTGGTTTCCGGCGAATATTACGAGCAAAAGCCGCTCTATCTGTCCGATCGTCCTGGCCTGGCTTGCCCGCAGGATTACTATTATAATGCTGACGGCAGCCGTGCCGATCTGGTAGACGTCAATACCGGCAAATATAAGTGCTATAATGCCAATGGCCTGGCGCAGAACGTGGTGATTGATGTTTTCACCAACCGTTACTACCGTTCCATGCCTGGTTCGGTGACCACGGTTGGCATACCCGGCATTCCTGATTTCGAGATCCGTTACGAAGAATTCGCAAATCGACTTTGATCCTCAGGAAGCGCTTGATTCTACAGCATTTTCGCCCGTAAAACGCTCGTTCCTTTACGCACAAGGCAATTATCGTCCCGACTGGATGGGGGGGGCAGAGCTCTACACCGAACTCATGTGGGGACGCCGTGAGTCATCGCAATCGCAATACGGAGAACTGTTCCCGTATTATTCCGATTATGCCTCGGTCAACCCATTCCCGACCATTGCTGAGCCGATTGCCTTGCATAAATTTGTCTCGACGCAAAAGGTCGACTTCACTCGTCTCCTTGGGGGAGCGCGCGGTAATATAGGCAATTGGAACTGGGATGCGTATGTGTCACATTCTAAGAGCGATGGAACCTATGCCGGCACCGCTATCTATGCAGATCGGATCGACTGGGGCACTGGCTTTGATCAGAATGCCTTTTTCTATTCAGATCCCACCACTGGCGAAGCTTGTGGCACCGGTGCGCCGGCGGGTTGTATTCCGCTCAATCTGTTCACCAATGACGCCCTGACCAAGGCCAAGCTCACACCTGAAGAAGAAGCCTGGTATTTCACCCAGGACGTTGGCAAGACTGTCTATGAACAGAACATCGCCGAAGCCACAATCACAGGTGATCTGTATCAATTGCCGGCTGGTGCTCTGGGCGCTGCATTTGGTGTCAGCTTCCGTGAAGACAAGATCGATGACTTGCCGGGGGAGCTGTCGCGTTCCGGTAATTCCTATAATCAGTCTTCGGCGGGTGAAACAAAGGGCACCGACCATCTGTCTGAAGCCTTCTTCGAACTGGAAGCACCGGTGGTGCGCGGCAAGAAGTTCTTTGAAGACCTGACACTCAACCTTTCGGGCCGTTACAGCAACTACAAAAGTGTTGGCGGTTCCGGCACCTATAAGGTTGGTTTCAACTGGGCTGTCGACAACATCTTCCGCGTTCGCGGCACCGCAGGAACATCGTTCCGGGCGCCGGCTCTCTACGAACTGTATCTGAATGACCAAACCGGTTATCTGAACCAACTTGGTCTCGACCCCTGCATCCGTTATGATGACACCGATGCCGTCACGGGCCGCCCGAAGGTCAGCCCAACCATCAAGGCCAACTGTCTGGCGGATGGCATTCCGGGCGATTATGATGGCGCCAATCCATCTGCCGTGATCACGACACACGGTGGTACCGATCTGGAGCCTGAAACCTCTTATGCCACCACGCTTGGTTTCGTTCTGACGCCGCCGAGCACGGGCTTCAAACTGGCGATCGATTTCTGGAAAATCAAGATCGCCAACCAGATCAGTTCCAGTGGCGCGGCCGTCGTGGGCGCCTGCTATGCCAGCGTCGATTTCCGCTCCAAGCCGGGCTATTGCGATCAATTTGTCCGTGATATGGATCCATTGTCGCCGACCTATCATTCGATCCTCACGATCGATGGCAGCTATCGCAACATTCCGACAGAAGCCAGTGCAGGTATCGACTTTACGGTCAATTACGAGCATGAGTTCAACTATGGTACTCTGTCGTCCGACGCTAAATTCACCTACTATAAGTACGACAAGATTCAGCTTTATCCGGACTCGATCATTGACAACTATACGGGGCTGATCGGTCAGCAACATTGGGCGGGTGACGTACAGACGCGCTTTACGCACAAGGACTGGACCCTGGCCTGGACATTCAACTACATCGGCAATGCCAGCAATATGGGTTTCCGCAACGAAACCGGTAATACGGGCGGCAATGTCTCTTACGCCCCGAACGCTACCTATGCGGCTTCGGTTCCGCCCTTCGTCACGCATGATCTTGAACTGCGTTATCGGGCGAAGACCTTTGAAGTCATTGCCGGTGTCAATAACCTGTTTGACAAGTATGCGCCGATTATCGGTTCAGGCGTCTATGCCGGATCGGCAAGCCGTTTTGGCAATTATCCTTTCGGAAGCCAATACAGCACCGGCATCATCGGTCGTCAGTTCTATCTGAACGTCTCGAAGGACTTCTAGGTTCTGACAGATCAGCTACAAGAGAAGCGGCGAGGGTGACCTCGCCGCTTTTTCTTTGCCGGGGGCGAAAAAAACGGCGGGCCGAAACCCGCCGTTTCCGTTTGAGCGGCAGTCGCTGCGCCTACAGCACGCCCAGCATCTGCGCCACCAGCGGATGGCGCACGATGTCCTTGTCCTTCAGGCGGACCACCTCGATAGTTTCGACCGCCTCGAACTTGTCTGCCACGTCGGCCAGGCCGGAAATGCCCGGCAGCAGGTCGGACTGGTGCGGATCGCCGGTGACGACCATGGTCGAGTTCCAGCCCAGGCGGGTGAGCAGCATCTTGAGCTGGACATAGGTGCAGTTCTGCGCCTCATCGATGACCACGAAGGCGTTGTTGAGCGTGCGGCCGCGCATGTAGCCGACCGGGGCGATCTCGATCAAACCCTCGGCCATCAGGGCCTTGACGCGCTTCATGCTGAGGCGATCGGTGAGGGCGTCATAGAGCGGGCGCAGGTAAGGCGCCAGCTTGTCCTCCATATCACCGGGCAGGAAGCCGATCGATTCGCCGGCCTCAACGGCAGGGCGCGAAAGAACGATGCGGCCGACCTTGCCGGCCTCCAGTGCTTCCACGGCCTTGGCGATGGCGAGATAGGTCTTACCAGTGCCGGCGGGGCCGAGCGCCAGCACGAGGTTCTTCTCATCGATCGCCGCCATAAGGGCCGCCTGGCCTTCGGATTTCGGCTTGATGGTCTTCACATAGGACTGGTCACGTTCTTCATTGGCCGGCGACCAGCCGTTATTGATGCCTGCACCATGCACATTCATACGGCGCACTTTCGTATCCGGCGCGAATTGCTCCGCATCCAGATTGCCTTCGCGCATAAAACGTTTGGCGGCTCGCTTGGTCATGGTGGGCTCCTAAAAAAGAACATGAAAAAAGGCGACGCCAGAAGTGGCTCGCCTTTGTGTACGGGATACGCGGTTGGGGGAGGAGATTCGGCAGCCGCCGGAAGGGGCGTAAGAGGGGCCATCATCGCCGTGGGGCGGTGGAGGAGAAGCAAGGGATGAAAACGCAACCCGGACTGCCACTGTTAAACCTCTAAGGCTGGAACCTTTAAGTCTGATGCCGATCGCGGAAGGGGCATACTGATTCCCCTGCCTGTGATGACGCTATCAGATTCGCCGAGCTTGGTTAGCGATATCTTAATTACGCCGATCACTTTCATAATTTCGCAAATGCGTCATAAAGAAACAATCGGACACGGGAGGCGCTCATGGCCATATATACACTGGGAGACAAGACGCCGAACCTGCCGGCAGACGGCCGTTTCTGGATAGCGCCCTCGGCTGATGTGATGGGGGATGTGACGCTTGGGGAGGACGCCAGTATCTGGTTCTGCGCCGTGGTGCGCGGCGATAATGACCCGATCGCCATTGGTGCGCGCAGCAATATCCAGGATGGCGCCGTGCTCCATTCTGATGACGGCCTGCCGCTGACGATCGGCGATGACGTGACCGTGGGCCACAAGGCCATGATCCATAGCTGCGAGATCGGTGACAACAGCCTGATCGGCATCGGCGCCGTGATCCTGGCGCGGGCGAAGATCGGGAAGAACACCATTGTCGGTGCGGGCGCCCTGGTACCGGAAGGAAAGGAATATCCTGACGGTGTTTTGCTGATCGGTCAGCCGGCACGGGTGACGCGTGAACTGACGCCGGAGCAGATCGGCAAGCTGACCCATTCAGCGGCGCATTATGTGCGCAACTGGCGGCGCTTCAAAAGGGATCTGAAGGTTGTCCCTTGACTTTGGATTTTATAGTTCCATGTCAGAGGATAGGTCCACCTGAAGGAGTTGCCATGCCGGCCCTGATCTGCCCTGTCTGCCAGGGATCGTTTCGTGAAGTCATCCGTGAAGGCATACTGATCGATATCTGTACCCAGTGTCAGGGTGTGTGGCTGGACCGCGGCGAACTGGAAAAGCTGATTGCCCTGTCGAAGGATGACCGCGATATTCCCCTGCCGCCGCCGGCGCAGCCGCGTGCCCGGCGGGAGGACGATTATGACAGCCGCTACGAGGGGCGCGACTTTTCGCACCGGAAGAAAAAGAAGCGTTTCGACTTTGGCGATATCTTCGATTTCGACTGACCGCTCACTACCGGAACAGGCTGAGTACCCATGACTGGGACTGCGCTGAGAACGACAGCATCTGAATGGCCAGTTGCTGCCTGACCTGGAGGGATTGCAGTTTGGCGCTTTCCTTCGCCAGGTCGGCATCGACCAGATTTCCGATCCCGGCGGTGATCGTATCCTGCAGCTTGCCGATAAAGGTCAGGTGATTATCCAGCGCTTTTGACGACGTGCCGAGCCGCGCCAGGGCGGCCGAGACATTATTGATCGAGGAATCGAGCGTGCTGAGCAGGGCCGCCGCCGAGGTGGCGGTCGAGAAATCGGCATTGGCGCCGAGTGTCACGATGGAACCGCCCAGCGACATGTTCTGCGCGGCCACGGTCAGCCGGCTGGTGCCTTCGGCATTGGCGAGGGCGGCGATGGAGGTTTTGGAACCGTTCAGTAGATTGATGCCATTGAAGCCGGCGGTGGCCAGCGTCTTGGTGATCTGGTTGCGGATGGCGACGAAATCGTTTTTCAGCGCATCACGGGCGGTGGAGTCGAGCGACGTATCCGAAGCCGCGAGGGCCTTTTCCTTCAACTGGGTCAGCAGATCGGACACCGATTCCCCGGCGGTCATGGCGACATCGACCACGGACGAATTGCGCGACAGCGATTGTTTGACGGCATCAAGCGAGGAAACAGTGGAGCGCTGGCTCTGGGCGATGGCCCATGTGGCGCCGTCATCCTTGGCGCTGGCCACCTTCAGGCCGGTCGAGATACGGTTCTGCGTTTTCTGAAGATCGCGGTTTATGGCGTTCAGATTCTGCAGGGCGATCATGGCCCCGATATTGGTGTTGATGGAGTTCATTTCTGAACCTGCGTTGTGATGACATTCTGTCCAAGGCCATCATGCCATGACAGGGCTAACGGAGGTTAAAGATCAGGAAATAAATCAGGCGCGGGCGCGCGCTTCCTCTATGCCCTTGTTGGCCAGTTGATCGGCGCGTTCGTTCAGTTCGTTGCCGGCGTGGCCCTTGACCCAGATCCACTTGATCTTGTGCGGCTTTGCGGCGGCATCGAGCCGGATCCACAGATCATCATTTTTCACCGGCTTCTTGTCGGCCGTCTTCCAGCCGCGCGCCTTCCAGCCCCTGATCCACTCGGTCATGCCCTTCAGCACATACTGGCTGTCGATATAAAGCTTCACGTCGCACGGCTTTTTCAGGGCTTCCAGACCGGCGATAGCCGCCATCAGCTCCATGCGATTGTTGGTGGTGCTGGGGTCGTAGCCGTAGAGTTCCTTCTCGTGCAGGCCGGACATCAGGATGCAGCCCCAGCCGCCGGGGCCGGGATTGCCCTTGCAGGCGCCATCCGTATAGAGGGTGACGTGCGCGCGTTCAGTCATGCTCAGGCGACGGCTTTCGGCAGCTTGAAGGTGACCGTCTCGCGCACGCCGTTGCTCTCAATCACCTCGGCATCGAAGCGGGCGGAAACGGCAGCGATCAGTTCCTCTATAAGGTTTTCCGGCGCCGATGCCCCGGCGGAAACGCCGAGCGTATCAACGCCGTCGAACCATGACCAGTCGACATGGCTGGCATCGTCAACCAGATACGCGGCCTTGGCGCCGCCACGCAGGGCCACCTCAACCAGGCGTTGGGAGTTGGATGATTTGGCCGAGCCGATGACCAGCACCAGGTCGCAATCGGCCGAGACCTGCTTGACCGCTTCCTGGCGGTTGGTGGTGGCATAGCAGATATCTTCCTTGTGCGGCACCTTGATCTGCGGGAAGCGCGCCTTCAGGGCGCCGACGATCTCTGCGGTATCATCGACCGAAAGCGTGGTCTGGGTAACAAAGGCCAGGTTATCCGGATCGACCGGTGTAAATTCGAGGGCCTGCTCGACCGTTTCGATCAGTTTCACGGTCCCTTCGGGCAGTTGCCCCATGGTGCCGATGACTTCAGGGTGGCCGGCATGGCCGATCAGGATGATCTCGCGGCCCTCATTATGGTGACGTTCGGCCTCGACGTGGACCTTGGAAACCAGCGGGCAGGTGGCGTCGAGATAGAACATCTGGCGGTTTTGCGCATCAGCGGGCACCGATTTGGGCACACCGTGGGCCGAAAAGACCACCGGACGATCCGGCGGGCACTGATCCAGTTCCTTGACGAACACGGCGCCCAGGCCCTTCAGGCGGTCCACCACATGCTTGTTGTGGACGATCTCGTGGCGGACATAGACCGGCGCGCCATAGCGCTCGATGGCGCGCTCGACGATCTGGATGGCGCGGTCGACGCCGGCGCAGAAGCCGCGCGGCGTGGCGAGATAGACCTTAAGGGGGCGGACAGCGGAATTCATAGGGCTCACATAAGTCTTTTCGGCGGATTTGGGAATATGCGTCTCCAACTATTGCAAAGCAATCGTTGGCAAGGGCGACTGCCCGCCCGAGCCTGATGCGAGGAAGCCCGCCCGGCTTGAGGGCATATCAATGGTGAAGCCCGTCCGCCGCACTTTGGCCGCAAGTCCTCCATAAAACCCTTTGAAAAGTGATTTCAAGACGCTACACATCCGTTAAGGATGCGCTTCGCTTAAAAGCCGCTTCATCCATCTTATTCGCTGTTGGGGAACTTCACGCCTATGTCAGTTGTTATGCGCCGTATTTGGGCCGGGGTTTGCCTGGGTGTGCTCCTTAGTGGTTCAGCCGGTGCCGCCATGGCGCAGATGGGCGGACGCGGTGGCGGCGCCGACGATGACCAGCAGGCTGCGGCCGACCGGCAGAAAAAGGACGAGGAGTGGGGAAACCGCTCGCTGAATCTGAAAAAACGCAAGGCCGAGGGGGCGTGCCCTTACGTCAAGGTGCTTTATGATGCCGCGCGCTACCACCAGTTCAAAAATGATGTGCAGACGACCGCCGCTGCCATGTGGACCGGCGAAATCAACGGTATCCAGTCGGAATGCGCCTATGAGGGCACGGATCCGATCCAGGTTGGCATGGATATCAGCTTCTCGCTCGGCCGCGGGCCGCAGGCGGAGGGCCAGACCAATGTCTATCATTACTGGATTGCCGTCACCGAGCGCGACAAGACCGTCCTGGCCAAGCAGGAATTTGAGCTGCCGGTCACCTTCGCCGAAGGTCAGCAGCGGGTGGATGTCAATACGCGCCTGGAAGGTATCTATATCCCGCGCAAGGACATCACGATCTCCGGCTCGAATTTCGAGGTGCTGATCGGATTCGATGTGACGCCGCAAATGGCCGAGTTCAACCGTGAAGGCAAGCATTTCCGCTATGTCTCGCCTGTCGAGCAGAAGCCAGCCGAATAAGGTTCTTGTTTTAGGTGCGGTGAGACCCTATTACGGCGGAAGTTTTTCCCCGGATACCGCCATGCCTGCCTTTACCGAAGCCTTCATCGAGTCCCATGACTTCAAGACCGAACTGAGTGCCAGCACCGCCTCTGCCTTTGTGGCGGAAGGTTTTGATGCCTCGGCCGGCCGCGTGAACGCTTCGGATCGCCCCGACCTGGCCGATTTCCAGTGCAATGGCGCGCTCGCCGTGGCCAAGGCCGCCAAGGCCAATCCGCGCGAGGTGGCGACGAAGATCGTGTCGCATTTCGATGGCGATGTGCGCCTGGAAAAGCTTGAAATCGCCGGGCCGGGCTTCCTCAATTTCACCCTGTCGCACGACGCCTTGTCGGATCGCGCCAATGCCCTGGCAGGCGATCCTCGCATCGGTGCGCCAAAGGTGGCGCAAAAGCGCAAGGTGATGATCGATTTCGGCGGTCCCAATGTCGCCAAGGAAATGCACATCGGCCACCTGCGCACGGCGGTGATCGGCGAAAGCCTCAAGCGTACCCTACGGTTTCTCGGTGACGAGGTCATAGGCGATGCCCATTTCGGCGACTGGGGGTTGCAAATGGGGCAACTGATCGTTGGGCTCTCCGAGGAACAGCCGGACCTGCCTTATTTCGATGGGGCCTATACCGGGCCTTATCCGGAAGAGTCGCCGGTGACCCTGGCGGATCTCGGCCGGATCTACCCGAAATCGAGCGCGCGCATCAAGGCGAAGGACGCGGACTTCCTGGCGGCGGCGCGCAAGGCGACCAAGGAATTACAGGACGGCCGGCCGGGCTATCGCGCCCTGTGGCAGCATTTCGTGGTGGTCAGCCGCGAAGCCCTGAAGCGTGACTATGCGGCGCTCGGCGTTGAATTTGACCTGTGGTACGGCGAATCCGACGCTGACCCGTATGTCGAGCCGATGATCGCCGATCTGAAGGCCAAGGGGCTGCTGGTCGAGGACAATGGGGCGCAGGTGGTTCACGTCGCGCGCCCCGGCGAAACCCGCAAGAAGAAGCTGGAGGATGGCTCGGTGGTCGAAGTGCCCAGCCCGCCACCCTTGCTGGCCGTCTCTTCCGAAGGCTCGGCCATGTATGGCACCACGGATGTCGCCACCATCGTGCAGCGCCAGAAGGAATTCGGGCCCGATCTCAGCCTTTATATTGTTGATCAGCGCCAGGCCGAGCATTTCGAGCAGGTTTTCCGCACGGCCTATCTCGCCGGTTATGCGCAGGAGGGCCAACTTGAGCACGCCGCCAACGGCACGGTCAACGGCCCGGACGGCACCCCCTTCAAGACCCGCGATGGCGGCACGCTCAAGCTGGGCGACCTGATCAGCCAGGCGGTCGAAAAAGCCAATGCCCGCCTGCATGAGGCCGGTCTGGGGGAGGGGCTTTCCGAAGCCGCCTTTGCCGATACCGCGCACAAGGTGGCCGTGGCGGCGCTGAAATTCGCTGAACTGAGCAATCACCGCCTGACCAACTATATCTTCGATCTCGACCGTTTCATGAGCTTCGAGGGCAAGACCGGGCCTTACCTGCTCTATCAGGCGGTCCGGATGAAATCGATCCTGCGTAAAGCCGGCGAGCAGGGGCTGGCGGCCGGCCTAATCACCGTGACCGAGCCGGCCGAACGCGAACTGGTCCTGCTGCTCGATGGCTTCGATAACGCGCTGAAGGAAACCTATCTCAAGCGTGCGCCGAACATTCTCGCGGACCATGTCTATCGCCTGGCGCAGGGTTTCTCGAAATTCTATGCCAGTTGCTCGGTTCTGGTGGGAGAAGACGCCGCGCTCAAGGCCTCGCGCCTGGGACTGGTCAGCCTGACCCTGCGCCAGCTCGAACTGGGCCTCGACCTGATGGGCCTCAGCGCGCCTGAACAAATGTGAGCATGGACACGTCCTCTTTTATACCTCCCCGACTTGTCGGGGAGGGGGACCGACGCGCGCTCGCGCGTTGGTGGTGGGGCTTCCTGCTTTCTCTTTCCCCTTCTCAACACAAACCTGCTGACAAACGCCCGTAACTGAGGTTTATTGTTACCAAGACGTTAACTGGTGGGCTTGAGTATGTCTAAAGGGCGGGAGACAGGTTCGGGAGGCGGCTGGTCCTTGCCCTTCTTCCGCAAGCGTGCCGCCTTTTATTATGACGGCTTCAACCTTTATCACGCTGTCGATGCTTACAAGCGCCCCTATCTCAAATGGCTGAATCTAAAGGCTTTAGGCCGCGCCATCGCGCCGAAGTCCGAGGTCGTGAAGCGCGTGGTGTGGTGCTCGGCCTTCTCGCCGACCAGCCGTTCCAAGCTGCAACGCCACGAGGATTACATGAAGGCGCTGCAAGGGCAGGGTGTGATCTGCCGTATGGGCCACTTCATCCACGCCATGGATGGCTGCAACAGTTGCGGGCACAAGTGGCAGATATCGGTTGAGAAACAGGGCGACGTCAATTTGGCGCTCTCCATCGCCGCCGATGCCGAGGACGATCTGTTCGATGTCTGCTACCTGGTGACGGCGGACGGCGACCACGCCGCCACGGCGCGGTATCTGAAAGAGCGGTTTCCCAAGAAAAAACTGGTGCTTGTCACACCGCCGGGACGCTATCATAATCGCCACATCGAACGCATCGCCGATGAATGCGTCGAGATCCAAACCCACCACCTGGAGGCGTCGCTCTTGCCGGAAATGGCGAAATACAAACACCGTTTCCTGGGGCGGAAGGAAGTGGTGCCACGGCCGGAACTCTATGACCCGCCGCAGGTGCGCGTCAAAAGTCATCTGAAGCTTATCGTCAATAATGGTTAAACCGCTTGAGAAGGGCCTGTATGACCTGCTGGAAACTCGCCTGTCGCCGGAATGCCTGGCGGCTTTCAAGGCGCGCGGCGATGATGCCTGGGTGCTGGGCGATCTCGATGATAATGCCACGATCGACTTCTATATCGACGACATGCTGACCCTGCTGGCCATACATGGTGTCAAGCCGCCGGCGGAACAGAAGGTCTCGCCTTTCTGGTGGCTGTGGCCGGACAAGTGCCTGGTCTATCGGGATTTCACGGTTGGTGAACTGAAGGCGCTGGCCAAAAGCAAGGTCTGGCCGGCGGATGCTTATAGTTACGAGCCGATACCCCTGACGCAAAAACTGACCAGCCTGACGGTGATGCTGGTTCTGGCCGGACTAGTGATCGGGATTGCGGCGCTGCTAGTGTTTTGGTTGGTGCATTGGCTGCATTAGCCGAGCAGTTTCCAAACAAGTATGGTCCCAAAAGCCATTGCGGCTATCAAAACCAGTGCATTAATCGCGTATTTTCCATTAGCCATTCCCTGGAACCACCTGCCAAAGCCGATAGTTACATGGTTTTTTTCGTTTTCAGGGGGAACACTCAAATTCATGACAGACTCCTGCTTAAAAAATCAAGGAGTTCATGTGAAGAGAGAAAGGTTATAGGTGCGCGATTCGATAAAACGCGCAAGGGCTAATTCTGTCAGTTACACAGCTGTCCACTTAAGGCCATTCACAGCTAGTGAAGTGGGGATAGATAGTTTGTATTCTTACGTCTTGACTCTTAATCCGGCCTAACGCACAAGCGAAACACCCCTACGGGAGAGAGTGTAGCTTCGGTTACACCGCCGAAGGCGCAACCGCCCCGGAAACGCTCAGGCTCACGGACCGTAGGATAACTCAAACGCTGGAAAGTGGATGCTCGACATCCCACCGACGGAGCAACGGCGTAAATAGCGCCTAAATCTCTCAGGTCAAAAGGACAGCGGGGGCGCAGAACGACCGAACCGTCACCCCTGTTTTGAGTGAAGCCATATGTCCGACTCCGATTCCGAACTCCAATTCACCCCCTCTATGACCAGCATGTCGCGCTGGGCGGCCAGATGGTGCCCTTTGCCGGCTATAACATGCCCGTCAAATATGAGGGCGTGCTGGCCGAGCACAAGTGGACCCGCGCCGAGGCCGGCCTGTTCGATGTCTCGCACATGGGCCAGGCGCGCCTGAGCGGCGAGGGCGCCATTGCCGTACTCGAAGCCCTGACCCCGACCGATTTCGCCATCCTCCCTCAGGGCAAACAGAAGTACTCGCTGCTGCTCAATGAAGAGGGCGGCATTCTCGATGACTGGATGGTCTCGCGCCCCTTCGCCGAAGGCTTCATGCTGGTGGTCAACGCCGCCTGCAAGGAGCAGGATTTCGATATCATCGCCGATTTTATTGCCGATGACGAAACCGGCGCTGATGTCGAATTCGAAGTCCTGAGTGATCGCGCCCTGCTCGCCCTGCAAGGCCCCAAGGCCAAGGACGTGATGAAGGGACTCTGCCCGGCCGCCACTGAGATGTATTTCATGGAATGCGGCACCTTCCAGTTGCTCGGCGAGGTCGCCTATATCTCGCGCTCCGGCTATACCGGCGAGGACGGTTTCGAGATCAGCTTCCCGGCCGCGCGCGTCGGCGACCTGTGGGACGAACTGCTGTCGAACCCCATCGTGAAGCCGATCGGTCTTGGCGCCCGCGATTCCTTGCGTCTCGAAGCCGGTATGCCGCTCTATGGTCACGAAATGGGCGCCGGTTATACCCTGGCCGAGGCCAATCTCGGTTTCGCTATGAACAAGTCGCGCCTGGCGCGTGGCGATATCAAGGGCATCGACCGCCTGCGCGCACAACTGGACGGCCAACTGGACCGCGTCCGCGTCGCCATTCGTGTGCTCGAAGGCCCGCCCGCCCGCGAAGGCGCGAAAATTCTCAGCGAAGAAGGCGCCGAGCTGGGTATCGTCACCTCCGGTGTGCCCTCGCCAAGCCTCGGCTACTCGATCGCTATGGGATATGTACCGCCGGCGTCGTCGGCCATCGGCACGAAGCTGAAACTGGAAACCCGCGGCAAGCCTTACGCCGCCGAAATCGTCTCTCTGCCGTTCGTTGCCAACGGCTATCACCGCAAGCCGAAAGGTTAAGATCATGAAGTTCACCAAGGACCACGAATGGGTCAACATTACCGGCAATGAAGCCTTTGTCGGTATCACTGCCTATGCCGCCGAGGCCCTGGGCGACGTCGTATTCGTCGAAGTACCAGAGGTCGGCAAGGTGCTGAAGACCGGCGACAGCTTCGCCGTTGTCGAAAGCGTCAAGGCGGCGTCGGACGTTTATGCGCCGGTATCGGGCGAAGTGATCGAAGTCAATACCGAGCTATCCGGTGCGCCGGAAACCATCAATGCCGTGCCGGAAGCCGGTGGCTGGATCGCCAAGATCAGGCTGGCCGATGCCTCGGAACTGGACGCGCTGATGGATCGCGCAGCCTACGAAGCCTATTTAGCGACGCTGTAATTTACGGCGTTTTGCCCCCTCCGGCGGGACTTCGCCCGCCACCTCCCCCGCTAACGCAAGGGAGGAGAAAAATAAGAGCCTCCTTCTCCTCCCTTGCAAGCCGTTGGCGAAGCGGGGGAGGGGGACCACGAACGGGGTCGCCCGTGCGATGGTGGAGGGGGCCGCTGTGTTGGTCTGGAAAAGTAAAACCATGAGATATCTCCCCCTGAGCAACGGCGACCGCGCCGCCATGTTGGAAAAAATCGGTGTCGATTCGATCGATGCCCTGTTTGTTGATGTGCCGGAATCGGCCCGCCGCACGGGCACGGTTGACCTGCCGGCCTTCGCCGGTGAACTGGAAGTCGAGGCGCAACTGAACGCCTTCGCCGCCCGGAACGTCAGCCCTGCCAAGGTGCCGTTCTTTGTCGGCGCCGGCGCTTATCGCCACCATATCCCGGCGACGGTCGATCACATCATCCAGCGCTCGGAATTCCTGACCAGCTATACGCCTTACCAACCGGAAATTGCGCAGGGTACGCTCCAGGTCCTGTTCGAGTTTCAATCCCAGGTCGCCCGCCTGACCGGTATGCCGGTGGCCAACGCCTCGCTCTATGACGGCTCGACCGCCGCCGCCGAAGGTGTGCTGATGGCGACCCGCGTGACCAAGCGCAACAAGGCCGTACTCTCTGGCGGCCTGCATCCGCACTACCGCGAAACGGTCGAGACCCTGGCCCATGCCGTCGGGATCGAGACCGAAGCCTGCGCCGTCGCTGTCGATAACGAAGCCGACGTGCTGCAACATATCGACGCCAACACCGCCTGCGTCGTCGTTCAGACCCCGAACGTCTTTGGTACGGCTACGGACGTCACCGAGATCGCCAAGGCCGCCCAAGCCGCCGGCGCCCTGCTGATCGTGGTTATCACCGAAGCCATGTCGCTCGGCTTGTTGAAATCGCCCGGTGAAATGGGCGCCGATGTCGTGGCCGTTGAAGGCCAGTCGATCGGTGTGCCGTTGTCCTACGGCGGTCCCTATGTCGGGCTTTTTGCCGCCAAGGAAAAATACCTGCGTCAGTTGCCCGGCCGTCTGTGTGGCGAGACTGTCGATGCCGATGGCGAGCGCGGTTTCGTGCTGACGCTTTCCACCCGCGAGCAGCATATCCGCCGCGACAAGGCGACCTCGAATATCTGCACAAATTCAGGGCTTTGCGCGCTGGCGTTCAGCATCCACATGAGCCTGCTGGGCCAGACCGGCCTGAAGCGCGTCGCCAAGATCAACTACGCCAAGGCCCACGCCCTGAAGGATCAACTGGCGACCGCCGGTTTTGACATCGTCACCCCGCGTTTCTTCAACGAATTCACCGTCAAGCTGGCCAAGCCGGCCATCGCAGTTGTGGAAGCCCTGGCGGCGAAAAACGTCCTCGGTGGCGTGCCGTTCGCCCGCCTGCAAAACGCGCCGGGCTTCGAAAACCACCTGATCGTCGCGGTTACCGAAACCGTCTCGGACGCCGATATCGCTACCCTTGTCGCCACGCTTAAGGAGGTCGCCCAATGAGCATGAATAATGTTGGTCGTCCTTCGGCCCCCGAAATCACGGTTGAGGCCACCTCGTTCAAGACCCTGCTCGGTGGCAAGGGCCTGCTGCAATCCGAAAAGCTCATTTTTGAAAAAGACGACTACAGCCGCACCGGCGTCGACTTCGCCGATATCGAGGTCAACGCGACCGACCTCGATGGCCTGCTGCGTGACGATCTCTCCCTGCCGGGCCTGACCGAGCCGGAAGCCATGCGCCACTATGTGCGTCTGTCGCAGAAGAACCACGCCATCGACCTGGCGCTCTATCCGCTCGGTTCCTGCACCATGAAGCACAATCCGCGCCTCAACGAGAAGATGGCGCGAGTGGCTGGCCTCGGTGACATCCACCCGCTGCAGCCGGTTTCGACCGTGCAGGGCGCGCTGGCCCTGATGGATACGCTGGCTCATTGGCTGAAAACTCTGACCGGCATGCCGGCCGTCGCCATCACGCCGAAAGCCGGCGCGCACGGCGAACTGTGCGGCCTGCTGGCCATCAAGGCGGCCCACGAGGCCAAGGGGCAGGGCCATCGCCGCACCGTGCTGGTCCCGACCTCGGCCCACGGTACCAACCCGGCCACCGCGGCCTTTGTCGGCTACACCGTGAAGGAAGTGGCCCAGACGGCTGACGGCCGCGTCGATGTGGCGGATCTGGCCGCGAAGCTCGGTCCGGACGTCGCCGCCATCATGGTGACCAACCCGAACACCTGCGGCCTGTTCGAGCGTGATATCGTCGAGATCGCCCGCGTTACCCACGAGGCCGGCGCCTATTTTTACTGCGACGGCGCCAATTTCAACGCCATCGTCGGCCGCGTCCGTCCGGGCGATCTCGGCGTCGATGCCATGCACATCAACCTGCACAAGACCTTTTCGACGCCGCATGGCGGCGGCGGTCCGGGCGCCGGTCCGGTAGTGCTGTCGGAAGCGCTGGCGCCTTACGCGCCCAAGCCGTGGGTAGTTTCCAATGGCTCGGGTTTCAATCTGGTCGAGCATGATGAAGGCAGTTCCGCCGCCAATTTCGGCCGCATGTGCGCCTTCCACGGCCAGATGGGCATGTTCATCCGCGCCCTGACCTATATGCTCAGCCACGGCTCTGATGGCCTGCGTCAGGTCGCCGAGGATGCCGTGCTGAACGCCAACTATATCAAGGCCAGCTTGCAGGATCTGATGAGCGTGCCGTTCCCGGAAGGGCCGTGTATGCACGAAGCTCTGTTTGATGATTCTCGGCTGGAAGGCACCGGCGTGACCACGCTTGATTTCGCCAAGGCGATGATCGACGAGGGCTTCCACCCGATGACCATGTACTTCCCGCTGGTCGTCCATGGCGCCATGCTGATCGAGCCGACCGAAACCGAATCGAAGGACGAACTGGACGGCTTCATCGCTGTGCTGCGCGCCCTGGCCGAAGCGGCGAAAGCCGGCGACGTGGCCCGCTTCAAGGGCGCGCCCTATCTGGCCCCTGCCAAGCGCCTGGATGAGACCCGCGCCGCCCGCGCGCCGCGCTTAAGCTACACTTAACGGCCGGCTAACCACTTTTTATCGCGTGAAAGACGAAGATGGGATGGACTTCCGACGAGGTCCATCCCATCTTCAAATCATGACAGTGTTCTTCAAATTGCTGATGACAGTGCTGGGTGTGGTGCTGATGGCGGTCGGGGTGGTAATCACGCCGTTGCCGGGGCCGTTTGGCGTGCCCATCATCCTGCTGGGCCTGATTATCCTGCTGAGAAGCTCGATGTGGGTGAAGCGGCTGTTTGTCAAACTCGTCCACGCCCATCCGAAGCTCCTGGGGCCGTTGCGCGCCATGTTGCGGCCGGGCGCCAAGGTGGTTGCTATGCTGTGGCTTCAGGCCCTGCGTCTCGAACGCCGTGTTCTGCCCAAGGAGCGACGCTTTCTCTATCGCTTCCGTCACGACCTGAAGGCGATCCTGCGCAATCGCCGCCCGCGTCCAAAGCCCGCCGCCGCGCCGGCTCACAAGCCGCGCAAACTGCTGTCATATTAAGTGATGGCCAAATAACGATCTGTGGCAGGTCGTCGCATCGTTTCTTGATCTCAGTCTCCCTATATAGGTGCCAAGGTCGCCCTCAGGCGGCCAATAATATGTGGCACAAACAAAGGCGGGCGCGTTTCATTCCGGAAAGCGCCTGAACGAGAAAAATGGCGATACTGCTAAAACTGCTCATGAGCCTGGCCGGCATGGTGCTGATGGCTTTCGGGGTTGTCCTGGCGCCCCTGCCGGGGCCGGTGGGCGTGCCGTTCGTGCTGTTTGGTCTGATCCTCCTGCTGCGCAGTTCGATGTGGATCAAGCGTCAGTTCATGCGCCAAGTCAGGGCGCATCCGCGCTGGCTGGGTCCGGTTCGGGCCATGCTGCGGCCCGGCGCCAAGGTGATTTCGCTGGTCTGGCTGCAGGGGTTGCGCGTTGAGCGCGGACTGATGCCCCGCCGTTTTCGCTTCATGCAGAGTTCGCGTCAGGGCGTAAAGCAGGGCGTGAAATCGGTATTCAGGAAACGGCCTGCACGCGCTTCAGAGGACGCGGCCTGATGCCCGGATAACGCAGGGGAAATTAATTTTTCTCCACATTCACCGGATATTCAGGACGAGCCTTTACATTGCCGTATTGCCTCTCCATATGAGGCCAAGGACGCTATGTTGCGTCGCAAAAAATTTAGAGTTGATGGGGCGTGACAAGGCGTCCAGATAAGCAAAATGTCGAGTGAAAATGGCGCGCCCGCGCCCTATAAATCATTGGTCCCCGCCAAATCCGCTCCACGTGACTGGAAGGCGAAGGCGCGCTCGGTGAAGCGGGCCGCCAAGCGCTTCTCGAAGAAGGCGCTGGGCTGGATCATGATTGCGCTCGGCTTTGTCTTCCTGGCGGCGGGCTTCCTGCTGATCATCATTCCCGGTCACTATTTCCTGATCCTCGTCGGCCTGATCATGATCCTGCGCAATGCCTTCTGGGCACGCCGCCAGTTCATCCATCTCAAGCGCCGTCACCCCAACTGGGTTATGCCGTTGCGCAAGCTGCTGCGCCGCAATCCGCAGGTGGTTTCGATCTTCTGGCAGCAGGTGCTCAAGTTCGAGCGGTTGATCCTGAGGGGGCGCGGTCAGTTGGTCGGCATCCGCCGCCGATTTCTCCGCAAGCCGCGGACGGTCTAAAAACAGCAAATGATTTGAAAGCCCTCCGCTCGCCGGAGGGCTTTTTGCTGTCTCATTGAATCCTTACGTCAGAGGCCTTACGCCGAAAGCTCCACCCACGGAGACGGTATGGCATCCGAATCAAACAAGGTCGTATTCGCCGCCCTAATCGGCAATATCCTGGTGGCCGTCACCAAGGCGGTAGCGGCGGCCATGACCGGATCTTCGGCCATGCTCTCCGAGGCGATTCACAGCTTTGTCGATACCGGCAATGAGGTGCTGCTGCTGTACGGGATGCATCGCTCGCGGCGCAAGCCGGACGAGGCCCATCCGCTGGGATATGGCCGTGAGCTGTACTTCTGGAGCTTTGTCGTCGCCCTGCTAATCTTTGCGGTCGGGGCAGGGGGTGTCTTTTTACGAAGGCATTGTCCACCTGCAAAATCCGGAACCTATGGAGCGGCCAGTAATCAACTATATTGTGCTCGGACTGTCTTTGGTATTCGAAGGCGGCTCATGGTGGGTGGCTGTCCGGTCCGTGCGGGCGGATAAGGGCGACCAGAGCTATCTTAAGGCCATTATCAACAGCAAGGATCCGCCGAAATTCATGGTCCTGCTGGAGGACAGCGCGGCCATGTTGGGCATCCTGATTGCGCTGGCCGCCACATGGGCTTCGGTGACCTTCCACGAGCCGCGCTTCGACGGAATAGGTTCGCTGCTCATTGGCCTGGTGCTGGCGGCTGTGGCCATTTTCCTCGCCAAAGAAAGCAAGGATCTGCTGATTGGTGAGCGTGCCGATCCAGCTATGCAGAAGGGTATTATCCGCCTTGTCGAAGGCATGGATGGCGTCCTGCGGGTCAATGGCCTGCTGACCACTCACATGGCGCCCATGGAGGTGGTGGCGGCGCTCAGCCTGGAGTTCGAGGACGGCCTGACAATCACCCAGGTGGAACGTCTTGTCGCGGATATGGAAGCGGCCATCCGCAAGACCTATCCGGAGATTAGCTCCTTATTCGTCAAGCCACAGACGCCGCAGATATACCAGGCGGCCATAGCGCGCATAGAAAAAGGCCCGGAACCTTAAGTTCCGGGCCTTGAACATTTAACCCTATCCTCGCAGCAAGCGCTGTCGAGTTATGGGTGAAGGGCCTGTGGCCCTTCTAGTTAAAGCGGCCTTCGAGCTGGCCGATGGCTTTGTCGACCTGCGTATCGGTCTTGGCCTTGGCGACCTGATCGAGCAGGATCTGCTCGGCCAGTTGCGCGGCCAGATCGGCGGCGGCGGACTTGACGTCGGCCGTGGCGTTGGCTTCGGCCTGTGCGATCTTGCGTTCGGCCAGGGCCTCGCGGCGCTTGATGGTCTCTTCCAGCTTCACGCGGGCTTCAGCAGCCATGCGAGCCGCTTCTTCCTCGGCAAAGGCAATCAGTTCGCGGGCCTTGGCTTCGGAAGCCAGGGCGCTGCGCCTTGATGCTGTTGAGCAGATCGGTCGCTTCCTGGCGGATGCGGACGGCCTCGTCCAGTTCGGCGCGAACGGCCTTGCCGGTATCGCCCAGCGACGTCCACAGCTTGCCCGGCACCTTGGTGACGAACAGGATGAGGAAGAAGATGACCAGGGCGGCGCGGACCCAGAATTCGGCTTCGGTAAGCATTTCCATGATCCTAGACCTTTCCGAGCGCTGATTTGAGCGCGGCGGCGGTGGCCGCCTTGCCGGTCAGTTTTTGAACCAGAAGCGACGCCGTTTCCTGAGCGATGTCGCTGACATGGCCCATGGCCTCGTCACGCTGCGCACGGATGCGGGCTTCGGCTTCCGCCAGGCGCTTGCCGAGCTTTTCGTCCTCGGCGGCGGTGGCGGCAGCCACTTCGGCGTTAGAACGGGCCAGGGCCTCGGCCGCCAGCTTGCGGGCCGCGGCATGGGCTTCGGCGGTCTCGGCGGCGGCCTGCTTCGCCTGGGCCTCGGCCTCGTCGCGGTTGGCGCGGGCATTGGCCAAGTCTTCGGCGATGGTGGCGCCGCGCGTGTCGATGACCGTGCGCAGGCGCGGCACGAAGACCTTCGCCATCAGCGTCAGGAAGACGAGGAAGATCACCACGAGCCAGATCATCTGGCCGGCCCAGTGGTCGGTATTCAACTGCGGCAGGCCGCCTTCCTTGGCCTCATGCTGGCCTTCGGCGCCAACCGTTTCGGTTGTTGCGTGGGCGTCATGGGCGGGAAGCTGGCTTTCGGCAACAGCCTGACCTCGGACCAGGGTGGCAACCGTGGTCACGCTCGGCGTGGCCGAGAACGAAGCGCCGGAGGCGTCGTCAGCAGATAAGGTGGCCTCTGGTGAGGGAGCGGTTGTCATATCTTATTCCTGAAAACCTGTGACCGGCGCAGAAGAGCCCGCGCCGGCAGCAAGTGTTCAATTTACAGGCTGGGCGCGTTGAAGAGGATCAGCAGCGCGATAACGAAGGCGAAGATGCCGAGGGCTTCGGTCAGCGCCATGCCGATGAAGAGGTTGGTTTGTTGCGTCTTGGCAGCCGAAGGATTGCGCAGGGCGCCGACATAGTAGTTGCCGAACAGGATGCCGAGGCCGATACCGGCGCCGATCATGCCGAGGGTCGCCGGGCCAGCGCCGATGTACTTGAGGCCGCCGGCGATGAGGGTTGCAGATTGAACGTCCATGGGGTGTTAACTCCGAGTTTGGAAAGGGACAGATTGAAAGAAGAACCTAGTGGTGGCCGATATTGACCACGTCACTGAGATAAACGCAGGTCAAAACCGCGAACACGAAGGCTTGCAGGTAGGCGACCAGGAATTCGAGGGTGGTGAGCGCCACGATGGTGCCCATCGAGGCGAGGCCGATTACGGCGCCAAGGCCGCCAAGGGTCAGACCGGTGACGATAAATCCGGCGAAGACCTTCATGACAATGTGGCCGCCGAGCATGTTGCCGAACAACCGCAGCGTCAGGGTGACGGGGCGCATGATGAAGGCGATGACTTCGATCGGCACCAGCACGACCAGGATGTACCAGGGCACGCCCGACGGCACGAACAGCTTGAAGAAGCCGAGGCCATTGCGAATGAAGCCGACGGCCAGCACCAGCAGGATGGTCATGGCGGCGAGCGTCAGGGTGACGGCGATCTGCGAGGTGGCGGTGAAATAGGTGAACATGCCGAGCAGGTTACAACTCAGGATGAAGAGGAATAGCGACAGGACATAAGGCAGGAACTGCTTGCCATCGTGGCCGATGATCGAATCGGTCATGTCGTCTATCAGGCCGAAAATGCCTTCCGCCATCACCTGGCCGCGGCCGGGGATGATGCTGGCGCGGGCGGTGGTCAGAAGGAAGAACAGGCAGGTCAGACCGACGGCGATGATCATGGCCATTACGGAATTGGTGATCGACATATCCACCGGCACCCCGCCGAGATGGAAGGTGGGGAGTTCGACGATCTTCTCAATCTTAAACTGGTGTAACGGATCGGCCATAAGCCCCAAAACCTCTTTAGACAATTTCATGTGCCCTTGCGGGCGAATTCAAACAGTAACCTATTTATCCCGGCTTGAGCGGACGATCGCATAGACCGCCACAATCATGCCCAGAATAGCGCCGATGATCACCCCGAACGGCCGGGTGTGAAGATACTGGTCGCTGAGCCAGCCAAGCCCCAGACCGCCCAGAATCCCCCAAGCAGCTCTCCCAGGGCCTGGTAGCCCTGATTAGCGCCGACCTCGCCGCTGACATCATGCGTCTTGCGCTTGCGCGCTTCGATCGCCTTCAGCCGCTTATCAAGATCGTTCAGTTCGTCTTGATCCGAGGACTTATCGGGTGGTTCGTCTGTCACGTTTGGCACCTGGCAGGCAGAATAACAGGGATCGTTATTCCGGCTAAGAACGGCGCGGAACCTACTCAAGAGACACCCAAAGGTCAAGCAATTGCGCGGCACAAAGTGGAGTTGTTTGAAATAAAATAGAAAACAACGCTGTCAGCGGTTTTTCGAGATCATTTTTGGCGGTGCGAAAAGGTTAGTTGGCGCGTTATACCGAGATGCTTATAACTGATAAGCCCATTTCGTACGCACGCATTGATAGCTGCATTCAGGCCCATTACCAGATACCCCAATTAAATTTCACGTCCTTCGCGCACCTTTTGGCTCTTCCCCCAAAACCAAATTCCCCGAGCGTAAAAATATCAAAAGTCTTGTAGAAGAATGTGATATTTTCTTTTATATAATCAATATCTTCAGATATGATATCTGGTCTATCACCGAAAAATCGTCGACTTGTGGCTTTATATATATGAACCATGAATTCGTCAGGACCCGTATCCCTGATTTGTTCATAATAGCAAAACTGATATTTAGCATCGCCGTAGAAGCGCCCGCTAGAGAGTTCCTGTCGACCGCCAATACCGCATGTATAAAATGGACCATACTTATAAGTGGTTTCTATGAGCCACTCAGGATCAATATCTTCCAAGCGAAGCTCAAAATTCATCATCCATTTCCTTCGTGTTGGAAAAGCTCATATTTCCAAATTTGGAATGGCCTACGCCACATGCTCCGCCACCAGGGCCTCGGCCTGCGACAGATCGACGCTGACCAGCTGTGAGACGCCGCGCTCACTCATGGTGACGCCAAACAGGCGGTTCATGCGCGACATGGTGACCGGATTGTGGGTGATGGCGATGAAACGCGTCTTGGTGCGTTCGCGCATCTCGGCCAGCAGGCGACAATAGCGGTCGACATTGGCGTCATCGAGCGGCGCATCAACTTCATCGAGCACGCACACCGGCGCCGGATTGGCCAGGAAGACGCCAAAGATCAGGGCGGTGGCGGTCAGAGCCTGCTCGCCGCCCGACATCAGGCTCATGGTTGAGAGGCGCTTGCCCGGCGGGCAGGCGTAGATTTCCAGGCCGGCTTCGAGCGGATCGTCCGATTCGACCAGGCGCAGTTCGGCCGAACCACCATCGAACAGTGTGACGAACAGGGTCTTGAAGTGTTCGTTGATAATCTCAAAGGCGGCCAGCAGGCGTTCGCGGCCCTCAGCGTTCAGTTCGTCGATGCCGTCGCGCAATTTGGCGATGGCGGTGGTCAGGTCGGCGCGTTCCTTTGAAAGCGTATCGAGTCGGCCTTCGTATTCGGTGGCTTCTTCCTCGGCGCGCAGATTGACGGCGCCCAACTGGTCGCGTTCGCGTTCCAGGCCCGACAGCAGCGATTCGGCGCCCGACGCATCGGCCGGGGTGGCGATGGCTTCTTCCTTGAGGCGCTTGCCCAGATCGTCAGGCGTGCCACCGGTCTGGTCAAGGATGATGGCTTCGATTTCGGCGGCCTTGCCCTGAATGGCTTCGAGACGGGCCGTGGCGCCGGCGCGTTCCTCACGGGCGGCCGAAGCTTCCTGCTCCAGCATGCGCACATTGATATCGGCGTCGCGGCGCTCGGCCTCAGCGCTGTTCAATTTGTCGCGGGCTTCACTGAGGCGCTTTTCGGCGGTTTGCAGCGAATCGACCAGGGTGATGCGCTTGCTCTCGAACTCACGCGGTGCCGACTGGGCGGCTTCCAGCGCGGCCTGCGCGGTCGCCTGATCTTTTTCCAGCTTGAGCAGGCGCGCCGCAGAATCTTGTGTACGGCGGCTCCAGTCGGTGAGTTCGCGGGTCAGAGTGCGTTCGCGGGCTTCACGCGCCTGACGGTCGCGGGCGTCCTGGTCGAGATCGGCGCGGGCGCGCATGACGGCCTGGCGATGGCTGTCGGCCATGGCGCGCGCCTCATTAAGGCGAGCGCGCATGGTTTCATTGTCGAGCGCGGCGGACTGGCTGGCCAGCAGGGCGTCATAGGCCGTCTTTGCCTCGGCATGTTCGGAGGTCAGGCGGGCGAGGGTGGCCTCCAGCGATTCCAGACGGGCTTCGTATTGTGTCTGGGCACGCAGACGGTTTTCAAGGTCATTCTGGCGGGTGCGTAAGGCCCGCTCCAGATCGGGCAGGCGATTGCGGGCATTGCGCAGACTGTCTTCGTGGATGCGCTGGGCTTCTGCGGCCGCGGCTTGCGTTTTTTTCGCCTCTTCCAGTTTCGGTTTCAGCCCGTCGATCTCGGTTTCCAATTCGTCATGACGCGTGCGCTGGGCCAGCCGGACAGCGGCGGGCTTGGGCGCCTTGGCCCGGACGATCAGGCCATCCCAGCGCCACAGGTCACCTTCCTTCGAGACCAGACGCGCGCCGATCGGAAGCTGCCCCTGAAGGCGGTCGCCATCGGCTTGTGCCACCACGCCGATGGTGGAAAGGCGCAAGGCCATGGCGGCCGGGGCTTTTACATTGGCGCTGAGCGGCATCACGCCAAGCGCTGTCATGTCAATGGCTTTTGCCTGACTCTCAAAATCCTCGCTCCAGAAAGCGAGTGCAGTCTGCACGGCCTTCTTAGACAGGCTGAGATTAAGGTCATCACCCAGCGCTGCGGCCAGGGCGAGTTCATAGCCCTTGTCCGGACGAACGGCATCCAGTACCGGCGCGCCTTCTTTGCGAACGCTGGTCAGGATTTGCGACAGACCGCGCGCCTCTGCGGTCAGGCGGCCCAACTGGTCCTCGATCTCGCGCATCGCCTTGCGGCTTTGCGCCTCGGTATTGGCCAGCGCCGGACGGGCCGTTTCCAGCTCCTCAGTGGCTTTGCGGGCAGATTCCAGATCGGATTGCGCCGTCGCCGCCTGCGCCTTCAGGCCGTCCAGAGCGCTGTAATCGAACGTCCCCAGGGCCTTGCGATCATTTTGTGCCGTCTGCAGTTGCTGGCTCAGGCGGTCGAAGCGCGATTTCGCTTCCCCAAGGCGCGACGCTTCCAGCCGCTGGCGCTCGACCTGCGCGGCCTGCTCGGCGGCTATGGCCTCGATGGCCTGATCGGCCTTGACGCGCTCAGCTTCGGCGGCCTCGACCGCGCGTTTCAGTTCCGGCTCACGCGAGGGGGCGCTGGCGATTTCTTCCTGCACCCGCGCCAGGCCCGATTGCAGGCGCTCGACCTGTAACGAGCCATCGGACGACAGATCGACCTCACGCTGGAAGTCACCGCGCAGCCGGGCGATGTCGCCTTTCAGACGTTCAATCTCGCTGGCAACCTGTTTTTCTTCCAGATCGAGACGTTCCTTCTCGATATTGAGCCGGTGGTTGACCGTAGCGGCCACGGCCTCTTCCTCACGCAAAGGACCGATGGCCTCGGCGGCTTTCAGGGCGGCGGTTTGCGCGACCGCAGCGGCGCGGGCCGTGGTCTCAACCCGCTGGCTCTGCGCCTGCATGTCGTTGATCGCGCCTTCCAGCATGGCGCGTACCTCCAGCCACTTGGCGTGCAGGATGGCCTTTTGCAGGGCGCGGATTTCGGCGGAAATCTTCTTATACTTGTCGGCCTGGCGGGCTTCGCGCTTGAGGCGGGAGAGGGCTGAGTCCAGTTCGCGGGCGATGTCATCAAGGCGCGACAGGTTCGATTCAGCGGCCGAAAGGCGTAGTTCGGCCTCATGGCGGCGGGTATGCAGGCCGGAAACGCCACCGGCCTCTTCGAGTACGCGCCGGCGATTCTGTGGCTTGGCGGCGATGAGTTCCGATATCTGCCCCTGACGGACGAGCGCCGGTGAATTGGCGCCGGTCGAGGCATCGGCGAACAGAAGCTGCACGTCGCGCGCCCGCACTTCCTTACCATTGATCTTGTAAGAAGACCCCGCCCCGCGATCGATGCGGCGGGCGACATCAAGGATCGGCTGGTCGGTAAAGGGCTGCGGCGCCAGGCGTTCCGAATTGTCGATGGTCAGGGTGACTTCGGCCCAGTTGCGCGACGGGCGTTTGTCCGAACCGGCAAAGATGACGTCGTCCATGCCGGAACCGCGCATGGCCTTGGCGGAGGTGGCGCCCATCACCCAGCGCAGGGCTTCAAGCAGATTCGACTTGCCGCAGCCGTTCGGCCCGACAATGCCGGTCAGACCCGGATCAATGCGAAACTCTGTCGCATCGACGAAGGACTTGAACCCTGAAAGCTTGATCTTCTGAAAGTGCAAGGAAGAACCCAATTCGCCTTTTTGGCGTGCCATAACGATTCTACCACCTTCATAGCAGAACGGCGGGCGTCAAGACAGATTGGTATGAAGAGGGTTAATTCCTGTGGATGAGCTTACCTGGCGGCTTTGATGGCGGCTTCCAGGCTGTCGAGGTCGTGGCGTTCCATTTCCTTGCCGTCGACGAACAGGCTGGGGGTGCTGTGTATGCCTGACTCGATGGCCGCCTTGTGCGCCTGTTGCAGGCGGGCGAGGCTGGCGGCATCACCGGCGCAAGCATTGAAGGCCGTTTCCGACAGGCCAAAGCCCGCCGCGATCTTCACCAGGATCGGCTGGGCGATGATATTGCTTTCGCCCCAGGCGTAATAGTCCTTCTGGCCGCGCATGACGGCATCGACCACGTCGAAATATTTACCGGGACCGGCGCATTCGGCCATGCGGGTGCCGGCCACGGCGATCACCGGCACACCGGTCAGCATGGGGCGGAAAACATAGCGCACCTTGCCGGTGTCGATATATTTCGCCTTGAGCTGCGGGAAGACGGTTTCATTGAAACTGGCGCAGGCCGGGCAGGCGACCGAGCCGTATTCGATGATCGTGACCGGCGCCTTGGCGCTGCCCAGGACATGATCCGTGGGCATGACCTTGACCAGCGCCGGGGACAGGTCCGCCGCCTGAGCCAGGGGGCAAAAGGAAAGCAGCCAGGGCAACCGCCGCGATACGCCGGATCATGGATTACTTGCCCGCCAGCAGGGGCGCGAAAGCCTCATCGAAGTCGGCAATAGTGCCGGTCTTGCGCTCGAACCGCTTGCCATTGATGAAGAAGGTCGGCGTACCGGTGATGTCGTCTTCTTTCAGATACTTGTCGACATTATCCTGGATGCGCGCCAGGCCCTTTTCATCGGTAATGCACTTATTGAAGGCGTCGTCCTTGATGCCTACAGAGGCGCCGATGCGCTTCAGCACCGGCAGGGCATTGGTGGTGGTGCCGTCGCCGAACATCTCGCCCTGGGCCTTCATGATCTCATCGACGACCTTGAAATAGTTTTCCTTGCCGGCGCAGCGTGCCAGCAGGATGCCGGCGGCCGAGACATCGCGCGGCTCGGTCAGGAATTCGCGGTAGACATAGCGGATCTTGCCCGGCGTGATGTACTTGGCCATCAGTTCGGGCATGACGTCCTTGTTGAACTCGGCGCAGTGGGCGCAGGTGACCGAAGCATATTCGATCAGGGTCACCTTGGCGTTTTCGCCGGCGCCCAGGCTCATATCGCCTTCGACCGGCTTGATCGATTTGCCGCACCCGGCCAATAGCAGGGCGGTGGTTGTCAGGGCCAGGAGAGTCCGTCTGGAGGAGATCATGTCGGTCCTTACTTGCTGAGCGCGGGCTTAAGGGCGGCATCGAAATCGCCGATATTCAGCGGAATGCGGTCAAGCTTCTTGCCGTTGATGACGAAGGTCGGGGTGCCGTTGACGCCATCCCTGGTCATATATTGCTGGTTCAGGTCGTTCAGGCGCTTCAGGCCCTTTTCATCGGTGATGCACTTGTTGAAGGCATCTTCCGACATGCCGAGCGACTGGCCGATGCTGAACAGGACCGGGCGGGCATTGGCATAGCCGGTTTCCTCGCCGCCCATGGCTTCCTGGGAACGCATGACCTGATCGATCACTGTGAAATACTTGTCTTTGCCGGCGCATTCGGCCAGCAGGTGGCCCGCGGCGGCGACGGCGGGATTGCCGGTCATCATAGGACGATAGACATACCGCACCTTGCCGCTGTCGACATATTTGGCCTTGAATTCCGGCATGACCGTCTCATTGACGTGACCGCAGATCGGACAGGCGACCGAGGCGTATTCAATGACGGTCACCTTGGCATCCGCCGGTCCCATCGACATTTCATCGGCACCGACCGCTCCGGTGGAACTGGTCTTGCTGCATCCTGAGGCCACCAGGGTCAGGCCCATGAAGGCGGCCGCGCCGGTCATGCGAAGGGTTTTGCCGACAGAAATTTGCATATTCAGCCCCGAAAATGGTTTGGAAAGGTGGCAGTCCCGGAGGGACTCGCATCCTTAAGTCTGTGCCTTTTTAAAGCGTTCGATTGCGCTGTAAATATGGCATTTGTGTTTTGAGAATTATTGCGCCTAACTCTTCATGTTCTCGCGCTTGAGGACAGACCGGCCGAGCTGAAGCAGGGATTTTTTCAGCTTCTCGTCTTCGACATCGCTCAAGGATTGCTGGAGCGCCAGTTCTTCCTGCGCCGAAAGCGGTTTGGGCCGGATATATTGCGGTTTTTTCGGCGCCTGGGTCAGCGGCCCCTGGATGATGCGCAGCTTGTCGATCGTCTTCGCGCCGAGGAAGAGGTTGATCCGGTCGATCAGGGTGGCGGACTGGTGCTGAACCAGCGGCGCATAGGCCCCCATGACGCGGATTTCCAGAGCCCCGGCGCCATGGGCGCGGCCCTTGATGATGCGGACAGGTTCGCACAATTTGGCCAGCGCCTCGCCGGCGATCTCCGTCCAGCGGTTTTTCAGCTTGCCGGACCCATCGTCCATCTGCTCAAAGCGTGCCTGCAGGCTTTTCAGCAGCGGCGTAACCTGCTTCTTTACCGGCGGCGGTGGTTTGGGCATACGCCGGGTATGAGTCGTGCGCAGGATGCGGAGCGAGTCTTCAAGGGATGGCAGCGGGCGTTTCATGAGCGGGATTATACTGAAGGATCGGGCGGTTGTCGCGTCATTAAGAACCGATCTGCTGGCCTGGTATGACGCACACGGCCGCAAGCTGCCCTGGCGCGCGCGGCGAGCGCGATCCTTACCGTGTCTGGCTGTCCGAGGTCATGCTACAGCAGACGACCGTGCCGCACGCCGCGCCCTATTACGAAAAATTTCTCAATTTATGGCCAAGCGTGCGCGATCTGGCCGCAGCCGAGGACGGCCGTGTCATGGCGGATTGGGCGGGTCTTGGCTATTATGCCCGCGCCCGCAAGCTGCTGGAATGCGCCCGGACAGTGGTGCGCGATCACGGTGGCATTTTCCCGGCTGATGAGGCGGAACTGCTGAAATTGCCGGGCTTCGGCCCCTATACCTCAGCAGCGGTGGCGGCCATCGCCTTCGGACACGCCGCCAATGTGGTGGATGGCAATATCGAACGCATCATGGCGCGGCTCTACGCTATTGAGACGCAGATGCCGACCGCCAAGCCGCAGGTGCGCGAGGCGGCGGCGCAATGGGTAAGTGATGATCGCGCCGGTGACTGGCCGCAGGCCCTGATGGATATGGCGACACTCATTTGCCGCCCGAAATCACCGGCGTGCGGCGATTGCCCGCTGGCCACTGCTTGCCTGGCGCGGGCGCGCGGCGAACAGGAACGCTTTCCGGTCAAGCTGGCCAAGGCGCCGAAGCCGCGGCGTTACGGCGTGGCGTTTGTCATGCTTGTCGGTGATCAGGTCATTGTAGAGCGCCGTGCAGACAAGGGACTGCTGGGTGGAATGCTTGGGCTGCCACATACCGAATGGCGCTCGGAACCTTATCGCACCGAAGAGGTGATGCCGCCGATATCTGCCGCTTTCGAGGCGATCGGCAGCTACGAGCACGTGTTCACCCATTTTGCCCTGACACAGGCGGTCTGGCGCACGCATCTGTCAGATGAAGCGGTGCGTGATTTCCTGCGTCAGAACAACCGCTTCCAGCTACTGCCTGTCAGTGAAAAGGCCCTGCCGACCGTCTTCGCCAAGGCCTTGAAGATGAAGCCCGTCGCAGCACGGCTGTTCGATTAAAAAAGCGCGGACGTTGCCGTCCGCGCTCTTAAACTTATGGTCCTAGGGGCTCTTGCCTTGCGAAAGCCATACTTTCGCCGCGGCAAACCTAGTTCATGTCGGCACGGATGCGTGAGCGCAGATCGTCGATCGGCTTGAGGCCGGCGTCGGTCTTGAAGCGCCAGTAGGTCCAGCCGTTGCAGGCCGGGGCCTGTTCCATCATGGCGCCCATCTTGTGGATCGAACCGGTCAGTTCGCCATGAACCAGCGAGCCATCGGCGCGGACGCGGGCAGTCTTGTCACCCTTGGGCGTATAGAGAATGTCGCCTGGTTGCAGCAGGCCCGCCTCGACCACGGCGCCGAACGGCACACGCGGTTCGGCCTTCTTGGAACCCATGACAGCCGTGGTCTTCGGCGGTGGCGGGGATGACGCGGGCGATGCGTTCGCTGGCCACCTTGCGGTAGGCTTCCTCGCGTTCGATGCCGATAAAGTGGCGGCCCAGGCGCTTGGCGGCAGCGCCGGTGGTGCCGGTACCGAAGAACGGATCGAGCACGACATGGCCGGGCTTGGTGCAGGCCAGCAGGACGCGATAGAGCAGGGCTTCCGGTTTTTGGGTCGGGTGCGCCTTGTTGCCGTTTTCGTCCTTCAGGCGCTCATCGCCGGTGCAGAGCGGAATCGACCAGTCCGAACGCATCTGGGTATCTTCGTTGAAGGCTTTCAGCGCATCGTAATTGAAAGTATAGCGCTTCTGGCCCTTGGCCTTGGTAGCCCAGATCAGGGTCTCGTGGGCGTTGGTGAAGCGGGTGCCCTTGAAGTTGGGCATGGGGTTGGCCTTGCGCCAGATGACGTCGTTCATCACCCAGAAGCCCATGTCCTGCATGGCGACGCCGAGGCGGAAGATATTGTGGTAGGAGCCGATGACCCAGATGGCGCCGTCGTCCTTCAGCACACGCTTGCATTCGCGCATCCATTCGCGGGTGAACCTGTCATAGGCCTCAAACGACGCGAACTGGTCCCACTCGTCATCAACCGCATCGACCTTGGAATTGTCCGGACGTAGGAGGTCGCCGCCGAGCTGGAGATTATAGGGCGGATCGGCGAAGACGAGATCGACCGAGGCGTCGGGTAGGGTTTTCAGCACCTCGATGCACTCGCCGAGGTGAATGGTGTCGAGCTTGAGCGGCGCCTGCGGAACGGACGGGATTTTGATAGCGGTCGATTTGCGCAAGACGAAGATCCTTCTGACACTGGAGGGCGGTTTAAGTCCCTGAATCCAATGACTAGAATCGTTTCGCGGTTAATGGCTGGTTAAATTAACCATACTGTCGAATCGGCCGATTCGCTTTTTTTGGGAGTGAGTCCGAAAAGACTCACTTTTTGCGCGGATCAGGCGCTCTCGCCCCAGCTTAGTTCACGAATTGTCGCCCAGCTTGTGCGGTGGATAGGTGAAGGGCCGTGCAGACGCAAAGCCTCCAGGTGCGCTTCGGCCTGATAGCCTTTGTGCTTTTTGAAGCCGTAGACAGGATAGACGATATCCATCTCGATCATGATGCGGTCGCGCGCCGTTTTGGCCAGGATCGAGGCGGCGGCAATGGACAGCGAACGGGCGTCGCCGCCGATCAGCGGCGTGGAGGGAATGGACAGTTTCGGGCAGCGGTTGCCGTCGATCAGGGCGTGCTCGGCGCAAGGGGTAAGTGCCTCGACCGCGCGCTTCATGCCTTCCATGGTGGCCGTCAGGATATTCAGGCAGTCGATCTCTTCCACCGACATGGTGATCACCGACCAGCAGACGGCGGCTTCCTTGATCAGCGGTTCCAGTTCGAAGCGGCGCTTTTCGGTCAGGGCCTTGGAATCGTCTATGCCTTCGGGAATATTGGCCGGATCGAGAATGACGGCGGCCACGCATAACGGGCCAGCGCACGGGCCGCGCCCGGCTTCATCGACGCCGCAGATAAGCCCCATAAGGGTGGATTCAAAACTGAGATCGGCCATGAATCGCTCATACCGCGATTTGTGGCCGTTGTCTCGCGGGCTTCAATCAAAATACGCTTTCGGGGGTGGCCTGAACGCCGCGGCCCTTGGGATCGGGACCAAAGCGGTTGGTCGTCGGGGTGCCGTCTGTGACATAGAAAACGAACATGACGATTTCGGCGACCAGCAGCGGCAGGACCAGGCAAAGGAAAAACGAGCCAAACATGCTGAAAAAGAACTGCATGGATTGCTGATCGGTCATGTTGCCATTGTTGCCGATCAGGGTGAACATCTGTGTGCCGAAGAAGATGAAAAACAGGATCATGCCAATAAACGCGACGACGATGGGCATGATGTACCACCAGCCGGTACGGTTTATGTCATGCAGGCGCCGCACGGCCACGGCTATGCTGGGCAGCAGCAAACCCAGGTTCACGAGTTGGAGTACGGGCATGACCGAGAAATAGCGACCCATGAATTGCGAAGGATCCGGGTTCTGGAAGTTCATGCCTGTGAACATGACGCTGGTCATTACGGTGCCCATCACCATGCCAAGGGCAATACGGAAAAGTACCCACAGCCAGAATTCCGATCGCCGGGCACGGCCCTGGAAATCGACATATTTAACAAGCGGCTGGAAAATCAAAGGCACATTGGACATCGAAACCCCCATTATCGATTGATCAGAATACACTCGTATCGCCGCCCCGGCCTTTCGGATCTGGGCCAAAACGATTCGGGCCCGGTGTGCCGTCCATTACATTGAAAACGAATGTTACGAGCGAAGCTGCGAACCAGGCTAAAAAGACCCACCACATAGGGGCCAGGGCTGTCATCATGGCCATGGCCTGGTCCGGTGTGGGATTAGGACCAATACCCGAAAAGGACTTCAAGTTGTTGATGAAGGCGCCGCCGCTGACTGAAAAGAAGACAATCAGGGCGACGATCAGGACGGCCAGCGGGAAGACGATCCACCAGCCGGTACGGTTGATGTCATGAAAGCGGCGCACGCCCACGGCCAGGGTCGGAAGAAGGATGGCCAGCGAAAAAAGGAAATTAAGCAGTTCAGCCGTGTTGCCAATCGCGGATTTGAGAATGCTGAACACCAGGCTGGCGATCATCTGGAACAGAAACCACAGCCAGTATTCGGTACGGCGGGAGCGGCCGTTAAAATCGACATAGCGCTTTAGTGGTTGAAACATCAGTTCCATGGCGTCCCCCGGATAATCTGAGTTGAGGCTATCGCGTTTTCGCCATATCCGCAATCTCGGCGTGACGAAAACATGCCGTTGTATGGTCATTGACCATGCCGACCGCCTGCATGAAGGCATAGACGATGACGGCGCCGCAGAACTTGTAACCCTTGCTTTTCAGCAGCTTGGCCAGTTCCTGTGAGGTTTTGGTTTCGGTCGGGATTTCGCCCCAGCCATAGTGGTTGGTGATTGGTTTATGATCCTGGATGGCCCAGATAAAGTCGGTGAAACTGGTGCCTTTTTCGCGCAGGTCGAGGGTGATGCGGGCACTTTCGATAGCCGAAACGATCTTGGCGCGCGATCGGACAATGCCGGGATCGTTCATCAGGCGCTCGATATCGGTGTCACCAAAGCGCGCCACCTTTTCCGGATCGAAACCGGCGAAGGCCGCACGAAAAGCGTCGCGTTTGCGCAGGATGGTGATCCACGACAATCCCGCCTGAAAACCATCGAGCACCAGCTTCTCCCACAGGGCGCGCGGGTCGTATTCCGGCACGCCCCATTCCTCGTCATGATAGGCGCAATAAAGCGGATCGGTCTTGGGCCAGGGGCAGCGTGCTTTATCGCACATGAAGGCATTCCTTTTTTCGGTCTTTATTCGGCGGTGATTTCGGGCAGGGCGGGCGCGATCCAGGCCGGGATATTCAGAGAAATCGGCCTGCCATCGGCCGTAAGCGCACCCTCGCGTCGGTCGATCCGCATCAGGGCCAAACCATACCCCTGCGCGGCGGCCAGAATTTCACCGGCGCGTTTCTCAATATTGAGAATTTCGGCGCCAGCGGCCGGCGCATCGCCCGCATAACGAAAGCCCAATATGCGGTTCTTGATCTGGCCGCGACGCTTCATGCGCGAGGTCAGTTCCTGCCCGACATAGCAGCCCTTGTGAAAGTCTATCGCCGCCAACAGGTCGAGATTGGCGTCGATGGCGTAGAGGTCGTCCCGACCAAAATCGGCACCGGCCTCGGCCAGGCTGTGGGTATAGCGGAAGGTGCGCCAGTCGTCAGGCGAGGCGGTTGTGGTTTGCGGCGCATACGCAAAACCGAAGGCAACATCAATGATTGATCCACGCGGGTCGTCCATAAAGCCATCCGGCAGATCGCCGCCAAAAGCCACGTAAACCGGATGGTCGGGCGCTGTGATCGTCACCTGGGCGCGCAACTTATACATATTGAGTTTGGCCAGCAGGTCATCGCGTTCGGATAGCGGCACATCTAGCCAGATTTCGTCAGCAGAGACGGCATGTAGCAGGACATCACAGATCATCTTGCCCTGGGGCCGCAAAAAAGCCCCGTAATGCAGTCTATGAAATTCGCCCCTTGCCGTTTCCTCGACAATTTCGTCGATATGGGCGGTGCAAAGCCCTTTGAGGAACTTGGCCCAGTCCGGGCCGGAAACGGCGATCAGGGCGCGATGGGTAAGGGCGGTAACGGAAGCTGCGGTCATGATGGGTCTTGTTATGATCGTCTCAGGAACTAAGTATGGCGCATGACAGGTGAATTTCCGATTCTTTTGCTGGCCCTGTGCGAACCGTCCAAGGCCCTGGCCCTGAGCGGCGTCATCGCGCGCCTGAAAGCGGAAATTCCCCATGCCCGGATCACGCTGGCGACAACGCAAGCCTCGGCCGTGCTGTTTCAAGATGACGACTTGATCGACGAGTTACAAGCCTTTGACGGCGCCTTATTTAAGCTGAAGTCGCTGCATGGCCTGAGTGAACTGAGCCGGCGTAAATGGGGGCTGTGCGTCGATATCGGCCCCACCCTGATTTCGCGCATGATGAAGGCGAAGACCCGCTTTACGCTCAATCCGAATGACAGCGCGGGCGTGCTGGAACAGATCGCCGCCAAGTTGAGGCTTGATCCGCTGGAAATCATGCCGGCTTTGCGCGTATCACCGCGCCGCGAAGCGCAGACACGCAGCCTGATCGATAGTGGCCGCGAAACCGGGCCGCTGATCGTTATGGCGCCGGGCGCTGGCTGGCTGGGGCGGCGCTGGCCGACGGAGCGATTTGCTGTTCTGGCCACGCGACTGATGCGGGAAGAGGGGCCGCTTGCCGGTCATCGCCTGCTGATTATCGGCTCCGAGGCCGAGCGCGACACCCTGCAGGCCCTGCGCATGGCGACGCCGCGCGCCCAAGTGATGGAGATCGGCGGGGACGTCACCGAACTCAACGCCTATGCGGCTCTGCGGCAAGCCGTCATGTTTGTCGGCAATGACGAACTGTGGCTGCACCTGGCTGCGGCCGCCGGCATCCCGACCTTCGGCCTGTTCGGGCCTTCGGATGAAGCCGACGCCCCGATCGGCGGCCATGTACTGGTCATTCGCGGGCCGCGCACTCTGGCGGATATCCAGATGGTTGATCCAAAGCTGAAGCAGAATGTCTGCCATATGCTCGACCTGACGATTGATCATGTGGCGGCCGTCATCGAAAGAGAGATGGCAGGGTGAAGTTTCGCTTCACTTGACGGTATCCGAGGTCTACTGTCCGCCCATTGACTTGACTAAAGGATCACCGCCATGCCTCGCAATTTCGATCTGATCATCCGTAACGCCGAAATCATCAATCATGCCGGGCGGGGCAAGGGCGATATCGGCATTACCGGCGGCAAGTTCGCGGCCTTCGGCGACCTGTCGCAGGCATCGGCAGGCGAGATTTTCGACGCCACCGGCCTGCTGGCCATGCCGGGCGTGATTGATACCCAGGTCCATTTCCGCGAGCCTGGCCTGGAATGGAAGGAAGACCTGGAGACCGGTTCCCAGGCCGCCGTCATGGGCGGGGTCGTGGCGGTCTTCGAGATGCCCAATACCAACCCGACGACCACCAATGCCGAAGCCTTTGCCGACAAATTGCAGCGCGCGCATCACCGGATGCACTGCGATTATGCCTTCTATGTCGGCGGTACGCATGAAAACGTTCATGAACTGGGGGAACTGGAGCGCTTGAAGGGCTGCTGCGGCGTCAAGGTGTTCATGGGGGCCTCGACCGGTACGCTGCTGATCGCCGATGACGAGGGCGTGGCGAAGGTACTGGCCAATGTCAACCGCCGCGCCACCTTCCATTCCGAGGATGAATATCGTCTGGCAGAACGCCGCCCGCTGGCGCGCGAAGGCGACTGGACGAGCCACGATTTCGTCCGGGACGCCCAATCGGCCATCCAGTCGACCCATCGCCTGGTTCGGCTGGCGCGCGAGGCCGGCAAGCGCATCCACGTTCTTCATGTGACCACTAAGGAAGAAATCGATTTTCTATCGGAAAACAAGGACATTGCTACGGTTGAGATCACGCCGCAGCACCTCACCCTGGTGGCGCCGGAAGCCTATGAGCGCCTGAAGGGCCTGGCCCAGATGAACCCGCCGATTCGCGACCAGTATCATGTCGATGGCCTGTGGCATGGCATCAATGGCGGTATCGCCGACGTGCTGGGGTCCGATCATGCGCCGCACACCCTGGAAGAAAAGGCCAAGCCCTATCCGGCCTCGCCGTCTGGAATGCCGGGCGTCCAGACCCTGCTGCCGGTGATGCTGAACCATGTGGCCCACGGTCGCATGTCACTGGAGCGGCTGGTGGACCTGACCTCGGCGGGCGCCCAGCGCGTCTTCGGCGTGGCGGGCAAGGGGCGCATGGCCGAAGGCTATGACGGCGACGTCACCCTGGTTGACCTGAACCACAAGCGGGTGCTGCGTCATGCCGACATGCGCACGCGCTCGGGCTGGACTCCGTTCGACGGCCTGGAAGTCACCGGCTGGCCCAAGGCGACGATTATCCGCGGCAAGGTGGTTATGCGCGATGACGAAATTATCCGCCCGTCCCAAGGCGAATCCTGCCGTTTCATGGAAAGTTTGTAAGGCCAGGTTTTTGAACCACGAATGTACACGAATAAGCACGAATAGGATTGAATGCTTTTCGGAAACATCCTGACCATTCACTATGAATAGAATTTGTGTCTATTCGTGTGCATTCGTGGTTCTGACTCAGTTACCGGCGCAGGCCCTCAGCAGCTTTTCCTTATGCGCTTCATATTCCGGCGAAGGGCGTGAGCGCGAGACGAAGAGGTCGGGCGACAGGGCCTTGTCGGGCGTGCCCATCCATTTGCCGTCTGTATCGATGATCAGGCCCGGCAGGCATACAGGTGCGCCACGCGGCAGGGCGAACAGGTCAACGAGATTGGCCGAACGGTCCGGGCGACGTTGCAGCAGCCAGGCCTTGTCTCCGGCGATGACGATCTCTCCATTGACTGGCAGGACATAGCGGTCGCTGCCGACCTTCTGGGCGCAATTGGCCTTGAGCGGATCGCCGGAATCGACCGCCATGTCACGGGTACACAGGCCCAGAGCCTTGAGGGTGGCGGCATTTTCAATCGAATAGGCGGTGAAATAGGTGGCGAAGGTGGCATCCTGCACGCCGATGCGCAGGCCGTCGAACAGGCCGCGCTGGATGCCATCGAAACCGGCGGGACTAACCAGCACATAACGGCCGCTGGCCCCGACCGGCCGCCACAGGTCGGGGCTGTAGACCGAGCCGGTGGGCATCATGACCGAGAGATAGGGGAGGGCGGCAACGTCAGCCTTTATCAAAGGTTGCCATTTTTTCCCCTTCAGAACCTCGCATGTTTCCTTGTCGCAATCGCCGGCGCGGACCTGGACGGAGGGCCGCGTCGCCTTCGGATCTGTGGCTGGATATAGCTGGACCTCGCCTTTTGCCGTGGGGGCAGGGATGGCGTAGGCGGGACCGGCCTCTGGTTTAGTCAAGAGATCGCAGCCTCCCAGAAGCATCAAGGGAAAAACGGCCGCTGCCATCCATAGTCTCATCATCGTCTCCATTGCCATCCAGTTATTACCGCCGCAAATCGGCATGAAAAAGGCCCGCGAGGCCGTAACCTCGCGGGCCTTTTCAGGTTTTCAGGCGGTTAGTCCGCCGAGGAGTAGGTGCCGTTGCCGGCGATCGTGCATTGAACCGGATCGTTATGCGACTTGGCAATCTTGCAAGGTGTCGAATCGGCAATACTGTTGCGATTGGCAGCGATGACAGCAATGTAACCGCGCTTGTTGCTGCAGGCGATTTCGATGATGACGGCGCCTTCGATGCCATCGGATTCACCGATATAACGCACATCGCTGACATCGCAGTCCTTACCCGGCTGGGCGATCTTGATCAGCTTGTCGATCTGGGTGCGCAGTTGCGGTTCGGTGACATAGGTACACATTTTCCGGCTGGTCTGGTCGATGAAGCAGTCATTGACGCGCACACCGGCGGTGCTGCCTGGCTGCGGCACGAAGCCGATCAGGCCCCAGGGCTGTTCCTTGCACTTGAACTCAACATAATCGCGTTTGGTCTGTTCCTGAGTGCCCAGGACATTGTAGTCATCGACCGTGCAGGGGAAGCCGGCCTTGCCCAGAAGCGCCGAATAGGTGCCGTTGGCATCAGCGGCGGCCACGCCGGCATCGGTGAACTTGCAGCCACCCAGGCCAGCAGCGCTGGCACAGGCGATATTGCGTTCAAAGGTGTTGTCAAGCTTGGTCAGGGCTATGAAGCCCGGCTTGTTGGCACAGCCGAATTCATAGAACAGGCCATCGTTTTCCTTGTTGACCCCGACGAAGCGGACATTGTTGACCTGACAATCCTTGTCAGCCGCAGCGGCGACGGGCTTCAGGACGGCCATTGTCTGTTCCTTGGTGGTGAACTGACAGGCGGAACTGGTGCCATCGACCACAAGACAGCTCTTGAATTCGGTCGGGGCCTTGGCGCCGAGCTGGGCATAATCGATGATGCCGCCGGCCTGCGTGCCGCAGCCGACTTCATAACGGTCGATCAGCGGTTCGGTCGAGGTCGAGCCGATCACGCGGGCATCGCTGATCTGGCAGCCGGGCAGGTAGGGCTGGACGATGGAGGTAAGCCAGGCATAATGCGGCTTGTTTTCCGGCAGGACGCACAGGATGGACTCCGGACGCGTTGCCTGGAGCTTGGCGGCCAGCGAACAGGTGAAGGCCTGGCCCACTTCAGTGGGGGAAATGCTGGTAATGATGAAGCCGGGGCCGGTTTTGCAGGCCACTTCATAGAGTTGTCCCTTGACCTTGGTGCCGTCATCCTTGGCAAATTCGGTAGGGCCCATCAGGTAGGCGTCAACCGGATCGCAATCGATTTTACCCAGGGCGATAATGGCCGGAATATCGGTCATGCTCTTGGCCTGAATGGCTGGATCGATCTTGAATTCGCCGGCCGGGGCGGCTTCGGCCTTCTTCGGCGCTGCATAGGCGGCCTGTGTACCGGCGCTGGCGAGGGCCGCCAGGCCAAGTGCGATGGCCAGGGTTTGCGCCCTTTGTACCATCTTTTTGAAATCGAAAGATATTTTCATTGGTGGCGTCTCTCCGCTGGTCCGACCTGTGAAATTACCGTTGCGGTTTGCCCCGCCACGAATTAATTTTCAATAGGTTTATTGCCGGCTTGTGGCGAATACAAGGCATTATGGACAGCGTCATGCCGGTTGCTTGCGGGCAAGCCTTGAGGTCCGCACCGCCATGACCAGGGCCGCTAACATCAGGACGGCTGCCATCAGAAAGGTGACCTTCATGCCGCCGGCCACTGCTTCCGGTGGCGCGGTCGTGATATCCGTTCCGGATGCCAGGGCGAAAACGGCCCCCATCAAGGCGGTGCCGGTGATAAGGCCCAGATTGCGCGACAGGCTGAGCATGCCCGAAACCACGCCCTTCTGATCGGCCGGCACACCCGTCATCAGGGCGGTATTATTGGCCGCCTGGGTGAGTTGATAACCGGGTGTGAGCAGGGCGATGGCGGCGATATAGCCGGCGACGCCAAACGGGGCCGGCAGAACGGCCAGGCCCACAGCGCCGGACATCATGGCGAACAAGCCGGCGGCGACCATGGTCGATGCCCCGAAACGATCCACCAACCGGCCGGCCACGACGCCGCTCAGTGCGGACAGGACGGGCCCCACCGACATCACCAGTCCGACATTTATGGGATCAAGGCCGAGTGTGCGGGACAGATAGAACGGCCCGATGACCAGGGTCGCCATCATGACGCTGGCGATCAATGTGCTGACCGTGAGGCTGACGCTCAGGGCCGGATCGCGGAACATCGCCAGCCGAACCAGGGGAAAGGCCGCGCGGGTTTCGGCGTATATGAAGGCGCCGGCGGCCAGGATAGCAACGCTCAGCAGGCTGATACTGGCCAGACCGGGACGGGCTGTCGTCAGGGCCAGGGCGTAGGCCGCCAGGGTGATGACGAGCAGCAGTGTGCCGCCCATGTCGAGGCCCTGGGATGCCGCTTTTGGCGAGATATGATCTGCCGGCAGGTAACGCCAAGCCAGCCAGAGGTTCAATATCCCCAATGGCACATTGATCAGGAAGATGGCTTCCCAGCCAAGCGCCGTGATCAGGGCGCCGCCCAGCGAGGGCCCAAGCGATGTGCCGATGGCGGACATGGTGCCCAGCATTCCCATGGCGCTGCCGGTCCGGGCCGGCGGTACGGTTTCGCTGACCATGGCGATGGTCAGCGCCATCATGATGGCCGCGCCCAACCCTTGCGCGGCGCGCACGGCGATCAGCCATGAGAGCGTAGGGGCGGTTCCGCATAGCAGTGAGGTCAGGGTGAACAGCGCGATGCCGGTCAGCAGCAGGCGCCGCCGGCCGAACAGGTCGCCCAGCCGTCCGGCGCTGACAATGACGGCGGTGATGGCGATCAGATAGGCGATCACGACCCAGCGCACTTCCTCGAAGGTGGCGCCGAATGCCTCGGCCAGGGTGGGCAGGCCGACATTGGCGATGCTGGTGTCGAGGGACGGCATCAGCATGGACAGGGACAGGCTGGCGAGTCCCCAGCGTGCGGCGACCGGCAGGGTCTGCGGATTGGCTGACATGGCAATTTCCTTTGAGGGGTGCGATGCGGGCAGAATATCTCTTGGCTTGTTATGGCGGAAGACGCATCATATGCAGTCTATTCGTGCATTTAACGCTATGTTGTAGGTGCGGCATGTCTCATCCCGATCTCAACCTGCTTGTCACTCTCGATGTGCTGCTGACCGAAGGCAGCGTGGCGCGTGCCGCCAAAAGGCTGCGACTAAGCCCCTCCGCCATGAGCCGTGCCCTGGCCCGGTTGCGGGAAACGACCGGTGATCCGTTGCTGGTACGCGCCGGGCGTGGTCTGGTGCCCACGCCGCGGGCACTGGAACTGCGCGAACAGACCGGGCGACTGGTGGAAGCAGTTGAAGCCGTCCTGCGACCGGCCGAGGGGCTGGACCTGAGACGCTTGGAACGGACCTTCACGCTGCGAAACCGGGAAGGGTTTGTCGAGACCTTTGGTGCCGCCATCCTGGCGCGGGTAAACGCGGAGGCACCGGGCGTGCGGTTGCACTTTCTGCCCAAGCCGGACAAGGACAGTTCGGCCCTGCGCGATGGCCGCGTCGATCTGGAAACCGGCGTCATCGGCGGCGATACGGGGCCGGAGTTGCGCGCGCAGGCTTTGTTTCGTGACCGCTTTATTGGCGTGGTGCGCCACGATCATCCTTTGAATGCGGGAGACATGACCGCCGCGCGTTATGCGGCCGGACGGCATATCCTGATTTCACGCCGGGGCGCGGACCGGGGACCAGTCGACGCCGCACTTGAACCACTCGGTCTCAAGCGCGAAATTGCGGTGATGGTCGGCAGCTTTTCGGAGGCCCTGGCCCTGGCCCGCGTCTCGGACCTGATTGCCTGTGTGCCCGAACGCTATACGCAGCATCTGCGCGAAGGTCTGCACAGTTTCCCCCTGCCGGTTTCCGTGCCGGAGATCCGGGTGTCATTGCTGTGGCATCCGCGCATGGACGCCGATCCCACACATCGCTGGCTGCGGGACTGCATCCGCACGGTTTGCGCCGGATAAGATTTCGAGTTGCCGTTCGCGTCAACTTTGGCTAGGGTGGACAAAACAGGGAACCCGACCATGAGCGATATTTCAAGCCATTTCGATAACGGCGTGCTGACGCTCAGGCTCAACCGCCCGCCTAAGAAGAACGCCCTGACCAAGGCCATGTATACCGCTCTGACGGAAGAACTGGCGCAGGCCTCTGAAAATGAGGCGGTGCGCGTGGTGGTAATATCGGCCGAGGGGAGCGATTTCTGCGCCGGCAACGACATCCTCGATTTCGCGCAGGATTTGCCACTTTATCAGGACGACGGCGTCGACCATGATGATATGCCGGTTTTCCGGTTCCTGAAGGCCCTTACATTTTTTGACAAACCACTCATCGCTGCGGTTCAGGGGCAGGCGGTAGGCGTTGGCGTCACCCTGCTGCTGCATTGCGATCTGGTGGTGGCGACGGACGATATCCGCCTGAGCCTGCCTTTCCTCAAGCTGGGCCTTGTGCCGGAGGCCGGCTCGACCCTGCTTTTACCCGAACGCATCGGCCACGCACGCGCCTTTGCCTGGATGGCGCTGGGCGAGGTGATCGGCGCCGAAGACGCCCAAAAGCTAGGTCTGGTCAACAGCATTGTATCGCGTGACGGACTGGACGCCGCCGCCCAGGCCATGGCGCAAAAACTGGTGAAGCTGTCCCTCTCCAGCCTGCGACACACCAAGGCGTTCATGCGTGATCCGGAAAAGCTGTGGCAGGTGATCCAGGCCGAGGGGGCCGTTTTTCGCCGGCAACTGACGAGCCCGGAAGCGCAGGCCGCCTTCATGGCCTTCCTGTCAAAATAGACCGGCGAAATAAACCGATGCAATAATTGCGGTGTATTTGATTGACCTTGTCACGTGCAGGTCTTATTTGGCCGCCAGTATTGGTACTGTATCTACTGTAAACCGGGATCGGGCATTTGGCTCTGGACGCACTGGCTTTGGATTTTACGATTTGTCTTGAGACGCCGGACCTTGGGCAGCGCATCCTGGAACTGACGGACCATGCCTTCGGGCCGGGCCGATACGTCAAGACCGCGGAGCGCCTGCGCGAAGGTTCGCATATCCTGCCCGACATGAGTTTCGTAGCGCTGCGCGGCGGGCAATTGCTGGGCAGCGTGCGCCTGTGGCCGATCGAGGTGCGGGAGGGGGGAGGTGTGTGAGCGCATCGCTTTTCTCGGCCCCATCGTCGTGGATGATGCCTGCCGCAGCCAGGGCATCGGCAAGGCGCTGATCAATGCCTGTGTGGAAGCCGCATTGGCCAAGGGCCTGCGGGCGGTTTTGCTGGTTGGGACGCCCAGCTATTTTCAGTCCTTCGGTTTTGAAAAGGCAAAAGGCATCACCCTGCCGGGGCCAGTCGATCCAAACCGTCTGATGATCCGTTACAGCCAGCCTGGCCTGAATTTCACGGGATGTGTCACCAAGGCCGTTTGATCCAGGCCGCGTGACGGTCTAGGTTGTGTCATGACCACGATTCCGCTCTCCGAAGACATGCAATCCCCGGCTACGCGTGCGGTTTTCTCCGCCCTTGAGGCGAAAGGCGGTGAGGCTTGCGTGCGTTTTGTCGGCGGTTGTGTACGCAATCTCATCATGGGAAAGCCGGTCAGCGATCTCGATTTGTCGACGCAACTGACGCCGGACGAGACGGAAGCCGCCCTGGAAGCCGCCGGTATCCGCAGTGTGCCGACGGGCAAGGCGTTCGGCACCATCACGGCGGTGATCGACGGAGCCCCCTACGAAATCACGAGCCTACGCGAAGACGTCGAGACCGATGGCCGCCGGGCGGTGGTGAAATATACCACCGACTGGGCGAAAGACGCCCTGCGTCGGGACTTCTACCTCAACGCCCTCTATGCCGATATCGACGGCCAGGTTTACGATCCGACCGGTGAGGGACTGGCTGACGCTGAAGCGGGCCGGGTGCGCTTCATCGGCGAGGCGGAACAGCGTATCCGCGAGGATTTCCTGCGAATCCTGCGTTTTTTCCGATTCACGGCGGGCTATGCGCGGGAAATCGATGCTGGCTCTCTGGCGGCCTGCGTGGCGCTGAAAGCGGGTATAGACGGGCTTTCCGGCGAGCGCATCCAGCAGGAACTGCTGAAAACCCTGGCCCTGCCGCAGCCCCTGCTGGCCTTTACCGCCATGCAGTCAGGCGGGATCATGTCGCATGTCATTCCCGGCTGGCACGCGACCGGCGAGGCCCTGCCGGAACTGGCGGCGGTGATCGGCCTGACGGATGACGCGGAAATCCGCCTGATGGCCCTGATCGACAGCGGGGTGGGGCTTTCCGCCACCGCGCTACATGCCTGCCAGACGCGCTTGAAATGGTCGCAGCGCCTTTATAACCGCCTGCGCGATGCCGGCCGGGCGCTCGATGGCCTGGCCGAGAACGCGCCGTTTGCCCGGCTGATGTACCTGCACGGTCGTCAGGCCACGGAGGATGCCGTTTATCTGGCTGCCGCACACCAGGGCAAGGAAGCCGCTGCCGTCGCCTATGTCATGCAGATGCTGGCCGGCCTTGAAATCCCTGTCTTTCCGGTGAAGGGCGCCGACCTGATCGCGCGCGGTCTGCCTGTGGGGCCGGCGGTCGGGGCAGCGCTTAAACAATTGGAAACCGAATGGCTTAATCATGATTTCTCACAAAGCGTGATTGAGGCGGCTCTTGACGCAATTGCGAAAGAAGCCAAATCTTGAGCCGTATTCGGGGATCATGAGTATGCGTAAGGATTATATCGCCATTCTGGAAACCGGCGTCCCGCCCGCGGGGCTCGATGCCACCTACGGCACCTATGCCGACATGTTCGCTCAGCTTTTGGCCAGCGAAGGGCGTTCCTTCAAGGTTTTCAAGACACTGGCGGGCGAACTTCCCGATCAGGATGAAAGTCTGAAAGGCGTTGTCATCACCGGTTCGCCGGCCGGCGTCTATGAGTCCGACCCGTGGATTGTGGCGCTGATGGAGTGGCTGCGTGCCCTCGATACCGAAGTCCCCGTGGTCGGCATCTGCTTTGGCCATCAGGTGATGGCGCAGGCCTGGGGCGGCCATGTCGAGAAATCGCATAAGGGTTGGGGCATCGGCCTGCACGAATATGAGGTTCAGGCGCATGACCTGTGGCAGGAACTGGCGGGTGCGGGGGCTGCGAAGATTGCCTGCGCCGTCACCCATCAGGATCAGGTGGTGAAGGTGCCGGAAGACGCCATCGTGCTTGCGGGATCGGATTTCACCCCGCATGGCGCGCTTTACTACACCCAGCGCAAGGCCCTGTCCTTTCAGTGCCATCCGGAATTCTGCGAGGATTTTGCTTCTGACCTGCTGATCAGCCGGCGGGGCATCCGCATCGATCCGGCGCTGGTCGATCAGGCCCTGACGACCTTGAAAAAGCCGAGCCAGCGCCACGATCTGCTGGGCGCGATCTCGAAATTCCTGGGTAGCTGAGGTGGTTGATCCAACCTACGGTATTCATTTTATGCTAATGGTTGGTGCCGTTGTTCTGGTTGTTGCACTAACCGGCTTATATGCCGTTATATTTGCGCCTGTTTTTCAAGGTTATATAAATTGGTATAATATTCGAAATCCTGACCGTAAATTTTTCCCAACCCCTAACACTCCGTTTGAAATTTTTTCTCAAAAAATCGAGCCTGATATGGACGACAGGCTTAAGAAAGGGTTGCGCACCTACAAAACTGTATTCGGCGGCTTTTGGCTTGCGCTAGCGCTAGTTATGGCTGTCTGTGCAATACGTGATCTGTTTCATGGCTGGTGAAATCCATTCCATGCCGGAGGATATCCGCAAGCTGTTGAAGGGGCGAGGTCTGTACGAGCGCTATGAAGCGCGGCCACCTTACCAGCAGAACGATTATCTCGGCTGGATAGAACAAGCAAAACGCGAGGGCACACGGCATAAGCGTATCGAGCAGATGCTGGACGAACTGAAGGCTGGCGGCCTCTATATGAAAATGCGCTGGACGGGTTAAGTCGTTTCGATTGGTTTGGGCCAGAGCCATATGATGGCCGCCGTCACGAGATGGGCTCCCGCCGATAACCATACGGTTGGCCCCGTATTGTTCAGGGTGACAAAGGTGTCCAACAGGGCGTTGCTAAGGTTCCAGCCCCAATGCAGACCGACCGCTGCCCACAGACTGCGCCATTTCCATGCCGCTGCGGCGTAGGCAATGCCGAAACAGAAGAGGCGTATCCATTCCCGCGGGTCAGCAAGGTGGAAAACGTGATTGAGCACATAGATCAGACTGGTGGCCAGAATAAAGCTCCAGCCGGCCCACCTTATCCGTGCCGCCTCAAGCCAGAAACCGCGCGTGAGGATATCCTCCGCAACTGACGGTATGAAGGTGATGACCGCCGCGCCGAGTAATACCAGCGGCAGGGCCTGAGCGTGAGCGGGCGATGGGGTGCCAATTGCATATATGCCAGTGTTGAGCCCCCAAAAGACAGCCGCCAGGCGGACTGCCCCCATCAGCAACAGCCCGCCAAGTAAGAGACGCAGGGCTGGCCATTTCAGACTGAGGGCGTAGGCGTCGAAGCCTTTGTAACCAAGCAGTCTTCCAACTGGCCAGGCGACGATAAAGGCAGCGACCATCAGACTGGCGGCAAGGACATCGTTATGGAGCAGTCGCGCACCGATGGCTTCTGACGACTGATACAGCAAGAACAGAATGACGAAGCCCGCAACAAGGCGCAGGCGTGAAGAAGATATGGTCATTCGACAAGAATGTTACAGTTCTAACTATATCGTCAAGAGGCTCAGGGCCACTTCACCGCTTTTATGGCTTGTGGCAATAAGACCTACGGCCATTTTACGACTGGCGGCATGGACGACATGATTGATGGCACATAACCGCCTGTTTTCAAACCGAAAATCGTACCCCGGTCATACAAGAGGTTGAACTCGACATAGCGGCCGCGCTGGATCAGTTGCGCCTCACGGTCGTCTTCTGTCCATGATTGATTGAAACGCCCGCGCACGATCTGCGGATAGACGGCGAGGAAGGCCCGGCCGACATCCTGAGTGAAAGCGAAATCGGCGGCATGGTCGCCGCTGTTCAGGTGATCGTAGAAAATACCGCCGACGCCGCGCGGCTCGTTGCGGTGGGGCAGGAAGAAATAGTCCTCGCACCACGCCCGGAATTTTTCATAATAGGCTGGATCGGCGACATCGCACACCTCGCGGAACGCCTTGTGGAAGGCGATCGCATCGGGGGCCTCGGCATGGCGATCAGCCGCCATCAGCGGGGTCAGGTCGGCGCCGCCGCCGAACCAGCTTTGGGTGGTGGTTATAAAGCGCGTATTCATATGCACGGCCGGCACATGCGGATTGGTCATGTGGGCGATCAGCGAAATGCCGGTGGCATGGAAGCGCGGATCGATGTCGGCACCAGGGATCGATTTGGCGAATTCCGGTGAGAAACTGCCGTGGACCGTCGAGATATGCACGCCGACCTTTTCGAACAGCCGGCCCTTCATGATCGACATCTCGCCGCCGCCACCGGCTTCGCGGTTCCACGGTGTGCGCTCGAAACGGCCAGCGGTTTCGCCATAGAGCGCGGCCGGGGCTTCGTCCTCCAGTTGCTCGAAGGCAGCGCAGATCGAATCGCGCAAAGAACGGAACCACGCGGCGGCCTGGGCCTGACGGTCGGCTAAAAGATCGGTGGGGAGGGGAGCGGTATGGGTCATGCCGTCGTGATAGCGCGGGCAGGCCGTACCTGCCACAGATATTTCATGCGGCGAATAGCCACATAATTACCATGGGAATTGTCGGCTATAATCGAGGCTCACCCGACGGGAGCCGACTTGCATGGTCGTTATAATTGAAAAGCCTCGTAACTGGCAGGAGCATGATCCGCGCCACCTGCTCGACCGTGAGGCGCCGCGTTACACCAGCTATCCTTCGGCCCATCATTTCAAGCCTTTATCGTCGGATATTCATGCCGGCTGGCTGCACGGCCTGTCTGCCGGCGGCAGTATCGGTCTCTATATCCATGTCCCCTATTGTGAGCAGATGTGCTGGTTCTGCGGCTGCAACACCCAGATAACGCGCCGCTATGACGCGATCGCGGCCTATGTCGATCAACTGGTCGCCGAGATCGCCCATGTCAGCCGCCAGATCGCCATGCGCCCTTACGTCCACAGCCTGCATTTTGGCGGCGGCTCGCCGGGTCTGCTCCAGGCGAAGGACATGGAACTGTTGTTCGATGTCCTGCGCGACCGGTTCGTCTTCCTGGCCGACGCCGAAATCTCCATCGAACTTGACCCGCGCCGGGTGACGCCGGAGATGGCGCGCGTCTATGCCGGACTGGGGTTCAATCGCGTCAGTCTGGGTTTGCAGGATACGGACCCGCAGGTGCAGAAGGCCATCAACCGCGTCCAGCCCATGCCGGTGGTGCGCGCCTGCGTCGATGCCCTGCGCGATGCCGGTATCAAGGCCCTTGGGCTCGACCTGATCTATGGCCTGCCGTTCCAGGATGAAGCCGCGTTCGGCTCCACCCTGGCCGATGCCTTAAGCCTGCATCCGGATCGCCTGAGCGGCTTTTCCTATGCCCATGTGCCGTGGGTGCGCAAGCATCAACGATTGATCGACACGGCCGCCCTGCCGGATGCCGCGCATAAGCTGATCCTGTTCGAGCGCATGACGGAAACCCTTGGTACGGCCGGGTATACACCGATTGGCATAGATCATTTCGCCCGTGCCGAGGATGGTCTGGCCGTCGCACTGAAGGGGCATCGTCTGCGCCGAAATTTCATGGGTTATACCGACCAGCCCAATGATCGCCTGCTGGCCTTCGGCGCGTCCGCCATCAGCGAATTTGACGAAGGGCTGGCGCAGAATGTCAGCCAGAGTGCCACCTATCAACGGTTGATCCGCGAAGGCGACCTGGCCACGGCGCGCGGCTGGGCCTATCGGGAGGATGACCGCGTGCGCAAAGCGGTGATCGCCGAACTGATGTGCTATTTCGAGGCCGATATCGGGGACATCCTCGTGCGCCACGGTATGGCGTTCAATGCGCTCGATGCTGAACTGGAACGCCTGAAGCCCCTGGAAGACCTGGGCGTGGTCGAGTGCCGTCGCCGGGTGGTGCGCCTGACATCGCCGCTGAAGATGCTGATTCGCAATGTCTGCGCCGTTTTCGACCGCTATATGGAACAGCCGGATGGCCAGGCGCGCTATTCCAGGGTGGCCTGACGAACCGGAAATCCGCCGGTCTGCCGCAGGGCCTCACCCAGCGCCATGCTGGCTGCGTTGATCACATTGATCGACCGGGCTTCCACGCTGATCGGGATGAACAGGCGGGCATCGGCGCGGGCATGAACCTCTTCCGGCACACCGGCGCTTTCGCGGCCCATCAGCAAGATATCTTCCGGCCGGAAGGTGAAATCATAGGCCGGTTCGGCCGATTTGGTGGTGAAAAGCACCAGCCGTGCCGCCGGTATATCCGTGCGCAGGAAACCGAGATAAGCTTCCCATGACACGTGGTGCGACACTTTGGCGCAGCGGCCATAATCCATGGCCGCACGCTTGATCGCCCTGTCGCCGAGCGGAAAACCGCACGGCTCGATGACATCGAGATCAATCTCGAAGGCCGCGCTCAGGCGAATAGCGGCGCCAAGGTTTTGCGGGATATCCGGCTGGTATAGCGCCAAGCGCATTGCGGTCTGCTCTTGCGGATAAGTGAAGCGTGGTGGCTGCGTTTTCACCGCTCCGGCGGGCAAATGTCCAGTCTAAAATGTCATGCTGCAAATCATTCGCAATGATTTGTCGGAAAAGCTATCCTGACGAAGGCAAAAATTAGACAAGAAAAGTGTTTTGGCGGTTTGTATCCGTCACTGAATTGTGGTTATAGACGCAGTTGGTATGAATATACGTGCCGGATTCTTGGCGTGTGCCTGTTGCAGAGCGTGTCTTTGTTAACGGAATCAGTCATGAGTGATTAAGAATTTTTGAGGGTGTCGGGCACGGGGCGTAAAATCCTGGTCCGGCTTGAGAAACGAAGAGGTGGCAAGGTGAGCGAACCTGTGACGGACGTCGGGCAAGATCCGAATCGTCGTGACTTTATCTACATTGCAGCCGGCGCGGGGGCTGTCGGCGCCGCGGCCATGGTGGCGGTGCCGCTTATCGGCCAGATGAATCCGGCGGCCGATACTCTGGCGCTCGCCTCGATCGAATACGATCTTTCCAAGGTGGAAGAGGGGATGCAGGCGGTCGTGAAATGGCGCGGCAAGCCCCTCTTTGTGCGTTATCGCACCAAGAAGGAAATCGCCGAAGCCAAGGCTGTAGATATCAAGACCCTGCGTGATCCGCAGACCGACGAGGAACGCGTCAAGGCCGGCCATGAGCAGTATCTCGTGCTGATCGGCGTCTGTACGCACCTGGGTTGCGTGCCCAATTTCGGCACCGGCGATTACGGCGGCTGGTTCTGCCCCTGCCACGGTTCGGAATACGACACCTCCGGCCGCATCCGCCAGGGACCGGCACCGAAGAACCTTGAAGTGCCTGAGTACACCTTCCTGTCCGACACCAAGATCAAGGTGGGCTAAATGAGCGATCATCCCTCGACCTATGAGCCGAAATCCGGCATTGAAAAGTGGCTGGATTCGCGCCTGCCGATCGTCCGCCTGGCCTATGACAGCTTCGTTGACTACCCGACCCCGAAGAACCTGAACTACTGGTGGACCTTTGGCGGCATCCTGTCGCTCTGCCTGGGCGTGCAGATCCTGACCGGCATTATCCTGGCCATGCACTATACGGCCAATGCCGACTTGGCATTCGATTCCGTCGAGCGCATCATGCGCGATGTCAACTATGGCTGGCTGATCCGTTACGTCCACGCCAACGGCGCGTCGATGTTCTTCTTCGCCGTCTATATCCACATGTTCCGCGGTCTCTATTATGGCTCCTACAAGGCGCCGCGCGAAGTGCTGTGGCTGCTCGGCTGCATCATCTACTTCCTGATGATCGCCACCGCCTTCATGGGCTACGTCTTGCCGTGGGGCCAGATGTCCTATTATGGCGCGGTCGTCATCACCAACCTGATCGGCGCCATCCCGGTGGTCGGCCCGTCGATCCTGACCTGGCTGCAGGGCGGTTTCGCGGTCGATAACCCGACGCTCAACCGCTTCTTCTCGCTGCACTACCTGCTGCCGTTCGTCATCGCCGGTGTGGTCGTCCTGCACATCTGGGCGCTGCATGTGGTGGGCCAGAACAATCCGACCGGCGTCGAGATCAAGTCCAAGGAAGACACCCTGCCGTTCACACCCTACGCCACGGTGAAGGATGGCCTGGCCATGATCTTCTTCCTGATCGTGTTTGCCGTGTTCGTCTTCTTCGCGCCGGACGCCATGGGCCATGCCGACAACTATGTGAAGGCGAACCCGCTGCAGACGCCGTCGCACATCGTGCCCGAATGGTACATGCTGCCCTTCTACGCCATCCTGCGCGCCATCACCTTCGATATCGGGCCGATACCGGCGAAGCTTCTGGGCGTCACCGCCATGTTCGGCGCTATCGCCCTGATCTTCGCCCTGCCGTGGCTGGATACCTCCAAGGTCAAGTCGATGCGCTACCGTCCGGTCATGCGTTGGTTCTTCGTCCTGTTCGTCCTGGCCTGTATCGGCCTTGGCTGGTGCGGCGGGCAACTGCCGGATAACCTTGTGTTCTCGATCACCACGGATGCCCATGGCAATCCCCTCGGCCTCAAGGTCGTCTGGCTGTCGCAGATGCTGTCCGTCTATTATTTCGCCTTCTTCCTGATCATCATGCCGTGGATCGGCCTGAAGGAAGACCCGCTGCCCGTGCCGGCCTCGATTTCCGAAGCTGTCCTGGCCGCCCACGCCAAGACAAAGGGCTAAGTCACATGAATAGCTTTATGACGAAAACCCTCAAGGTGGTGGCCGGTCTGGCCGTGGTTGTCTCCCTGACCGCCAGCGTTCATGCCGTGGCCAGCGAAGGCTTCAAGGAGCCGGAGGATCACCACTTCACCTTTGAAGGGCCATTCGGTTCGTTCGATCAGGCGCAGTTGCAGCGCGGTTACAAGGTCTATCGTGAGGTCTGCTCGGCCTGTCACTCGATGCACCTGATGTCGTTCCGCAACCTCGGTCAGAAGGGCGGCCCCTTCTACGATCCGAAGTACAAGACCCCGAATGACAATCCGGTGGTGAAGCAGATCGCCTCGGAATTCGACATCGCCGACATCGATCCGGATACCGGTGATGAGATCACCCGCAAGGCCACAACCTCGGATCGCTTCCCGTCGCCGTTCAAGAACGAGGAAGCCGCCAAGGCCTCCAACAGCGGTGCCATTCCGCCCGACCTGTCGGTGATCACTAAGGCGCGTGAAGGCGGCGCCAACTATGTCGCCTCCATGTTGGCGGGATTCCAGCCGGCCCCGGCCGGTTTGGAGGTCGCGGCGACCCAGCACTATAACCCCTATGTCCACGGCGCTCTGGCGACTTCCTGGAAGGGCGACCCGCACAAGGTGCCGCTGGGTGGCGTCCTGGCCATGCCGCCCCCTCTGGCGGATGACAAGGTGGCCTACGACGATGGCACCAAGGCGACCCTGAAACAGGAAGCCCAGGATGTCGCGGCTTTCCTCGAATGGGCCGCCGACCCACACGCCACTGAGCGCAAGCAGATGGGCGTATCGGTCATCCTGTTCCTGCTGCTGATGGCCGGCGTGACCTATGCGGCGTACCGTCAGGTCTGGCGCGGCAAACACTGATAGCCCTACTGTGACGGGCTGCAAATGACTGTCTTTCTGCGATACGGTGCTCATGTACTGAAGTACACTCCGCTCCGTTTCTCGAAAGCCAATCATTTTCGCCACGCCACAGCGGGCTATCCCGTTCCAGCTAAAGATAAGCAAAAGCCCGTCGGAGTGATCCGGCGGGCTTTTACATTGATCTACCTTGGCGGTGGTGGCCTGTTTATGATACCTATGTTTGAAATAGCAGGGGGCGGGGATGAAAATAGCAATTGGTTGGATCGGCCTGGCGATATGGCTTTCAGGGGCGCTATGTTCTGGTGCTGTTGCTGCACAGCCGCCGAAAACGCTTCCTGCCGCACCCGCTTCAGACCCGGACATGAAGCGAATTTACGACGCCGATCAGGCGGATCGTTCCGTTGACATCGCCAAAATAGACTGGGCCGTCGTGGGGCCGCGGGATGCCGCACGCCACGTTGAGGTGCGGCAGTTGCTGGCTGAGGGGCGGTTGCATACGGGCGCTGATTTTGTCGAGGCGGCATTGGTGTTCCAACATAGTACCACCTCTGATGATTTTCTCCTCGCCCATACGCTTGCGGTTATCGCCACAAAAAAGGGCGACCCTGGCGGGCCATGGATCGCAGCGGCGACACTGGACCGCTATCTCCAAACCATCGGCCAGAAGCAGATCTATGGCACCCAGATGAGTACGGACCTCAATGGCTGGACAAGAGGGGCCTATGACAGCGGTCTGATCAGCGATGCGTTGCGCAAAGAGTTGGGCGTGCCGGATTTGGCCGGCCAGGCCAAGCAGCTTGAAGAGCGACAAGCGTCAGGCGCGCCACCGGTCATTGTGACGCCTACGGAGGCCCCTCAATCTCCGGTAAAAGCCGATATCAAGTGCGAGACCGGGCCTGTAATGCGAGTCTTCGGGCGGACCTCATGGCAGGTCTTTTCGTGTGATAACGGTGGACTGCTGGCTCTCGATAGCGGTCCACCTCCGGGCACGATTTTCGTCACGGTTATCGGTGGAAAAGTCGTCGCTGGGGGGCAAGGTGGCGATGATGCCGAGGTGAAGGTCGCTACGGCCGCTTTTGAAGCCATGACTGAGGCGCAAATCGCAGACATTATTGCGCAGACACGGCAAGTTAGCCGATAGTTCTCACACTAGACGTTAAACCGGAAGTTCATCACGTCGCCGTCCTTGACCAGATATTCCTTTCCTTCCTGGCGGAACTTGCCGTGTTCCTTGGCGCCGGCTTCGCCGTTATACTTGACGAAGTCGTCATAGGCGATGGTTTCGGCGCGGATAAAGCCCTTTTCGAAATCGGTGTGGATGACGCCGGCGGCCTGCGGGGCGGTGTCGCCGACATGGATGGTCCAGGCGCGGGCTTCCTTGGGGCCGACCGTGAAATAGGATTGCAGGCCCAGCAGTTTGTAGGCCTCGCGGATCAGGCGGTTGAGGCCGGGCTCTTCCAGGCCGAGCGTCTCCAGGAACTCCTTGCGCTCGTCGGCGTCCAGCAGGGCGATTTCGGATCTCGATCTGCGCCGAGATGACGACGCTGTTGGCGTGGTCGGCCTTGGCCCGTTCAGCGACTTTCGTGGAGAGTTCGTTGCCTGTTGCGGCGGCATCTTCTTCCACATTGCAGACATAGAGCGCCGGTTTGGAGGTCAGCAGTTGCAGCATCTCCCAAGCCTTGGTGTCTTCCTTGGAAATCTTACCCTTCTCATAGGCAATGCGGGCCGGACGGCCGTTGCGCAGTTCTTCCAGCGCGGCATTGATCAGTGAGACGGTGAGGGCAGCTTCCTTGTCGCCACCGGATTTGGCGCGCTTTTCCAGGTTCGGCAGACGCTTTTCGAGCGATTCCAGGTCGGCCAGCATCAGCTCGGTTTCGATGATTTCGAGGTCGCTGATCGGATCGATGCGGCCTTCGACATGGGTGATATCGGTATTGACGAAGCAGCGCGCCACGAAGGCGACGGCGTCACAATCACGTATATTGGCCAGGAACTGGTTGCCGAGGCCCTCGCCCTTTGAGGCGCCGCGCACGAGGCCGGCGATATCGACGAAGTTCATGCGCGCCGGAATGATTTCCTTCGAGCCGACAATTTTCGCCAGCACCTCAAGGCGTGGTTCCGGCACGGCCACATCGCCGGTATTGGGCTCGATGGTGCAGAAGGGATAGTTGGCGGCCTGGGCCGAAGCGGTCTGGGTCAGGGCGTTGAACAGGGTGGACTTGCCGACATTGGGCAGACCGACGATAGCGACTTTAAGGGCCATGGATCAGGAGCTTCGTATGGAATGAAAACAGTTGGCCGTCCCCTAAAGCATTTTGGCTTGCGGGACCAGAGGCTGGGCGAATTCGGGCGATTTAATTGCTAATACTTTATTTCCGCAGAAACGTATTTGCAATCATGGGGTTATTTTTATCTTTGGTAAATTCAACTTTAAGTATTTTGTTTATGTAAAAGTGTGGTATCCAGATAGCATTCCGGGACAATCGTTTCACGTTCATTTCAAACAATTTGGAGAATGCTATGAAACTGTTCAAAACAGCGGCACTGGCCGTGGCTGTCTCGATGGTAGGGCTGGCGGTTGTCGGCGATGCGATAGCTTTGCCCGTAGAGCAATATGTTTATACATATTATTCAGATGCCAGCCATTCAAATGAAGTCGGTTACAAATGGTTATTATGCGGTGGTGAGCATGGGACAACCGGCACTATAACGGCTTATTATACCGTTGAAAAATTTAATTGCGACGGATGTAATAGCAATACATACCCTATTTGCTGATATGTATGAGCCAGACTTGTAATAGAAACTCTTTATTCAAGTCTGGCTTATGACACGGAAGCCTATTCTCAAACAAGTGAACTGATTTCAGTCTTTCTGCGCATTCAACTGCCGTGTATCGAGCTTGGGTGCCGGGGCCAGGCGCATCACCTCGGTGGTGTAGCGCTCGGCGGCATCGGGCAGGCCGGAAAGCAGCACGGGCAGGGCGCGCACGCACGCATCATTCATGGCATTGACCCACGCCTGATCCGACTTGCCGAAATCCCCCAGCACCCAATGCAGCACATCTTCCTTGGCGCCGGGGTGGCCTATGCCCATGCGGCCGCGCATGAAGTTGGGGCCGATATTGGCCATGATCGAGCGCAGGCCGTTGTGGCCGGCATGGCCACCACCCAGTTTCATGCGCAGGCGGCCGGGGGCGAGGTCCAGTTCATCGTGGAAAACGATCACGCGTTCCGGCTTGATCTTGTAGAACTGCATAGCCTTCTGCACGCTCTGGCCGGAGAGATTCATGAAGGTCTGCGGCTTGAGCGCCAGCACTTTTTCCATGCCTTTAGAGTCTCGATCTGGCCATCGGAGGTGATGCCGTCGAAGGCTTTCTTTTTCCGGGCCGAAAGTGGCGCCGCGGATCAGTTCGTCGATCATCATGAAGCCGATATTATGGCGGTTCTTCGCGTATTGCGCACCGGGATTGCCAAGGCCAACGATAAGGTACACAGACGACTCCGAAAACTTATGGGGTGTGGGGTCTGTGACCCCACAAACCTTTTTAGTCAATAAAAAAGCCCCGCCCGAAAAGGGCGAAGCTTTTTTATTGAATAAAAAGACTTGGGGCCACAGGCCCCAAACCCTGTCTGTTGTGGGTATGCTATTGTGAAGATCGCCGCCGGGAGACTGTCCAAACCCCGATCCCTTAGAGATCGTTTCTGGGCTCAGTCCCCGGCAGCTTCACACCAAACCTGAACAGTTGCCAGGGGGCGGTCGCCACCGACCCCGTATTGACAAGGACAGGCCCCATGACCTTGCACCAATTTCCCATTGGCGTCGATGTTTCCAAAGCGACACTCGACATCTTCGACAGTCAAACTTCGCGTTACTTTCAGATCGATAACCACACTGATGCCATCACAGCCTGGCTGGATGGCCTCGACACCCAACGTCTTGTCGTGTTCGAAGCTACAAGCCGTGTTGACCAGACCCTGCACACAGAACTGGAGCGGCGTCAGGGTGCCTTTGTCCGCGTAAACCCCAGAGACGCCAGAGACTTTGCTAAAGCCTCAGGCCGACGCGCCAAGACAGACCGCGTTGATGCAGCCATGCTGGCCCATATGGCGCAGGCCCTAAAGCCGGCACCGTCACAACCTCGCTCGACCGAACGGGTTAGGCTCAGCCTGTATCTCAGCAGGCGCCGGCAGATGGTCGAAATGCGCAAGCAGGAACGTACCCGTAGACATCAGTTCTGCAATGATCCCTGGATATGCCAAAGCCTCGACCACATGCTCAGCATCCTTGATCAGCAAATCCGCAGCATTGAAGCCGTAATCCGCGAACTGATCGAGGCCAACTCTGACTTCCGCAAAGCCTCTGTCTGCCTGCAAAGTGCGCCAGGCATCGGACCGGTTACCGCAGCAACCCTGATCGCGGATTTGCCTGAGCTCGGACACAGAAACCGAAAACAGATCGCAAGCCTGACCGGACTGGCCCCTCATCCAAGGGATAGCGGAACATTCAGGGGAAAAAGAACCATCTGGGGCGGAAGGCGCCACATCCGCCACCTCCTCTTCGCCGCTGCCGTAACCGCAAGCCGATCAAAAGCCGACGTAAAAGACCGCTATCAGGCCCTCACAAGCAGAGGAAAACAAAAGAAGTGCGCCCTCATTGCCATTGCGAGGTGGATGATCACAGCACTCAACGCTATGATCGCTAAAAACTCAAACTGGCACACAAAAGAAATGGCGCAGATCACCTGATCCGCGCCACACTCAAACACAGTTGCCCATTAGCCTTCTGAGGCGGCAGCGGCTTCCGCCGCGTCTTCGCTCTTCGATGCGCCCGAGGCGGTGATCGAGGCAACGACTTCCGAGCCGGCGACATGCGCCCTGACGTCCGAAGGCAGCTTCAGGTCGGAGACGTGGACGCTCTGGCCGATTTCGAGGCCGGTCAGGTCAACGATGATGTCTTCCGGAATGTGGTCGGCCGGAACCAGGATTTCCAGTTCGTGGATGGCGACGTTCAGGGCAGCGCCCTTCTTCAGGCCGGGCGACAGTTCGTGGTTCTTGAAGTGAACCGGAACCGAGATCTTGATCTGGGCGTGTTCGTCAACGCGGTACAGGTCGAAGTGGATCGGCACATCGGTGACCGGGTGGAAGTCGATCGACTTGGCGATGACCTTCTGGGTTTCCGAACCGTACTTCAGGGTCACCAGGTGACCGTTCAGCTTGCCGGTATAGAGCGCCTTGCGGAATTCGTTCAGGTTGACGGCGATCGGCACCGGGGCCTTGTCACCACCATAGAGAATGCCCGGCACCTTGCCGGCATTGCGGGTTTCACGCGCGCCACCGCTGCCGGTGCGCTCACGTACTTCAACGTCAAGAATAATGTCGGCCATAGCCATAAACCTCAATAGAAATACGCCGGTACCACAATTGGCCCGGCGGTCCGAATTTCTGGAGGCGATCCCGATACACGACAATGCCCGGCAAAGCAACCGCTGCAAGGAAAAAAAGGCGGCACGCCCACTACTGGACGTGCCGCCTTAAGACCTAATCAGGCGCCAGGACTACTTTTTTCTTCTTGGCGGTCGTGGACGTTTTCTTCTTCGTTGCCTTCTTCACCGGCGCTGGCTTGAGGTAGGGCTTCGGATCGGCATAGGCCGAGGTGCCGTCCGCTTTGAAACCGACGCGGGTGACCGGCGCGAAGCTGAGCGCATTGCTCGACATCTTGCCCAGGCATTGGCCAGTATCCATCAGGACGTGCTGGCCGACACAGAAGACATCCTCATAGTGCGGCTTGGCGACTGCCAGACACTGATAGAGGTTGAGTTTGCTCATTTGCAGGCAGCGCTGGCCGTCGCCGTCATCCAGCAGACTGGTCAGGGTCGGCAGGTTGGTTTCGCCGCCTTCGCCAAGCAGGGCCAGGGCGGCGATCGTCAGGGCGCGGTTCACGGCCCGGGTGTAGGGCTGGTTGAACAGGTCCGGACGATCGAAGACGCTGGTCGCGGCCGAAGTCGCGCTAGCCTCGGCGGGGACAGGTGCCGTGCCCGCATCAGGGATCAGGGCGGGATTGCCGCCGTTAACCGGCGTGGCTTGCGTGGCCTGAACCGGCAGGCCAACCTGAACCGTGCTCTGGCCGGTGGACTGGCCGGTATCGGCGCTGGTGATGAGGCCCTGGCCGGAAAGGGCGGCGGCCAGCAACCGGGCGCTGTCATCCGACTGCACGCTGGCGAGCGTCACGGAATTGGCCTTGGCGAGCGCCAGGCGGCCGTCGCGGTCGGCCACGAATTCCTTGGACCATTTTTCATGCTGAATGTCATAGGCCGCCTGTTTGACGCCGGCGCCGGCCTTGTAGACGGATTGGCCGTCGCTTGATAGGGCCAGTATCATGCGGCGGGCGGCGGCATCAGCGCCGGGGATGACCGCGGCATAGGCGGGATCGGCAATCAGCTTGGCCTTGATATCGGCGCGTGTCGCGTCATTGGCGGCATAGGTGCGCATAATGGAGCGGAAAGCGGGCTCCTGCATGGCCACAATGGCAGCATAGGCCACAGCGCCGTGGGCAAGTTGGTTGGGTTCGAAGGATTCGGCTGAGGCGAGCTGAGCCTGAATGGCCGCGCCATCGGCATACTGGCCCTTCATGACCGAGACCTTCTCGATGTAATCCTTGTAGACGGCGGCGGCATCGGAGATTTCGCTGGCGAGGGCGACCGGCGGGCCGGCCGGTGCTGGCGGCGGCGGTGGTGGTGCCGGCGGCGGCGCATCGGTGGCGCAGCCGGCCAAGGTGATGGCAAAGCTAAGGGCGATCAGGCTGGTGCCAAAGCCCTTGGTGAGTGCCAGCTTCATACGTATATTCCCCTTTGAGTCCAAGGTGTCCGCAGCCGAAAGTGCCGGTCTGCGGCTAACGATTCCTATTGTGTGACGAAAGGCGCAAAGCCCCCTCAGAAAGGCTTAGCGCGTATGGCGCAGTGTTCAACAGCAAAAACGCCGAAATTATGACGCGGCGCAACTTAAGAGGTTAATGGTCGCGCAAGGAAAAACAGGCCATTGTTTAATAAAAACAATGGCCTGTCCGGTTAATTGTGCGGTATTTCAGACTTGACCTGTCACGAAAAGTTTTTCGTGAGTCGCTGGCTTAATCGAACAGTTTCGATACGGACTCTTCGTTGGCGATGCGGCGTATCGCTTCGCCGATCAGGGGGGCGACGCCGACGATGCGGACCTTCGGATGATTACGGATAGCTTCCGGGGCCTCGATGGAGTCGGTGATCACCAGTTCCTTCAGGACGGACTTGTCGACGCGGTTGATGGCTTCGCCCGACAGTACGCCGTGGCTGATATAGGCCGAAACCGAGGTGGCGCCGCGTTCAAGGATCGCCTTGGCCGCATTGACCAGGGTGCCGCCGGAGTCAACGATATCGTCGAACAGGATACAGTCGCGGCCGGTGACGTCGCCGATGATGTTCATGACTTCGGATTCGCCGGCGCGCGGGCGACGCTTGTCGACAATGGCGAGATCGCCGCCAAGACGATCAGCCAGGGCGCGGGCGCGGACCACGCCGCCGACATCCGGCGATACAATCATCAGGTCGGAGGCGTTTTTGTAATTGGCCTGAATGTCCTTGGCCATGAAGGGGATGGCGACCAGGTTGTCGGTCGGGATATCGAAGAAGCCCTGGATCTGGCCGGCGTGCAGGTCCATGGTCAGCACGCGGTGGGCGCCGGCGCGGGTGATCAGGTTGGCCACCAGCTTGGCCGAGATCGGCGTGCGGCCGCCGGTCTTGCGGTCCTGTCGGGCATAGCCGAAATAGGGGATGACGGCGGTGATGCGCTTGGCCGAGGCGCGGGTCAGGGCGTCTATGCAGATCAGCAGTTCCATCAGGTTGTCGTTGGCCGGGAAGCTGGTCGACTGGATGACGAAGACGTCTTCGCCGCGGACATTTTCATCGATGGTAACGAAGATTTCGTTGTCGGCGAAGCGCTGGACGCGCGCCTTGCACAGCGGCATGTCGAGATAATCACCGATATTCTGGGCCAGGGTCCGGTTGGAGTTGGCGGAGAGCAGTTTCATGGCGGGTTTTCCCGTAGCGGCTATGGAGGGATTGGTCATATGAGGCGGCTTTTAGCAGGTGAAAGCCGCGGTTCAAGACCAAAACGTCGTAAATAGTTAAAAATTGCCGGTCTGTGCTAAGCGGCTCATTGGGATGAAGTGGATTGCGGGTTCTGGACTTGTTGCAGCGGCCGGTTTGTGGATTAGATACCGGACAATCAAGGGGGGCGGATTCCATGCGCAAATCATACCATTATATCCTGGGTGCCTTCTGGGGCGCCATCTGGCTTGCCGCCTTGCCGGCCATGGCCGCTGTGCCGCAACCGTCACCGGGCACGCCGGTTACCGCCAATATGGGCGCGGTCACCGGCAATGGTGTCCTGACGGACCGTGATGGTCGTCCCCTGGGCACCTGGTCGGTCACGGCGGTTCTCAAAGGCGGGCAGTTCACCGGCAGTTCGACGGTCGTGATCCAGGGACAGACGGTAAACCTGCCTCTGGTCGCCAACCGGTCTTACCTCGAAAACAGTAGATGCGTCTTTTATTCGGAGCAGGACCGGGCCCATGTTGAACTGTCGGGGCCGTGTACATCAAACGGCATAGGCGGCTATCTCAATGCCTTCATCCCGGCGGGGGAGGTCTATTCGGTCAGCGGCTATGTCTCCGGTGCGCTGGCTTTCAAGGCGCCGGGCGCTGCGCCGACGGCCGGCATTGTGCCGAAAGGCCGGCTGACCTGCGCCTGGATGGAGCGCATGGGCGGCGTCGTGGCCGGACAGGACTACCACTATGAACTTCGCTACTCCAACATGGGCTTTCTGCAACTCAATCAGCAGGGCACTTATACGACCGCGAATACATCCGGCAAATGGGTGCGCGGCGCGGGCGACATCATCCGCCTGACCACCGGTCAGTTCGCCGGTGCAATCGGCCACCTCCAGCCCGACAAGTCGGGCCAGCCGGCGGTCTATTTCGAGCGCGACGAGAACCGCGATGCGCGCGATGTCCATATCGTCGATCCGCAGCGCACCAGTTGTACCGTCAAGCGCTGATCAGGCCCGGATCATGATGCAGGAAATCAGGCGGCCGTAATCCGGCTCGCCGGTTTTGACCGCGCGGCGGTTGGAATAGAACTGGGCCGCGTCGGCGCAGGTATCATGACCGGTGGAGGCTGTTTCAGCGCAGCCGGCGCGCTTCAGGCGCATCAGGCAGTAGCCGGGCAAGTCGAACATCCGCTTATCGAGGTCATTGGCCTGAATGAAGAAGGCTTTCGACTCCGGGTCTTCCTTCACGAAGGTCGCTTCGTAATCTGCGCTGACCTCATAGGAGGCTTGCTGAATGCACGGGCCGATGACGGCGCGGATGCGTTCCGTCTTGGCGCCCTGCTGGGCCATGGCCTTAAGCGTGGCCTCGATAACGCCGCCAAGCGCGCCCTTCCAGCCGGCATGACACGAACCGACGACGCGGCTTTGCGGATCGCAGAACAGGATCGGCGCGCAATCGGCCGAAAGCGCCGAGAGGATCACACCGGCGCGAGCGGTGACCAGGCCATCAGCTTCCGGTCGTTCGCCGGTGAAGGGCTCATTGACCTTGAGAGCAATGCTGGAATGGACCTGATAGAGACTTAGCAGGTAGTTTTCCGGGCGACCGAAAGAAGCGGCCACGCGCTTGCGGTTTTCCAGCACGGCGTCGGGTTCATCCTTTGAGCCGAGGCCGAGATTGAGGCTGCCGTAGAGATCCTGCGAAACGCCGCCGTGGCGGGTGAAGAAGCCGTGTTGAATCTGGGCGAGATCGAGAAGCGGGTGCAGGATACGCGAAGGCAGCAAGGACATGTAGGAAACCTGTTACTGTAAAAAGAGCCATAATCGCAAAGCCTTAGGGGCGCGACTTAAGCTATGGGAATGTCTGTGTGTGGCGTCGCCATCAAGGCGGACGGCTGCGGCGGTTTTGTGTCCGCCGGCGATTTAAAAGGCTCTTTTTGCGCCTGTTTTTATCCTACAGGGCGGTCACGTTCGCTTCAAGCGCGAAGAGGTTAACGCTGTCCGGAAAGGACAGGCCCAGAACCTTGAACAGGGTGCCCATCTGGTTGGGCGCCATGAGCCGGTCGTACTGGCGCTGGAGTTTTTCGGCCTGATCACGATTGCGTTCACGAAGCGCTGCGTGACGGGCATCGATGCCGAGGCGCTTCAGGAAATCACGCTGGGCGGTGATCGGGCTGACGGTGACACCCATTCGCGCCGCCGCCGCCGCGACCGCCGGGAAATCGGCCCAGACGGTCAGATCATGTTGGCCGGGCGCTTCGAGCGGATCATGTTTTTGATGGCGATAAAGCGCCTGGAGTGTGTCGCCAGGCTCTGGTTTGTCGCGGCCGTAATCGATCAGCAGGGCGGCGCCATTGGCCTTCTTGATCAGCAGGGCCAGGTTTTCGGCCAGCCGGTTCTGGGCAAGTGAAACTTCCACCAGATCGCCGATGGCGGCATCGAACGGCGGGACAAACTCTTGACCCGCTGGCACAAGCCCAAAGGCGAGCGCACCATCCTGCAGGCCGACGCAGCGCTCGAACCAGCCGGTTTCAGCGCGGATGAATTGCCGCGCCGGCAGGCAGTCGAGTAATTCATTGGCGATCACAATGACCGGCAGGTCTTCGGGCACGCCATCCAGCGAGGACACGAAGGCGGTGTCCGGCACCTTTTGGCCTTGCAGGGCGCGCAGGGGCGGCGAGATTTCGACCAGGGTGACTTCAGCGGCTTCGCGCAGGCCAGGCACAAGCTCGGCGACGCGCAGGATATCGCTCATCAGGGTGCCGTCGCCGCCGCCGATCTCAACCAGCCGGAAGGGGGCGGGTGATCCCATTGATAGCCAGGTCTGAGCCATCCAGACGCCGATCATTTCGCCGAACATTTGCGAGACCAGCGGCGCGGTGATGAAATCGCCATCCGCACCAAGCGCGGCATGTTTTGTGTAATAGCCGTCGATCGGATCGAGCAGACAGCGGGCCATATAGGCATCTACCGGCATTGGGCCTTCGAGCGTGATCTGCTCGATCAGGCGGTCTGTCAAAGGGGAAGAGGGGGCAGAGTCTGAAGGCATAATTGGATCGCTATAAAATCCTCCCCTCTTGGAGGGGAGGGGGACCGCGGAGCGGTGGATGGGTAAATACCGGCGTTTAGAGAGTGTGGTCTTTACCCCTCCGCCTCGACGCGCTGCGACCTGCGGTCTGCGCGTTGCTCGGCACCTCCCCTCCAAGAGGGGAGGATTTATAAGCAGGTATCATGAACTAGCCATCAAGCTCGGCGGTCTCGACAGGCACTTCAGGTTCCGCTTCGGGCTCAGGCACCGGCGTTTTGAGCGCGCGCCAGATCAGGAAGCCGCCGACGGCGACCATGACCAGGGAGAGGGACTGCCCCATGGTGATGATGTTTTTGAAGAAGGGCAGCATCTGTGCGTCGGGTTCGCGGACATTTTCCAGCAGGATGCGGATAATGCCGTAGCCGGCGATGAAGGTGCCCATGATCAGGCCGGGACGATTGAACTTGCGGTAGAAGCTCGCCAACACCCACAGCAGGATGAACAGCAGAAGGCCTTCGCCCAGGGCTTCATAAAGCTGGCTGGGATGGCGCGGCTCCAGACCGGCCGGGCAGATGTCGTTATACTGCTTCTCAATATACTGGTTGCAGAACACCATGCCCCACGGCACATGGGTGACGCGGCCCCACAGCTCGCCATTGATGAAGTTGGCGATGCGGCCGAAGAACAGGCCGATCGGCGCGGCGCAGGCCAGCAGGTCGCCCAGGTTTAGCATTCGCGGCAGGGAGAATTTTTGCGCGCGGCAATAGAGTATGGTGGCCACCGCCACGCCGGTAAAGCCGCCGTGGAACGACATGCCGCCGTGCTGGATCATGAAGACTTCGAGCGGATGTTTCCAGATGATCGACGCGTCGTAGAAGAGAATATAGCCTATGCGGCCGCCGATAATGATGCCGAGCGTGATCCACAGGATCAGGTCGTCGAGCTGGGCACTGCTGACCGGCGCGCGGCGCGGCGCCCACAGGCTTTCTTTCTTTATCAATGCCGCTATATAGAGCCAGCCGCACACAATGCCGGCAATATAGGCCACGGCATACCAACGGATTTCCAGCGGCCCCAAAGGCAACATGACAGGGTTTATATTAGGCATGTTCAAGGGCATAGGGTCTCCGATGGGTTCCGAAGTCTTCGGACTTCGGCAAGCACGACTGTGCGCCCGAGCCTTTGCGAGGAGCCTCGCGGCGACTGAGCGGTATCATACCTGCCTATTAACAACTCTGCTGTGACTCGTCGCCACAAAAGAGAAGCGGTATCGCCAGAATCATGAAAAGTTTGTCGGAAATGAGATAAGCGCCTATATAGACAGCGTCTTATTTCTTCGGAGTGCCTGTGATGCAAAGCCAAAACCCCTTCCTCGACGAACTGGCCAAGATGACCACGGGCGCCATGTCGCTGGCCCAGGCGGCGGGCGAAGAGGCCAAGGCGGCTTTCCGCGCCCAGGGTGATCGCTTCGTTGCTGAAATGGACCTGGTGCGCCGCGATGAACTGGACGCACTGCGGGCCGAAGTGGCTGAACTGCGCGCGGCGGTCGCTGCCTTGTCGGTGAAGCCGAAGGGCAAGGGCGTGAAGCCAGACACCGAAGTGCCGCAAGACTAACTTTTACGTTTAGAACGAGTTTTCATGAATACCCCGCAAACCCTCGACAGCGATGCCCCGTTCGATCCGCTCGACATGGTGGAATCCATCCTGACCGAGGAAGGGCTGGAATTCGAGCGTACGCCGGAAGGCGATCTTGGTTTCGCCCTCGCCGGCGACTGGCGCACTTACGAGATGTGGTTTTCGTGGCGGCCGGAAGGCGATTGCCTGCAACTGTGCTGCTCGCTCGATGTCGAGAGCGGCGTGGGCGTGCCCCTGGCGGAAAACCGCCTGGGCGGGCTTTACGAACTGCTGTGCCTGGTCAATTCGCATGTCTGGTTTGGGCATTTCGAGGTGTTCCGCGATACGGAAGCCGCGGACGGGCAAGGCGTCTATGACGTCATCTTCCGTCATACGGTGGCGCTTAATCCGCTGGAACGCAGTTCGGTCATGGCCAGCGCCCACATGATCAACAGCGCCGCCGAGGCGGTGGATCGTTTCTTTCCGGCTTTCGATTTCTGGTTCAAGGGCGTCAGCACGGCCTCCGACGCCTTTGCCGCCTGTCTGTTCGAGACCAGGGGTGAAGCTTAGGGGCGCGAGGCCTGAATTCATCACTTAGCGGCCCGGCGGGCACTTGCGCCGGTGAGCCGCCAAACCTATTAAAAACGGACGCATCAGTCTGAGGATATCCAAAAAATGAGTCTCGCCAAACCGATCCTTCTTGTGGGCGCCGGGGCGCTCGGCTCCTCAATCCTCAAGGGCTTTCGTGTTCAGGGGCATGTTACGCCCCCGGACGTGATGATCCTCGACCTGAAGCCCAGTGAAGAAGCGCAAGCCTATGCCGCTGACGGCGCGAAGCTCAATCCGCTGCCCGAAACCTGGCACGCCGCGAAAACCATCATCCTCGCCGTCAAGCCGCAGGGCTGGCACGCCGTGGCCCAAATTCTCAGCGGCAATATCGACAAGGCCGCCGTGATTGTCTCGGTCATGGCCGGGGTGACGACTACCCAGCTCAAGCAGGCATTTGCCGGTCATCCCACGGCGCGCGTCATGCCGACCACGGGCGTGGCCACCGGCAAGGGCGTGGCCAGCCTCTATGCCGACACGGCGGCGGGTATGGACGCGGCGCGCGGCCTGTTCGCGCCCATGGCCCAGACGGTGGAACTGGCGGACGAGGACCAGATCAATTCGGCCACGGCCGTTTCCGGTTCGGGGCCGGCCTATGTCTATGCCTTCGTGCGGGCGCTGGAAAAGGCCGGCAGGGCCAATGGCCTGTCATACAGCCACGCCCGCGACCTGGCGCGCGGCACGCTGATTTCGGCGGCGCGCCTACTCGATGAAACCGGTGAAGACCCGGAAGCCCTGATCAAAAAAGTCGCTTCTCCGGGCGGCACGACCGAAGCGGCCCTCAATATCCTGTGCAAGCCGGGCGAAGGGCTGGACGAACTGATCCTTGCGTCGGTTGACGCAGCGCACAAGCGCTCCAAGGAGTTGGGATAAAGAAAAGGCGGCTGCAGATGCGGCCGCCTTTTGTTATTGTATTTTCAGGGCCTTCACGATCTCGTTCCAGTCAACGATCTTGAAGTTTTGGCGCTGACGGGCGGTGGCAGGTGTTTCGCCATCGGTGTCGGAATCGTCCTGCATCACCACGACGCCCTTGCCGTAGGGGCCGACCTGGTCGCCCAGTGCTGCCACGCCATCCGTGCCGGTGACGGCGTCTATGCCGTTGCCCGGATAGACCGAAAAGCGACCCTGATAGGCTGGCGTTTCGCCTTCAACGCGCCAGACCGCGAAGGCGCTGTCGCCTTGGCTTGAGGCGATCAGGAAGGTTTTCTGTCCCTCGCGCAGCAGGGTCAGCCCCTCGATATCGGCTACCAGCTTCTGCGAAGGAAGGGTTTCCAGCGCCGTGCGCGCCGTGCCGCTGACAGGGTCAAGCCCATATTGCCACAGGGCGACATTTTCCTCGGCGATATAGAGGCGTCCGCTGGTGTCATCTACCACACAGCCTTCCGACTGGGTGCCGACGGCGAATTGCCTCACGATACGGGCCTGGGGCTGGCCATTTTCGCTGGTGATGACCGACTGGGTCACATCGCCATTCTTGCCGACCATGATGAAGGTCAGTTGGTTGTCCTTGGTAACACCCATGCAGAAGCCATAGGCTTCGCTGGTCGGCATGGGCACGAAACCCCAGGGCTTCGTTTGCAGAGTAACGGGGTCGAGTTTGAATATTGCCGCTCCGCCCTTGACGCGATCGGAAGCGGCGATGACCGTTTCCGGCAGGCCAGTGAGGGCCAGGTCGCTGCGCAGATCGACATTGTTCATGGGGCCGACGGCCAGGAACTGTACCTGCTTGCCGGTCAGATCATAGACGTAAAGCCCGGCCTTCTTGTCGGTGGCGTAAATCAGGGCGCGGCGGGGATCCTTCGCATCGACCCAGATTTCCGGGTCGTCGGCGCTGTCGAGCGCTTTTGTGGCGACTGCCTCGGTCTCGGCAGCGGCCATAACGGGTGTGCCGGTGCCGTGTGAAACAAGTATAGAGTCCGAGATGAGTTCTTTATGTATAGGTGCGCATGATGATAAACAAGCAACACTTATAAATGCTAAGTTTGTTGTCATAAATCTGTTATAAAATGTTGTGAAATTCATCATCTGCTGTCCTTAATAGCGATCACATCCGTGTAATACCAAAATTTGCATAAATTAAACTGTAAATTTTTTAAATTGTGGGGCTGTTAATGTCGAAAATGAAATATTTGCTTGCCGGCGCCGCCGTGGCGCCTCTCGCATTCACTCTGTCCGCCGGTCAGACACAGGCGCAGGAAGCCATAACCACGGCCGCCGCGGCGGCTGACGCGCCGATCGAGGTTGTCGTCTTCGGCACGCGCGCCGCCGAGCGCCAGTCGATGGAGCAGAAAAAATTTGCTTCGGTTACCAAGGAAGTGGTCACCGCCAATGACGCCGGCAAGCTGCCGGACCAGAATGTCGGTGAAGTGGTGGCGCGTATGCCGGGCGTCGCGGTGGTCGATGATCAGGGCGAGGGCCGGTATGTCGTCATCCGGGGGCTCGATCCGTCGCTCGCCGCCGTTCGTGTCAACGGCCAGGACGCCGCCGCCCCCGAATCCGATACGCGTTCGGTGAAGCTGGACACCATCCCGACCGGCCTGATCGGATCGGTCGAAGTCATCAAGAGCCAGACCGCCGAATACGACGCCAGCGCCATTGCCGGCGCGGTGAATATCCAGACCCTTTCGGCTTTCGATCGCAAGAAACCGTTCCTCAGCGCCCGCTATTCGGCCGGCTACATCGAACTGAACGACAAGACCTCCTACGACACTGATATCTCAGCCGGCACGCGCTTCGGTCCGAACAATGCATTCGGCATCGTGGCCGCGCTGAATGCCTCGCGCCGTCCGCAGGCTTCGGATAATTTCCAGGGCTCCGACAACTGGGTAGACGGCAAGCCGGATGACTGGCGCCTGCGCGACTATTACGTCATCCGCAACCGCCAGGGCGCGGCGCTGAATTTCGACTACAAGCCGAACGATGACGTGCATCTCTATGCCCGCACCCTGTTCTCGCACTTCACCGACATGGAGCAGCGCCAGGAATTCCGCGTCAATCTGGAAGACGCGCTCAATGACGACGGCACGTTCGCCGCCGGCAAGGCCGCCAACCGGAACGCCAAGTATCGTTTTGAAGACGAACATATCGCCACGGTCAATCTGGGCGGTGAATTCACGGTCGGTGCCGGCAAGCTGAAGGTCGATGCCACCAGTTCGACGGCCATCAAGGACGACGATCCCCGTTACAACTTCGCCTATGCGACCAAGAAGAATGCCGTATCGGGCACCTATGACCTGTCCGACCTGCTGTTTAGGGTCAGCCCGAACGACGTGGCCTATGACGCCACCAAATACACCGCCAAGTCGGCGGAACTGGAAGCCGACCACGCCCGCGAGACCCTGACCCAGGCATCGGCCGACTACACCCTGCCGACCTCGGCTTTCGGTGGCGACACCACCTTCAAGATGGGCGCGAAGTATTCAGAGCGTCACAAGCGCAGCGCCGTCGATTACCGCTACTATGATCTCAGCGACATGAAGCTGAGCGATTTTGAATCCTACGATGCCGGCAGCCTCTATGGCCGTGAATTCGGTCCTACGGTCGATTTCCTCAAGTCGCTCGACTACGCCGAAGCCAATGGCCTGATGGAACTGAATGTCGGCGAAAGCATCGCCGATGAACTGGGCGGCGACTATGATGTCCGCGAAAAGGTGGCGGCGGCCTATATCCAGGCCACCATCCGCAAGGGCGACCTGACCCTGATCCCCGGCCTGCGTGTCGAGCAGACCGATGCCACCTACAAGGCCATCGCCTACGATACCGCCGCCATCGAAACGGAAGCGGACCTGGAAGCGGCCGGGGCCTTCAACAGCTTTGGCAAGAAGTCCTATACCGACCTGTTCCCCTCGCTGGTCGGCCGCTACGACTTCAACAACAATTCGCTCGTCCGTTTCGCTGCCACCACCTCGATCGGCCGTCCGAACTATGTCGACCTGGCGCCGCGCGTCGCCGTCAATCATGACGATGACGATATCGAACTGGAAATCGGCAATCCGGACCTTGATCCGCTGACCTCGGTCAATCTCGATGCCGGCTACGAGCACTATTTCGGCAAAAAGGGCATGATTTCGGTCGCCGCCTTCTACAAGTCGATCGACAATCCGATCTTTGTCACCGAGCGCGATGCTGACAACGAGACGATCAACGGCACGCTTTATAACGGCGCCAAGATCACCCAGTCGCAAAACCTGAAGTCGGCCAAGGTTTCCGGAGTCGAATTCAACTTCCTCATGCAGTTCGACAGCCTGCCGGCGCCTTTCGACGGGCTCGGTACCTCGTTCAACATGACCGCGCAGGAGTCGAGCACCGATGGCGCGCCAGGCCGTAGCGAAGATGTGCCGCTGATCTATACCTCCGACCTGACCGGCACCGCCGAACTGACCTATGAAAAATACGGCTGGAACGCGCGCATCGCCTACACCTATCGCTCTAAGTACCTCGATACCCTTGGGGAAAGCCGCGACACCGATATCTATACGGCGGCCAATGGCAAGCTCGATATGAAGATCGGTTATGCGGTTACGCAGAACCTGCAACTGTTCGTCGAGGGCAAGAACCTCAACAAATCGGTGTGGCGTCGCACCATCGGCAATTCCCGTCAACTGGTGGAAAACGAATTCTATGGCCGCACATACCGCGTTGGTGTCTCGGCGAAGTTTTAAACACCTAAACCTGTGCTCAACTGAAGCCCCGCCATCGTGCGGGGCTTTTTTGTCCGCGGTTGCGTGGCGGAGGCATTGCCGGTAAAGCACGGCCATGCTCCGTATCACCGAATTGAAACTGCCGCTCGATCATCCATCCGAAGCCCTGCCGGAAGCGATCTGCGCAAGGCTGGGCATTACCGCGGATGAATTGCTGTCATTCGAGATCGCGCGCCGGGCCAATGACGCGCGGAAAAAGTCCGCCATCCTGCTGATTTATTCGGTGGACGTGGTTCTGAAGGATGAGGCGGGCGTGCTGTCGCGGCTGGCCGGCAATCCCTCCGTGAAGTTGACGCCGGAGACGGAATATCGCTTTATCGGCCATGCACCGGCGGTTAGCCAGAAGCGCCGTCCGGTGGTGATCGGCGCAGGCCCCTGCGGCTTGTTCGCGGCGCTGATCCTGGCCCAGATGGGGCTGAAGCCAATCATCCTGGAGCGCGGAAAGGTGGTGCGCGAACGCACGAAGGATACCTGGGGACTGTGGCGCAGGGGCGAACTGAACCCCGAATCCAATGTCCAGTTCGGCGAGGGCGGAGCGGGGACATTCTCGGACGGCAAGCTTTACAGCCAAGTCAAGGATCCGCGCCATCTCGGCCGCAAGGTGCTGACCGAGTTCGTCAAGGCCGGTGCGCCGCCGGAAATCCTGACCGAAGCCCATCCGCATATCGGCACCTTTCGGCTGGTCTCGATGGTCGAGCATATGCGGCAAACCATTGAAGCGCTGGGCGGTGAATACCGCTGGCAAACGCGCGTAACCGATATCGACATCGAGATCGCCGGGGACAGTACGCGCCAGGTGTGTGGGCTGCACCTGCATGATGGTGGTTACCTCGAAGCCGATCAGGTGGTGCTGGCGGTCGGCCACAGCGCCCGCGATACCTTCCAGATGCTATATGATCGCGGCGTCTTTATCGAGGCCAAACCCTTTTCCATCGGCGTGCGCATAGAGCATCCGCAGTCATGGATCGACATGGCGCGCTTCGGTGCCTGCGCGGGTCATCCGGATCTGGGGGCGGCGGCCTACAGCCTGTCGCACCACTGCAAAAATGGCCGCACGGTCTACAGCTTCTGCATGTGCCCCGGCGGGTGCGTGGTGGCGGCGGCATCCGAACCCGGCCGCGTGGTCACCAATGGCATGAGCCAGTATTCGCGCAAGGAATTCAATGCCAATGCTGGCTTTGTGGTCGGTATTGATCCGGAGCGCGACTATCCCGGCCATCCGCTGGCGGGGATTGAGTTACAGCGGCGGCTGGAATCATCGGCCTTTGTCGCCGGCGGTTCGAATTACCAGGCGCCGGGGCAAAAGGTGGGCGATTTCCTCGCCGGTCGGGCCTCCACCGAATTTGGCCAGGTGCTGCCCTCGTATAAGCCGGGCGTTCATTTGACCGACCTCAGCGAATGCCTGCCGGGATTTGTCATCGAAGCCATGCGCGAGGCCCTGCCGGTTTTCGGACGTCAGATCAAACGCTATGACAATCCGGACGCCATGATGACCGGTGTGGAAACGCGTACCTCATCGCCTATCCGCGTTACGCGCGGTAAGGATCTGCAAAGCCTGAACACGCAGGGGCTTTATCCGGCGGGCGAGGGGGCGGGCTATGCTGGCGGCATCCTGTCGGCGGCTATAGACGGTATCAAGATCGCCGAGGCGGTGGCACGGGAATTGGTGGACGTCGCTTAGCCCGCTGATACCGGCAGGCTGATCACGGCGCGCAGGCCGCCTTGCGGGCTGGTATCAAGCATCAGTTCGCCGCCGTGGCTGCGGACGATATCGCGGGCAATAGCCAGGCCCAGCCCGACACCCTTGATATTCTGGTTGCGCGACTCATCCAGTCTTGAGAACGGCTTGAAGGCTTCCTCGCGTTTTTCCGGCGCAATGCCGGGACCATCATCATCGATAATCAGCCGCAGCTTCTCGCCAGGCGTCACCTCGGCATGAAAACGTACATGCTTGCCGTAATGAAAGCCGTTCATCACCAGATTGGTCAGAGCGCGCTGAACGGCCATTTCGCGGATATTGACGCGCAGGTCCTCGGCCAGGCGTTCGGTTTGCAGCTTGTGGCCGGCACGGGCCACGCTGTCGGTGACGGCATCCATCAGGGCGCGAACCGACACGCTGTCGGTATTCTCGGCCATCTCACCGCGGGCAAAGGCTAGGTACTCGTCGATCATGTAGGCCATTTCGGAGACGTCCTGTTTCATCCGCGTATTTGCCTCGTCCTGCTCTCCCATGGCCAGTTCGAGCTTGAGGCGGGTCAGGGGGGTACGCAGGTCATGGCTGACCGAGGCGAGCAGGGTGGTGCGCTGCTCGATCTGGCGCTGGATGCGCGCCTTCATCTTGAGGAAGGCTTCGGCGGCGGCGCGTACCTCGGTGGCGCCATACGGCTTGAAACCGACATCCTCTTCGCCGCGGCCGAAGCGTTCGGCGGCCTGTGACAGGCGCTCGATGGCGCGCACCTGGTTGCGGATGAACAGCATGGCGATAGTGGTCAGGATGATGGTGGCGCCCAGCATCCAGAAGATGAAGATATAGCCGGTGGTGGCGAAGGCGCGGTCCTTGGGAACGATAAAGCGCAGGACGCCTTCCTTGACCTGCACACGGATATCAACATAGCCGGGATAACGCGTGGTATCGAACCAGTAGACCTCTTCGAGCTGATCGCCCAGCGCCTTGTCTATGGTGCGGTTGAGGGCGATGAAGATCGATTCCCGGCGGTTGAGCGGCAGCTTGTCGCCCTTGCGCAGGCTGATCGACAACTGCATGGTGGTATCGGCCTGGTCGCTGATCTGCCGGAGGTTGGCCTCGGTGGGATTGGCCTCATAGGCGCGCACCGCCCAGGCGATATCTCCGGCCAGCCCCTCCGAAAGCTTGGCCGTGACGGTCTCCCAATGCTTGTCGAAAAACACCCAGGTGATGGCGATCTGCATGATGGCAATCGGCAGGACGATGATCAGCAGGACGCGCGCCATCAGGGTGCGCGGGAAATTACGCTTCAGGACGGCGGGCCAGAATTTGATCTTCGGCAATTTGCGCTTGGGGGAGGCCAAGGTTTAGTCCGGAGCCAGCATATACCCCTTGCCGCGCACGGTTTGCAGATAGCGGGGGTTTTTCGGATCCTGCTCGATCTTGCGGCGCAGGCGGGTGACCTGGACATCGACGGCGCGGCCGGTGGTGTCGACGCTGTCCTTGGCCAGGTCCATGCGGTCGACCGGTACATTGGCGCGTTCGGCCAGGTATTTCAGCAGTTGTGATTCGGCTTCGGTCAGGCGGACCAGCGTGCCGTTCTTGCTGAGTTCCGAGCGCTCCAGGTCGAAGCTGAATGGCCCCATATTGATCGATTTCGGCAAAGCCGGCTTCACCCCGGTGCGGCGCAGGATGGCTTCGATGCGCAGCAGCAGTTCCTGCGGCTCGAACGGCTTGGAGAGATAATCGTCGGCGCCGATCGAAAGCCCCATGATCCGGTCATCGGGCAGGCCGCGCGCGGTCAGGATCAGGATCGGCACATTAGAATTGGCGCGCACCCATTTCGACAGCGAGAAACCATCCTCGCCCGGCATCATGACATCAAGGATCAGCAGGTCGAAATCGAGCAGTTGCAGCATCCGCTTGGCGGCATCGGCGTGAGCGGCGGCGGTGACGCGGAAACCCTGTCGGCTCAGGAATTCCTTCAGCAGGGTACGGATGCGGTCATCATCATCGACCACCAGCAGGTGGCGGGTGGTCGCGTCGTTCTGGGGCGTGCTTTGCCCTGCGGCCAGGCTCATATCGGGGTTTCTTTCTGTCAGAGTGCGCAGTAAACTCTAAACGGCTTTGTTGCACCTGACAGATCACTATTCGTTGAAGTTTGTAAAGATGGCGATATGCGCCGCTGTCACAAAAAATGTGGGTTTCAAAGCTATAGCCGGACGCTTTACATGTCTCGGGAGGCAGCCTTGCCCTTTCATTACGGTCTGGAAAACCTGCAAAGCCTGGCAGGCATTGTGGTCATCATTCTGTTCTGCTGGGGGCTGTCGGAGAACCGCCGTAAATTCCCGATCCGACTGACGATCGGCGCCATCGCCATTCAGGTCGTGCTGATCCTGGCCCTGTTCGCGGTGCCTCAGTCTCACGTCCTTCTGGGCGGTGTCGCCAATGGCATGAGCGCCTTGTCTGATGCCACCGACCAGGGGATGCAGTTCGTCTTCGGCTATATGGGCGGTGGTGATCAGCCTTATGCAGTAACCAATTCAGGCGCGCTGTTCGTCTTCGCGCTCAAGGTTCTGCCGCTGATCCTGGTCATTTCCGCCCTGTCGGCTTTGCTGTGGCATATCGGTGTGCTCAAGATCATTATTCGTGGCCTGGGCTATATCTTTGAGAAGACGATCGGCCTGGGTGGCGCCACCTCGCTGGGCGTGGCCTCCGGTATCTTCGTCGGAAATGTCGAGAGCATGATCATCATCAAGGGCTATCTCGACAAGCTGACGCGCTCGGAACTGTTCGTGCTGGTGGTGATCGGCATGGCCAATGTTTCCGGCTCGACCATGGTGGCCTATGTGCTGATCCTGCAGAACGTCCTACCGGACGCTGCGGGGCATATACTGGCGGCGGCCGTGGTTTCGGCGCCGGCGGGCGTTCTGCTGGCGCGGATCATCGTGCCGGACCTGATCAACCACAAGGTCGAGAAGCTCGATTACGGCAGCGAATTGAAATACGATTCCGCGATTGATGCCGTTTCCAAGGGCACGGTGGACGGCATGACCGTGGCCATGAATATTGCCGCCATCCTGGTGGTGATGGTGGCTCTGGCGGCCCTGGCCAATGCGATTCTGACGGTCATTCCGGCGATCGGCGGCCAGCCGGTAACGGTGGAACGCATATTGGGGCTGGTCTTTACGCCCCTGGCCTGGCTGATCGGCGTGCCGTGGAACGAGGCGGCCAAGGGTGGGGAAATCCTCGGCATCAAGATGGTGCTGACCGAGTTCGTTGCCTTTCTGAAACTGGCGGCGATCCCGTTGGCCGACATGACGCCGCGCACCCGCATCCTTCTGACCTACGCCACGTGCGGCTTTGCCAATATCGGCTCGGTCGGGATCACGGTGGCCGGTTTCGGCGCCCTGATGCCGGACCGCCGCCAGGAAATCATCAGTCTGATCTGGAAGGGTTTGGCGGCGGCTTTCCTGGCCACCTGCCTGTCAGCGGCCATTGTCGGCGCCCTGCCGAATGCGGTGTATGGGCTTTGACCTCCGCGTCTTAGCGGCAAGGGCGGCCGCCCGTCCGAGCTGTTGCGAGGTAAGCCATGCGGCTTGAGCTCTAATTAAGCATCCCCGGAAGGCTTGGCGGCCAGGCGTGACATGATGCCGGAATAGCTCAGCAGGATACGGTCGCCGCAGGTCAGTTGCCCGCGGCCGAAGATCACCGACTTGCCGACGCGGGTTATTTCACCCGTCGCCACGATGATGTCGCCTTCGCGGCCGGGGCTCAGGAACTGGGAGTCGAGTTGCAGCGTCACCGCGCCGCCATCGGCCAGGTGGGGCAGGGCGAAGACAAACAGAGAGGTATCCGCCAGGGTCAGCAGGCAGCCGCCATGCACCGTGCCGCCGCCATTGAGATGTCGCTTTTTCCGCCTTGAACGCCACTTTGACGTTGGCGGGATCGTCCGACTGGTAGTAATAGGGCCCCACCAGGCCGTTGAAGGTGTCGCTTTCGGGCGCTATCACCCAACCGGCAAACTCGCCTTCGGTTATTTTTTCATACTGGCTGGCGTCGGCGCTCATCATCTTACTCCGGAGAAATGCCCATGTCACAACTCGTCGAAGAGACCCTGTTTGATCTCTTATCGCATGTGCGAAAGGGTGACTCCATTAGCCCCAATGAGGTGGCCAAGGCAATAGACGCCATCAACTGGCGGCGGGAATTGCCGAAGGTGCGCGCGGTGATCATCGGTCTGGCGCGTCAGGGAAAACTTGAGGTCTTGCGCAAGGGTAAGCCGATTGAACCCGAAGGTTTCAAAGGGGTTTATCGGGTGAGGCTGCCGCAGGGCGAAACACAGTCTGTATAAAAGTGAACAGTGCTGTACGGTTTTTTCGCCTTCACTATTGCCATTTTATCAATATGCGGCATGTATGATCGGGCATCACGCGCAGAATGAAGCCATTTTAAAGTCAGCCGATTTAAAGTCAGAATGAACAGGGCGACCTCCAAACCGATCAAGGCTGAGTTTACCATCACGGCGCCCGCAAAAGGCGGCGACAGCGTGGCTGTCCTCAATCTGAGCGGCCAGTGGATCATTACGAGCCTGGAGGGCATCGCGGCACGGATGCAGGCGGCGCTGAAAAAGTACGACAAGGTACAAGTCACGACAGACGGCTTGGAAGCGCTTGACAGCGCCGGCGCCTTTGCCCTGCATTACGCCCTGACCGACAAGCTCGACGGCGAAATTTTCGCCGGCCATGATAACTATGCGCGGCTCTTTGCCCTGGTCGGGGCCAATCGTCCGACCATGGATACCTACAACCGGGAAAACCCGGAAGTCAAAAAGTTCTGGCTGCATCCGGTCTATTACGGACTGGTCCATCTTGGGCAGTTGATGTCGGGCTTCTGGCGCGGTTTCATCGCCCAGTCGGTGTTCATGGGTCATGTCATGACCCTGATCATGCTGTCGATCGCCAGGCCATCACGCGTGCGCTGGGCGCCGCTGTTCAATGTCATGCAGCGGGCCGGGCTTGAGGCCCTGCCGATTGTCGCCGTCACCAACCTGTTTGTCGGGGCGGTGCTGGCCTTCCTGATGGTGCTGTCGCTGAAAGCCTATGGCGGGGCGGTCTTCTCCATCGATTTCGTCTCCATCGGCGTCATGCGGGAGTTCGCGCCGGTCATCGCCGCCGTATTGATCGCCGGACGCTCGGCGTCGGGCTTCGCGGCCGAAATCGGCTCCATGAAGATGAACCAGGAAATCGACGCCATGCGGGTCATGGGCATTGATCCTTATGAGGCATTGGTCCTGCCGCGCGTGGTGGCCCTGGTCATCATGACGCCGCTGGTGACCTTTATCGGCACCCTTGCCGGTCTGCTGGGTGGGTCTTTGGCCATCTGGGGATCGCTCGGTCTGGGGCCGCAATATTTCGTGCAGCGGCTTTATGACTATGTGCCGACCGTCAACCTGTTCGTTGGCATGGTTCGCACGCCGGTGTTCGCCGTTACGGTTGCCGTGGTCGGCTGCCGCCTCGGCATGTCGGTCAAGGATGATGTGATCAGTCTGGGCCGTCAGGTGACCAAGGCCGTGGTGCAATCCATCTTTCTGATTTTCATGATCGACGCCATCTTCGCCATGCTTTTCAACGGGTTTACGTTCTGATGAAAAGGAAGGTCGTCCCCCCTCTGAAGGAAGAATGTGAAGACCCGATCATTATCACGGGCCTGAACAACAGCTTTGGCAGCCATGTCGTCCATGAAAACCTCGACCTGACCGTCCGGCGCGGTGAGATTTTGGGCATTGTCGGCGGCTCCGGCTCCGGCAAGACGGTGCTTCTGCGGTCCATCCTTGGGCTGCAAAAGCCGACCGCTGGCGATATTCATTTGTTTGGCCATCGTCTTTATGAAGGTAATGACGAGAAGACGCGCCAGATCCAAGCCAAAACAGGGGTACTTTTCCAGAGTGGGGCCTTGTTTTCCAACCTGAGCGTGGCGGAAAACATCATGGCGCCGATGATGGAATTTACCCGCCTGAGCCGCCGCGAGGCGCGCGCCGTGGCGCTGTTGAAAATGTCCATGGCCGGTCTGCCGCTGACCGCCGCCGACCTGGCGCCTTCGGAGCTTTCCGGCGGCATGATCAAGCGCACGGCATTGGCGCGGGCCCTGGCGCTGGATGCGCAACTGCTGTTTCTCGACGAACCGACGGCGGGCCTCGATCCGATCGGCGCGGCGGCCTTCGATACGCTGATCCGCGAACTGGCGGGCAGCCTCGACCTGACGGTCTTTATGATTACGCACGATCTTGATAGTCTCTACGCCATCTGTGACGAAATCGCCGTGCTGGCGGATCGGCATGTGGTGGAGAAGGGGCCTGTCTCGCAACTGGAAAAATCTTCGCATCCGTGGATACACGAGTATTTCCACGGTCCACGCGGACGGGGGAAGAAGTAGGAACACGATATGGAACGTCAAGCCCATTATGCTCTGGTCGGTCTCGCCACATTTGCCCTCGCGCTTGTGCTGACTGTCTTTGCCTTCTGGTTCATCCAGTTCGACTTCAACAAGAGCTTCGGCACCTATGAGGTCGAGTTCAACACGCCGGTCGACGGCCTGACCAAAGGGGCGGAAGTCCACTTCAATGGCATCAAGGTCGGTGAGGTGACGGGCCTGCGTCTCGGCAATGCCAATACCCATCAGGTGATCGCCACGGTGCAGCTTGATGAAGGCACGCCGGTACGCGTCGATTCCGTCGCCTCTCTGGAGCCACAGGGCATTACCGGGCTTTTCTACATGCAGATTTCGCCCGGTTCGGCCAATGCGCCGCTGCTGAAGCACAAGCCGGGCGCGCCGCCACCATTGATCCACAGTCAGGAAAGCGCGCTCTCGAAGCTCTTGTCCGGCTCCGGTTCGGTGATCGAAAATACCTATGAGAGCCTGAACCGCGTCAATCGCCTGCTGTCGGACCAGAACATCAAGACCTTCTCGGACAGCCTGAACAATCTCGAAGCCATCACCGCCGAACTGAAGGGCCGCGAGCAGATGATCGATGACGCTCACGCGGCCATTGTCAGCGCTGGCGAGGCGGCCGATGCGGTGACGCGCCTGGCCAATTCGACCAATGGCGTGGCCTCTGACAAGCTGCCGCAGACGCTCGATCAGATCAATGCGGCCACCAAGAAACTGGCCGATGCCGCCGATCATGTGGCGACCCTGGCCGATGCCATGAAGGCACCGGCGGACCAGCTTAATTCGACCACCCTGCCGGAGTTGCAGGAAAGCCTGCGCAACCTCAATGACGCCTCGGAATCGGTCAAGGATCTGGTTGATTCCGTACAGGCCAGCCCGCAGGGCCTGATCAACAAGCCCGTCGCCAAGGAAAGAAAGGTGAGCCAATGAGTGCGCTTATGAAAACCCTGAAGACGACGGCTGTTCTGGGCGTTGCTATAGCGCTTACTGGCTGTGTGACCCTGCTGCCCAAGACCAAGCCGGCCCAGCTTTATCGCTTCGGCTATACGCCGGAGATGGTCGAGCAAAAGGCCGAGGCGGCGGGCACGGCCGGCCGCGCGGTTGGCATGGCGCCTACGGGCATTGTGTTTGGCACCGTTACCTTCCCGCAGGACAGCGCCGGCGATCGCATCGTTACAGTGGAAGGCAGTGAGGTCGCCTATGTGGCCGAAGCGCGCTGGACCTCGGCGGCCTCTGGCCTCTTCAAGGACGCGATCTCGACCGGCTTCGCGCGTGGCGGCCAGACGGTGACGCTTGAACCGCGAGGGCCGACGGCAGCCAATTTCCGCCTCGATATCAGCGTGCGCAAGTTCGAGACGGACTATAAGCGCAATCGCCCGACGGTTTCGGTGGCGCTGGATGCGCGTCTGATCCGACTGTCGGACCGTATGGTGGTGGGGCAGAAATTCATCAGCGCCGATATTCCCGTGCGCAAGAGCGATATGTCGCTGATGGCGGACGGTTATAACCAGGCGACGACCCAGGTGGTGACCAGCCTGATCGATTTCAGCGAGGACGCCCTGGCCAGCTATGCCCAGACGGCGATGCCTCAGGAAATGGCGAAACCATCGGCGACGCAGAAGGTTGAGGGGCTGTAAGTCAGTAAGAACCCCCACCACCACGCCTTTCAGGCGCGGTCCCCCTCCCCACCAGAGGTGGGGAGGTATAGAAAGGGCATTCTTTATACCTCCCCGGCTATGCCGGGAGGGGGACCATCAAGCGTAGCGCAGATGGTGGGTCTTCTTACTTAAGCCAGCGCCACTTCGTAAGCCGCTTCGGTCTTTTCGGCGATGTCTTCCAGCGTCACATCCGGCGCCAGTTCGATCAGTTTCAACCCCGAACCATCCGGCTTGACTTCGAACACACCGAGATTGGTGATAATCAGATTGACCACGCGCGTGCCGGTCAGCGGCAGGGTGCAGGCTTTCAAAACCTTCGATTCGCCGTGCTTGTTGGCATGGTCCATGACCACGACGACACGCTTGACGCCGGCTACCAGATCCATGGCGCCGCCCATGCCCTTGACCAGCTTGCCGGGGATCATCCAGTTGGCGATGTCGCCGTTTTCGGCCACTTCCATGGCCCCCAGGATGGTCAGGTTGATATGGCCGCCGCGGATCATGGCAAACGAGTCCGATGACGAGAAATAGCTCGTCTCGTCCAGCTCGGTAATGGTCTGCTTGCCGGCATTGATCAGGTCGGCATCGATCTCATCCTCATAGGGGAAGGGCCCCATGCCGAGCATACCGTTTTCCGACTGCAGCGTGACCGTCATACCTTCGGGGATATGGTTGGCCACTAGGGTCGGGATACCAATACCGAGATTGACGTAGAAGCCGTCCTGCAATTCACGGGCGGCGCGCTTGGCGAGGTCATCGCGGGTCCAGGGCATTATACTTCTTCCTTTGCGCGGATGGTTCTTTGCTCGATACGTTTCTCGAAAGTGCCCTGCACGATGCGGTCGATATAGATGCCCGGCGTATGAATTTTATCCGGATCAAGTGAGCCGACCGGCACGATTTCCTCGACCTCGGCGATGCAGACCTTGCCGGCCGTCGCCATCATCGGGTTGAAATTGCGCGCTGTCTTGCGGAAGATCAGGTTGCCGCGGGCATCGCCCTTCCACGCCTTGATGATAGAGAGATCGGCGACGAGGCCGGTTTCCAGCACATAATCGCGGTCACCGAACCGTTTGATTTCCTTGCCATCGGCCACGATTGTGCCGACGCCGGTGGCGGTATAGAAGCCGGGAATGCCAGCGCCGCCAGCGCGGATACGCTCAGCCAAAGTGCCCTGCGGATTGAACTCCAGCTCCAGTTCACCGGCGAGATATTGCCGCTCGAATTCCTTGTTCTCGCCGACGTAAGAACTGATCATCTTCCTAATCTGCCGGGTTTCCAGCAACTGGCCGAGGCCAAAGCCATCGACGCCGGCATTGTTGGAGATGACGGTGATCCTCTTCACGCTGGAATCGCGCAGGGCCGCGATCAGATTTTCAGGGATGCCGCACAGGCCGAAGCCGCCGGACATGACGGTCATGCCGTCGAAGGTAAAACCTTCAAGCGCGCTTTTGGCGTCGGGGAAAACTTTGGGGGAACTGGACATCGAATCCTCTTTGGTGAGGTGTATTTGTGCCGTGAGCTAAGCGCAAATGGCGGCGAATGTCACTTCAAATTGTGCGCTGCCAGATGGTTACTTTTGCAAGTAAGGCTTCAAAGAAACTTCCGGATCGGCGATGGTGTCATCCAGGGCGACGCCCTTGGCGATCAGCAGCTTGGCAGCCATGAAATCGGCCGGTTTGCTGACGCATTCGGCGGCCATCAGGCGACCTGTGCCGTCAAGGTGGAAGACGCTGAAGGCGCCGCTGGTCAAATCACCACGGACAATGGCCCGTGTATCGGGGCGCAGAAGACCGGCGATTTGCAGTTTGAATTCATACTGATCCGACCAGAACCATGGCGTCTCCACGACCGGCGGTTTGTAACCAGTAATGGCGGCGGCGGCCTGCTTGGCCTGTTCGAGCGCATTGGGCACGCTCTCCAGCCGGAAACGGCCGTCATAGATGGGCAGGGTGCGCGAGGTCACATCGCCGATGGCGAAGATATCCGGATCACTGGTGCGGCCCAGTTCGTCGACCACAATGCCATTTGCGCATTCGAGCCCTGCCGCCTGCGCCAGATCGTCATTGGCCAGGGCGCCGATGCCGACCAGCAGCAGGTCGAACTCATGCGTGCGGCCGTCGGCAAGATGGACCACTTTTTTATCGCCCTGGCCGATTGAAAGCTCGGTAATCGCCGCTTCCGTAAAGATACCGACACCACGCCCCATGTGCATTTCGGTGAAGAAGTTCGACAGCGCGGGGGAGGCGACACGCGCCAGGATGCGGCTTTCGCGCTCGAAAACGGTAACCTCGCAGCCGAGATGACGCGCCGAAGCGGCGGTTTCCAGCCCGACATAGCCGGCGCCGATCAGGCCTATACGGTGACCGGGCTGGAGGGCATTCTTGAGCGCTTCGGCGTCATCGAGCGTGCGCAGCAGGTGATGCGGCACGCGGTCGGCGCCAGGCACCGGGAATGGGCGCGCTTTCGAGCCGGTGGCGAGGATCAGATAGTCATAGGGCAGGGTGATGCCGCCCAGCAGGGTGACGGTCTTGCCGATGCGATCGATAGACACCGCCTGTGTATTGACGTGGGCATCGATGTTCTGGTCGGCATAGAATGTGTCGCCACGTAGGTAGAGGTCATCGAGCGAGGCTTCGCCCTTGAGCCAGGCTTTGGACAGCGGCGGGCGCTGATAGGGCAGGTAGGGTTCAGCGCCGATCAGGGTGATATGGCCAGTGTAGCCGTACTGACGCAGGAACCCCGCCGCCGACCCGCCGGCATGTCCGGCCCCGATGATGACGACACCCGACATACTAAACGCCGTCCGGAACCGGCAGATGGTTCTGCAGGCAGAAGGCCTTGATGGTGTTGTTGAGCAGGCAGGCTATGGTCATCGGACCGACGCCCTTCGGCACGGGCGTGATGGCCAAGGCGCGGTCTTTCGCGCCATCGAAATCGACATCGCCGACCAGCTTGCCTTTACCATCCACCTCAATGCGGTTGATTCCGACATCGATCACATAGGCGCCGTCTTTTACCCAGTCGCCGGCGATGAATTTCGGACGGCCGACGGCGGCCACCAGGATATCGGCGCCCTGGCAGACTTCGGCGAGGTTTTTGGTTTTCGAGTGGGCGATGGTGACGGTGCAGTCCTGATTAAGCAGCAACTGTGCCATCGGTTTGCCGACGATGTTGGAGCGGCCGACGATGACGGCATTCTTGCCGGCCAGCGTATCGCCATGTGCGGCGGCGGCATCCTTCAGCAGCATCAGCGAACCCAGCGGCGTGCAGGGCACGATGCCGTCAAGACCCACGGCCAGCTTGCCGGCATTGATGACGTGAAAACCATCGACATCCTTGTCCGGATTGATGGCGTCGATCACCTTCAGAGAGGACATGTGCTTCGGTAGCGGCAGTTGCACCAGAATGCCATTGACCACGCTGTCGCGGTTGAGATCATCGATGATCTTCAGTAGTTCATCTTCGGAAGTGGTGTCGGGCAGGCGGATGGTGCGCGATTCCATGCCGATCGCCAGGGTCATTTCGCCCTTGGACTTGACATAGACCTGGCTGGCGGGGTCTTCACCGACAATGACGACCACGAGGCAGGGCGTCAGACCGTGCGTCGCTTTGAGGTTGCTGACATGGATAGCCAGGCGATCTCGCAGGGATTTGGCGTAGCCGGCGCCGTCGATGATATTGCCGCGCTCGGCTGTTTTCTGGTGGAAGGGGGAACTCATGGGGACACCTGCAATTTAAAGGGCCGCCACAAGCGCCTCGACGAGCGGGCGCAGGGTGTTACTTAAGGGGGCGGCGATGCCAGCGTCATACAGGTGCGGCGTGTTCGAGTCTAGGTAAGTGTCCTGAACAATTTCAATCTGGAGGGCCTGAATCTCTTCAGATAAGGCCCCGTAGTGACGCGTGGTGTAGCCGCCCTTGAAGCGCTCATCGAGCACATGGCTGTAGCTATTTGTTTTTGCTCGCCAATCCTGCAAAGCTTTAAGTGTATTTCCCCGCAGGGTAGCACCGGAATTAGTGCCGAAATTGAGATCGGACAGGCGGCCTTCAAACAGGCTGGGGATCATGCCGCGGATCGAGTGGGCATCGATGAGAAGTGCCTTGCCATGGCGCGCCACGGCAGCGTCGAGCGTGGCTCTAAGCTGGTCATGATAGGGCTGCCAGTAGGTCTCGCGGCGAAAGTCGATTTCTGCGGCGCAAGGATTATGCCCTTCGGGATAGATCGGGTTCTGGTCGAAATCGCTGACCGGGCAGAGGCCGGTTTCGAACTGGCCGGGATAGAGATTGGCGCCGGCCGGATCGCGGTTGAGATCAACGACATAGCGAGAATGGGTGGCGAAAAGCGTGGTGGCACCCAGGTCTCTGGCGAAATCGAACAGGCGGTGAACGTGGAAATCGGTCTCGCGCACGGCCCGGCCGGTCTCGTTCAGCTTCGCGGCGATGTCCGGTGGAATATAGGTGCCGACATGGGGCGCGGCAATGACGAGCGGCAATGTGCCTTCGGTAAAATCGAAGACGGGATGGTCTGTAGACGGAATATTATCGGCTGACGGCATGGTTTCAGTTGAACCTATGCCGGTGCTGGCTGTCAAGGTCGCGCGTGGTCGGGACCGGAGAGTTACCCCGGTCCCTGCGCTCTCAGATCAGACGATCCGACCTTGGCGGATGACCTCCCTGTACCAGAGCGCGCTCAATTTTGGCGTGCGTTTCTGGGTGGCGAAATCGACATAGTGGATGCCGAACCGCTTGGAATAGCCATCCGCCCATTCGAAATTGTCCATCAGGCTCCACAGGAAGTAACCCTTGAGCGGATAATCTTCCGCGACGAGGCGGCGGAATTGGCCGAAATAGTTGCGCAGGTACATGACCCGATCGACGTCGTCGATATGGCCATTGATAACGGGATCGTCGGCTGAGGCGCCGTTTTCAGAGATATAGAGCGTCTTCGGGCTCCACAGTTCACTGACCATCCGCGGTCCCCAATAGGCGACTTCCGGACCGACCACCAGCCACGGCGAGGCCATGCGCGGCGACGAAGCAATATGCGGAATGGTGACATAACCGCTGGGGCCATCATCGGCGCGCACCCATTCGGGCGTATAGATGTTGAGCGCCACGAAATCGAGCGGGCTGGAAATCGCGGCCATGTCGCCGGCCTGCACCTTCGGTGCGGCGGCGCCCTGTTCCGTCAGGTATTCGTCGATATAGCGCCCTTCCATGATGGCGGTCAGGAACATGGCGTTCTTCTCGCGCGTCGCCTTTTTGGCAGCGGCGATATGTTCGGGCGTTTCCATTACCGGGCAGTAAAAGACCGTATTGTCTGCCAGTCCGACCTGAGTGCCCGGCTTGGCCTGGGAGCGTATGGCTTGTACGCCCAGACCATGCGCCAGAACGCCATGGTGGCGGACCTGATTGACCTCCGCCGCATCCAGCTTCAGCCCCGGTGCATGGATGCCGACCTGATGACCGAGATCGGTGAAACAGCGCAGTTCATTGACGGTCATGAAATTATGCACGCGGTCCGACAGCTTGCCTGCCATGAAGCCTGCATAGTCGGCGAAGGCCAGGGCGGTATCCCGATTCTGCCAGCCGCCGGGCAGGGCTTGAGGCAGGTCCCAGTGGAACAGGGTGACATAGGGCTCGATCCCGGCCGCCAGCAGCGTGTCGACGACCCGGTTATAGTAGTCGATTCCCTTCTGATTGGGTGTGCCGCGGCCTTCCGGGAAGATGCGTGACCAGGCCAGTGACATGCGATAGGTGCCGACGCCGAGGTTCTTCATCAACTGAACATCATCGGCATAGCGATGATAGCTGTCACAGGCCATGTCTCCATTGTCACCATTGGCGACCTTGCCCGGTGTATGGCTGAAAACGTCCCAGTTTGTCTGGCCGCGCCCGTCTTCCTTCACGGCGCCTTCGATCTGGTAGGCGGCGGTGGCGACACCCCAGCGGAAATCCTTGGGAAAGCTCAGATCTACGGGGGCGGCCTTCGCGGAGCCGATCAGGCTCGCGCCCGCCAAGCCCGTAGCAAGCCCATATCCCAGTTGACGCCTGTTGATATTGGTCATGGTATCCTCTCAAATTTTATTTTTATGGTCCGGTCACTCTCCGATGTTTCCGGGATATCCGCAAGAGCCGGATATGGGCGCAAAGACGAATGACAAAGGGCAGGAAAAGCTTGTCATTCCGGCCGCCATACCTAGATACTGCGCTTTCACGGATTTAGGGCAGATTCTGCGGGCGCGGCATGGACATACATCTTTTACTCAACGTGTTCGTCTTCCTGCTGGCGGGCTGCGTGGTCGTGCCGCTGGCACAGCGTTTCCGGCTCGGATCGGTGCTCGGTTATCTGATCGCCGGTATCATTATCGGCCCGTTCGTGCTTGGCCTGATCGGCGAGGCGGAAAAGGTCATGCACTTCGCCGAATTCGGCGTCATCATGATGATGTTCCTGATCGGCATGGAACTGGAACCGGCCATTCTGTGGCGCCTGCGCAAGCAGATTGTCGGCCTGGGCGGCCTGCAGGTGGCCCTGACCGCCCTGGCCCTGATGGTGACCGGCGTGCTGCTTGGCCATTCGTGGCAGGCGTCTCTGGCGGTCGGCATGGCGTTGGCCTTGTCCTCCACCGCCCTTGTCATGCAGATGCTGCGTGAAAAGAACCTGACTCATACAGTCGTCGGGGAAACTTCCTTCGCTATCCTGCTGTTCCAGGATATCGCCGTCATCCCGATCCTGATCATCATCCCGCTACTGGCATCCAGCCTGCATCTCAGCGTTCTGCCGGCGGCCGGCGAGCATTCAACCAGCCTGATCGCCCACTGGCCGGCCTGGCTGCAGCCGGTGGCGGTGGTGACGGTGATTGCGGGCGTGATCTTCAGCGGAAAGTACCTGTCGCGCTATATCTTCGGCGCCATTGCCCGCGCCAACCTGCGCGAGGTCTTCACGGCCGCGTCGCTGGCCCTGGTCATCGGCGTCACCATCCTGATGGAACTGGTGGGCGTTTCCCCGGCGCTGGGCGCCTTTATCGCCGGGGTGGTTCTGGCCAATTCGGAATACCGCCGCACCATCGAGACCGATATCGAGCCGTTCAAGGGCCTGCTGCTCGGCCTGTTCTTTATCTCGGTCGGCATGGGCATGGATTTCACCGTCCTGATGGCGCATCCGGTCGGGCTGATCGCCGCGGTGGTCTGTGTCATGGTGGTGAAGGGCCTTCTGCTGTTCGGGCTTGGCCGTCTGTTCAGGCTCGATACGGCCCCGGCCCTGGGGCTGGCCTTCGGTCTTTGCCAGGGCGGCGAATTCGCCTTCGTCCTGCTGCAGATGATCGGCGGGTTGAAACTGATCGATCCTGAAATCCAGAAATTCCTGGTCCTGCTCGTGGCGCTGTCGATCGCCCTGACGCCGATCCTGGTCGCCATCTATGGCCGATATATCCAGCCGATGTTCATGAGCACCTTGCCGGCCCATTATGACGAGATCGACGAGCATAATGGTGTGATCATCGCCGGTTTTGGTCGCTTCGGTCAGATCGTCGGCCGTTTCATGGTCAGCCAGGGGGTAGAGATTACGGTTCTGGAAAAGAGCCCGGAACAGGTGGAGTTACTGCGCAAGTTCGGCTCGAAAGCCTATTTTGGCGATGCCACGCGGCTGGACCTGCTGCGGTCGGCCGGTGCCGAGGAGGCGCGGATGCTGGTGGTGGCGGTCGACGATGCCGACAGCGCGGTGGAAATCGTCAAGCTCGCCAAGGAGAATTTCCCGCAGCTCAAGATCTTCGCTCGTGCCCGCAATCGCCGCCACGCCTTCGATCTCGATCGTGCCGGCGCCGACTATTATCACCGCGAACTGCTGGATTCGTCCCTGACCATGGCGCGCGACGCCATGATCGCGCTGGGATACCCCAAGGCGGATATCGAGCGGCGGGCGAAGAAATTCCGCAATCACGACATCGAAACGCTGAGGCGCTCTTTTGCCTTCTTCGAGAGCGAGCCGGACATGATCAATTTCGCCCGGCTGTCACGCGAGGAACTGGAAGGTATCCTGCGCGAGGACCAGCAGGACGTTTAAGCGGATGAGATGGCGGCCAGCCGGCTTTCTAATTCCGTGGGGTTGAACGGCTTGGCGACATATTCGTCCATGCCGGCATCGAGGCACCGCTCGCGGTCGCCGGAAAGCGCGTGGGCTGTGACACCGATGATCGGCAGATGCGGGCGCCGTTCCTGACGCTCGAAATCGCGGATCGCCATGGTGGCTTCGATCCCGTCCATGTCGTGCATCTGCACGTCCATGAGGCAGGCGATATAGCGGTTGCGTCGGGCCAGGGTGACGGCTTCGACCCCATTGTCGGCGACATCGTAGTCATAGCCAAACTTTTCGAGATAGGTGGCGACCACCAAGGCATTGGGGGCATAGTCATCAACCAGCAGGACTTTTGGCCTGGTGTCGTCGGGCGGCGGGGAATGCGGCAGATCAAGGTCGGCAGAGGCGGGGGGCGAAGCATAACCGTGCGTTTCCAGCAAATGCTCCACCTGGTTCCTCAGCGTGTCGACTGACGCCTTGAGCGTGCGAATAAATGCCCTTTGTCTGTCGGTCAGGGGCTCGCTTTGGGCCAGCAGATCGCACAGGCCGAGCGCGGCGCTCATCGGCGATCGGATGTCATGAGCGATACTATCTTCCGTTAATTGTCTGTCAGACATCATCCGAACCTTGTGCGAGCAGGTGAAACAAGGATGCGGCTAGGTGGATAAGGGATCAATGAGGATAAAGCCCTGCATTATCGGTGGCTTGTCAACAGGGGAGAGCCTGCCTATGGTCTACGGTACAGGGAGAACAGGGATGCAAAAAACGGCCGCAATGGCGCTGGCATTTTTAGGTTTGGTGGCCTTTCCGGCGCTGGCCGCCAATCCGATCGTGCCGGGTTGGTATGCCGATCCGGAAATCCGCATCTTTGCGCACCAATACTGGATTTACCCGACCTTTTCGGCCGAGGCCACGCCGACCGCATCCGCCGAGCTGAGCGATGCGCAGAAAAAACTACGTGCCAATCCGAAGATATGGTCGCCTTTCCTGAAGCAGACCTTCATGGACGCGTTTTCCTCGGATGATCTGGTCCATTGGCAGAAACATCCGCATGTGCTGGATGTGAAGAATGTCCCTTGGGCGGCCTACGCCTTGTGGGCGCCCTCGGCCATCGAGAAGGACGGCCAATATTATTTCTTCTTCGGCGCCAATGATGTCCATGCCGGTGAATTGGGCGGCATAGGTGTCGCGGTGTCGGATCATCCGGAAGGCCCATTCAGGGATGCGCTGGGCCATCCGCTGATCGGCAATATCCATAATGGCGCCCAGCCGATCGACCAGATGGTTTTCCGTGACGATGACGGTCAGTATTACATGTATTACGGCGGCTGGAAGCACTGCAATGTGGTCAAGCTGGCGCCGGATCTGAAAAGCGTGGTGCCATTTCCCGATGGCGAAACCTACAAGGAAATCACGCCCGATCCGCAATATGTCGAAGGATCTTTCATGATAAAGCGCAAGGGCGTTTACTACCTGATGTGGTCCGAGGGGGAATGGACCGGTCCTGATTACAGCGTGGCCTATGCCATGGGGCCGACGCCGTTTGGCCCCTTCAAGAGCCATGGCAAGATCCTCCAGCAGGATATGCGGATCGCGCGTGGCGCCGGGCATCATTCGGTGGTCAATATTCCCGGCACGGATGACTGGTACATCGTTTATCACCGCCGGCCTCTCGGTGAGACCGATGGCAATCACCGCGAACTGGCCATAGAGCGGATGATTTTCGAGCCCGATGGCCATATCCGGCCGGTGGTGATGACCAATGAAGGCGTTACGCCACGGCCTTTGCCTTAATCCGGGGCTTGATCTGGTTTGTGGCTTACCCGCCTGTTAACCGTCTGTCTTAAAAAGGCGGCAATGCCGCTGTGATATGTGGTGGTCAGTCACAGGAGTATCCCCATGCGCGCCGCCATCGCCGAAGACCTGCCGGAAGTATCCCCCGCCATCGCCGCCCTGAGCGGCTTTATCATGGTGTGTCTGGTCCTGCTGGTGCTGGAGGTCGGTCTGATGATGCGCAGCCACGCGGATTACAGGTCTCAGCCGATGAAGACGCATACGGCCTGGCGCAGTCTGACCCATTAGACGGTTTCAATCTGGAAAAAGTGGAAATGGTGGACGCGACAGGGATTGAACCTGTGACCCTTCGCGTGTGAAGCGAATGCTCTCCCGCTGAGCTACGCGTCCGAACCAATGCAGGGAGCGGCGTCTTAGCCTGCGTCAACGCCCGGCGCAAGTGCCTTTTCTATTTTATGCCCGTGATTTGAGGCAAGCCTGCACCGCCGCCGGCAGCTCACGGTAATGATCGAGCAGGGCATCGGCGTTCAGTTCGGTGAGGGGGCGTTCGCTGTAGCCGTGGGTGAACAGGATGCTGGGCACATCCGCGGCTTTCGCCGTCAGGAAGTCGGTTTCCGAGTCGCCGATCATGATGGCGCGCGCCATGTCGCCGCGCATGTCGTCGATGCAGGCGCGCAGGTGACCGGCGGCGGGCTTCTTGTTGGGCACGACATCGGCACCCTTGATCGAGCCGAAGCGGTGCGACAGGCCGATTGTTTCGATCAGTTTGACCGCCAGATAGTTGGGCTTGTTGGTGCAAACGGCAAAGCGCGCGCCGGCGGCTTCCAGCATATCCAGCGCCTCATTCAGGCCGTCGTAAACGACGCTGTGGTCATTGATATGCTGCTCGTAGTGATCCAGCAGACGGTTAAGCAATGGTTTTTCCTGCTCAGCGGCCAGGGAGCGCCGGCCAAGGCGAAGCCACGGCGCAGAAGCTCCATAGCCCCGCGGCCGATCAGCGGGCGTGCCTCATCGAGAAGGTAGGGTTTCACACCCTGTTCCTGCAAAACGACGTTCAGGGCATTGATGATATCCGGGGCGCTGTCCACCAGCGTGCCGTCGAGATCGAAAGCCAGAATGTAACCGTCGAGATTCATTTTATCCAAAGCCGTTTTGTCGTTTCGTTCGGGTTCGCTTTGGGCTAAATCGGCCTGAGTGGCAAACGAAAAGAGTCGTCAAATGAGTGTTAAAAGGCGCGCGGCGGTCATTCTGGCGGCGGGGCAGGGGACGCGAATGAAAAGTCCGCTGCCCAAGGTGCTGCATAAAATCGGCGGGCGCACCATGCTCGATCGCGCCATCGATGCGGCCTATGAGGTCGGGTGCGAAAAAGTGATCGTGGTGGTAGGCAATCACAGCCCGGCGGTACGCGAAACGGCGACCAAGCGTGTGGGCGCGGACAATATCGTGATCCAAGACCCGCCACAGGGCACGGCTCACGCCGTTAATGTGGCGCGAGAGGCTCTGGCCGGGTTCGATGGCAAGGTGATCGTCACCTATGCGGACTCGCCGCTGATGGCCGCCAGGGTGCTCGAACCGGTGTTCACGCTTGAGGCCGACGTGGCAGTGCTGGGCTTTGAAGCGGTTGATCCCGCCGCCTATGGCCGTCTGGTGCTGGATGGGGATAAATTAAACGCCATTGTCGAGATGCGCGAATGCACGCCCGAACAACTGAAGATCAGGGCCTGCAATTCGGGCGTCATCGCCTGTGACCGTGAGTTGCTGTTCTCGCTGCTGGCCGAGGTAAAGAACGAAAACTCGAAGGGCGAATATTACCTGACCGATATCGTTGGCCTGGCGCGGGCGCGGGGATTGCAGCCGCGCGTCACCTTTGCTGAGGAAAACGAAGTGCTGGGCGCCAACAGCCAGGCCGAACTGGCGGTGATTGAAAAGGTCTGGCAGGACGGCGTACGCAGGGCTTTCATGGATAATGGCGTACATATGCCGGCGCCGGAGACGGTCTTCTTCTCGTATGACACCGAGATTGCGCCGGGCGTCACCATCGAGCCGAATGTCGTCTTTGCCGAGGGCGTAACCGTGGCGACCGGCGCGGTGATCCGCGCTTTCTCGCATCTCGAAGGCACGAAGGTCGGTGAGGGCGCACTGATCGGGCCCTATGCGCGCCTGCGGCCGGGCGCGGACATCGGCAAGGATGTGCATATCGGCAATTTCGTCGAGGTGAAGAATGTGACCATCGGTGAGGGCGCCAAGGCCAATCATCTGAGCTATCTGGGCGATGGCAGCGTAGGGCCGGGCTCGAATATCGGCGCCGGCACCATCTTCTGCAATTATGATGGCTATTTCAAATACAAGATCACGATCGGTGAGCGCGCCTTTATCGGTTCCAATACCTCGCTGGTGGCGCCGGTGACGGTGGGCGATGGCGCCATGACGGGTTCAGGTTCGGTGATCACCGCCGATGTCGCGCCTGGGGCTTTGGCTTTCGAGCGCGCGCAACAGATTGAAAAGGCGGGCTGGGCGACGGCCTTCCGTGAAAGAAAAGCAGCAGAAAAGGCAGCCAAGAAGTGACAGCAGACGAACAGAAGAAGCAGGTGGGTGATGCCGCCGCGCAGTATGTGAAGGACGGCATGAAGGTCGGCCTCGGCACCGGTTCGACGGCCGCCTGGTTCGTCAAGGCCCTGGCCGAAAAGGTCAAGGCCGGCATGAAGCTGACCCTGGTCTCGACCTCTATCCAGACGACTCAACTGGCCGAAAGCCTGGGTCTGACGATTAAAGATATCAATGATGTCGGGGTGTTGGACCTGTGTGTTGATGGCGCGGATGAAGTCGGGCCCGGCCCGGCCCTGATCAAGGGCGGCGGCGCGGCCCTGCTGCGTGAAAAGCTGATCTGGGAGCAGGCGAAGTCTTGTATCGTCATCGCCGACGCCGCCAAGAATGTGCCGCTGCTGGGCAAGTTTCCCCTGCCGATCGAGGTCGAACCGTTCGCCTGGAAGGGCACGGTCAACCGGATTTCCGACGTACTGGTCGACTTCGACATCAATATGATGCCGAAGGTGCGTATGAAGGGCGAGAGCCACTGGATTACCGATGGTGGCAACCTTATCTTCGACGTGGCTTGCGGGGCGATCCACGAACCGGCGGGGCTGGCGCATGAGCTCAAGTCGCTGACCGGTGTGGTGGATCACGGCCTGTTCCTCGATCTGGCGGATGTCGCCCTGATCGGCGGCGAAGAAGGCGTCACGGTCCTGCATCCTTGATTAAAGCGGATCATCCGCGCGAAAGTATCGATATGACGAAGTACGACTACGATCTGTTTGTTATCGGCGCCGGCTCCGGCGGGGTGCGTGCGGCGCGTCTGGCGGCGCAACTGGGCCTCAAGGTGGCCGTGGCCGAGGAGGACCGCCCTGGTGGCACCTGCGTGCTGCGCGGCTGCGTCCCGAAGAAGTTCATGGTCTATGCCTCGGAATTTTCCGAGCAGGTCCACTATGCCAAGGGATTCGGCTGGAACGACGCCTCGATCGGCGTCTTCGACTGGCAAAAGTTCAAGGACACCAATAACGCCGAACTCACCCGCCTGTCGCAGATCTACACTGCCAACCTGGTCAAGGCCGGTGTCGAGGTTATTGCCGCCCATGCGGCTTTCAAAGATGAACACCACCTCATCCTGACCACAAAACAGGGCGGGGAACGTGTTATTTCGGCAAAGAATATCCTGATCGCCGTTGGTGGCTGGCCGTTCCTGCCGCAGCATTGCCCAGGCGTAGCCGAACATGGCCTGACCTCGAACGACATGTTCAACCTGCCGGAATTGCCGAAGTCGCTGGCCATTGTCGGCGGCGGCTATATCGCGGTCGAATTCGCCGGCATCATGCACGGCCTGGGCGTCGATGTGACCTTGTTGTATCGCGGCCAGAAGATCCTGCGCGGCTTCGATGACGATGTGCGCGACCACCTGGCCAGTGAAATGGCCCTGCGCGGGATCAAGATCCGCACCCAGCTTGATCCGGTGGCTCTGAAAAAAACCGAGGCCGGCATGGAGATCAGCCTGAACGACGGCACAACCATGCTGGCCGACCAGGTGCTTTATGCCTCAGGCCGCAAGCCGAAAACCGAGGGCCTGAACCTCGACGCCATCGGTATCACGCCTGATGTGCATGGCGCTGTGCCGGTCGATAAATATTCACGCACCAGCCACAAGCATATCTATGCCATCGGCGATGTCACCAACCGCGCCAACCTGACTCCAGTGGCGATCCGCGAGGCCATCGCCTTTGTCGAAACGGCGTTCAAGGATCATCCTACCGCTTTCGATTACGAAAATATCCCGACGGCGGTGTTCTCCCAGCCGCAGATTGGCACGGTGGGCCTGACCGAAGCGGAGGCGATCGAGCAGGAGCTAAAATACGATATCTACCAGACGCGCTTCCGGCCGATGAAAACAGCCTTTGTGCAGGGCGAAAGCCGGGTCTTCATGAAGCTGATCGTCGAGCAGAAAAGCGATATCGTCCTGGGTGTACATATAGTCGGCGGTGAGGCGGGTGAAATCATCCAGTTGGCCGGCATTGCTGTGAAGGCCAAGCTGACCAAGGCGCAATGGGACGCCACCTGCGCCGTACACCCCACTGCCGCCGAGGAACTGGTGACATTGAAAGATAAAAGGGCATGACGCAGGACAAGCTGGGCCTGCTGAGCGCCGATCGAAACAAAAGTCTCTGGCGACGGGTCAAGGATGGCTATGCGTCTTGGGTGCTTTACGGCGGACTGACGGTCTTCGGCCTGTGGGCCTACGTCTCGACCACCGGCCTGCCGGCGCTTTTGCTGCTGATCGGCCTTTTCAGCCTGGGGCATCTGCTCCGGTCGCACGGTTCTTGGAAGGCGTTTGCGCCCTTCATCGCCCTGACGGCGCTTCTGCTTGTACTTGGCCTGCTGCGTTCGGATTTCGCCGAGGCGGTCATCCGGGGTGTGCCCCTGGCCCAGGCGTATAAGGGCTCGCAACTGGTCATTACCGGTGATGTCACCATCACCGTGCCCATGGTGCTGTGGCTAATTGCCTGGGCAAGCATTTTTGGCGCCCGGTCTGTGAGTGATGCCCGTGCCTACGCACTTTTCAAGTGGTTCGCCTATGTTCTGAGCGCGCTGGCCGTGGTGCAGTTCATGGAGGCGGTAAGCCATTTTGGCCTGCGCCAGATGTTGAGCGCCAATGTGTCGAAAAGCCGCGACAACATGCTGATCGTCGGCTTCGCCAATACCAATTGCGCATTGCTGATGATGTTCTGGCCGCTGGTCATGGTCCAGATGGCGCGCGGCAAGCCCGTGACGGTCGCCCTGACGGCCGTGGCGCTGATCGCCGCGGGCTTTGCCAGTGACACGAATGCGCAACTACTGGCTCTGGTGGCTTCTACGGTTGTCTTCTTTGCGGTGAAATACTGGCCGCGGGCGCTGAAAGCCCTGGCGCCGGAGCGGGTGATGGCCGTCTTGAGCCTGATCCCCATGCTGCTGTTCCCGGCCATCATCTACGGACTGATGCAGAGTGGTCTCGCGCAGAAGATCAAGACCGACCTGCTGCCATCGTGGGCGGCGCGCATCGATATCTGGACCTTTGCCGTATCCCGCGCGCTGGAAAAGCCGATATGGGGGTGGGGCTACGAGACCTCGCGCCGCTTCGACCCGATGATCCCCAATCACCCGCATGACATGGCCTTGCAAGCCTGGCTGGAACTGGGGATTCCGGGACTTCTGCTGTTGGCCATCTTCTGGTTCTGGCTTTTCTGGAACATGAACATCAAGGGCGACCGCGTCGAGGTGGAAAAGCCGTCCGATGGTCTGCGCGCCCTTGATGATGATACAGCCTTTGCCTCCGCTGAAGGGACTCTGTCTCAGCGCTTCCAGCCCTACCTGATGGCGCAGGCAACCTGCTTTCTGGTCATTGGCACCATCAGCTACGGCCTGTGGCGCGCCTGGTTCTATTGCCTGGGCGCTTTCGCCGTTATGGCGGCAATTCTGGCGGTTAAGGCGGCGCGCGAAAGCATAAAGTTACGAATTTAACTACAAGTGCCGGACTTTACAGAACAAATTTCCCGCCTATATGTATCTCGTCCGGTTTCAGTGTTGAGTTTGACCGGCTTAGAGTTTAAATAGAACAATGAAAAAGACATGGTCCCCCCAAGACTGGCGCTCCCTGCCAGCCCTGCATATTCCGGATGATTACCCGGATACCCAGGCCCTCAAAGCTGTTGAAAGCGAACTGTCGCACCTGCCGCCGCTGGTTTTTGCCGGTGAAGCCCGTCGCCTGACCTCGGCGCTCGGCAAGGTGGCCGAAGGCAATGGCTTTCTGCTGCAAGGGGGGATTGCGCGGAATCCTTCAAGGAATTTTCCGCTGACAATATCCGCGACACCTTCCGTCTGATCCTGCAGATGGCGGTCATCCTGACCTTTGCCGGCGGCAAGCCGGTGGTAAAGGTGGGGCGCATCGCCGGCCAGTTCGGCAAGCCGCGCTCGTCTGCGATCGAGACGATTGATGGCATCACCCTGCCATCCTATCGCGGCGATAATATCAACGGCATGGAATTCACGCCCGAAGCGCGCATTCCCGATCCGTCGCGCCTGATCAAGGCCTATCACCAGTCCTCGGCCACGCTGAACCTGCTGCGCGCCTTTGCGCAGGGCGGCTATGCCGATCTGTACAACATCCACAAGTGGACGCTGGGCTTCGTTTCCGGTTCGCCGCAAGGCGAGCGTTACCGCGCCCTGGCTGACAAGATTTCCGAGACCCTGAGCTTCATGTCGGCCATCGGCATCACGCCTGACCGCCAACCGGAAATCCGTCAGGTCGATTTCTTCACCTCACACGAAGCCCTGCTGCTCAACTACGAGCAGGCCATGACCCGCGTCGATTCGACCTCGGGCGACTGGTACGATACCTCTGCCCACATGCTTTGGATCGGCGAGCGCACCCGCCAGCTCGATGGCGCCCACGTCAACTATATGAAGGGCATCAAGAATCCGATTGGCGTCAAGGCCGGTCCGACCATCGAGCCGGACGACCTGCTGCGCCTGATCGATACGCTCAATCCGGAAGGCATTCCTGGCCGCCTGACCGTGATCGGCCGTTTCGGCTCCGATAAGGTGGGCGAGCGCCTGCCGCGTCTGATGGCGGCTACCAAGACACATGGCTCGCCCGTTATCTGGTCGATCGATCCGATGCACGGCAATGTCGTCAAGGCCAATAATGGCTACAAGACGCGCCCGTTCGATCGTATCCTGTCGGAAGTACGTTCCTTCGTCGATATCGCAGCGTCGGAAGGCGTCCACCCAGGCGGTATGCACCTCGAAATGACCGGCCAGAATGTGACGGAGTGCACCGGCGGCGCTTTTGCGCTTTCGGAAGAAGATTTGCAGGATCGTTACCATACGCACTGCGATCCGCGTCTCAATGCCGACCAGGCGCTGGAACTCAGCTTCCTGGTGGCCGAGCGTCTGCACAGCCTGAAATCGGCGGCCAGCAAAGCGGCTTAACCCGCTGCGTAGCCAGGAGATCAAACCCGGACCCCGGTCCGGGTTTTTTATCGGCTGTCCGTGGACCGTGATCACAAAATCGGCTACAGAGCCGGGCATGAAAACCCTGATCACCCGGATTGAGCCTCAAACGAGGGCGGCGTTTGCCGCCCTTTTTCGACTGTCATGGCCGGTGATCGCCTCGCGCGTCGGTGTCATGCTGATGGCGCTGATGGATACCATCATCGTCGGCCAGCACAGTTCCGCCCAACTGGGGTATCTGACCCTGGCGCAGGCGCTGCATTGGGTGCCGGCCCTGACCTCGATGGGCCTGCTGATGGGCGTCCAGGTCAAGACCTCGCATTTTCTGGGATCGGGCGACCTGCACCGCGTCGGGGCGGTCTTCCAGCGCGGCATAGGCTATGCCCTGATGCTCGGTATCGGTTTCATGGCGATCCTGCTGCTGGGCGGCACGCATTTCCTGGGTCTTGTAGTGAAGCCCGATATGGTGGCGGGGGCGCACCTGCCGCTGATCCTGTTCGCGTGTTCGATCCCGGTATTCCTGCCAGGACAAGTCGGCTCGCTGTTCCTGGAAGCGCTGGGTCGGACGCGCGATACCCTGATCGCCACCCTGATCGCCAATGCGCTCAATGTCGCCTTGCTGCTTCTGCTGGTGCCGGGACATGTCACCCTGTTCGGCATTCATTTCGAGGGCGCCATAGGGGCGGCGACCGCCACGCTGATCGCGCGCGGCCTGCAATCCGCGGGACTGCTGATCCATATTCTGCGCCTGAAGGAAACAAAGCCGTTCGATTTGCTGGGGCGTCAGGAAAAGGATCATCATGGGGCGATCGAGCAGCGCCATGTCGGTTACGCCACCGGCGCGGCCTATTTCATTGAGGTCGGTGCCTTTGCCGGCATGACGATGTTTGCCGGCCATATCGGCGAGATCGAGGTGGCGAGCTGGACCATCGTGCTGAACTATGCCAGCGTCGTCTTCATGGTGCCGATGGGGCTGTCGGCGGGCTGTTCGGTGCTGGTCGGCAAGGCGTTCGGCGCGGGCGATAGTGCCGCTCTGGCGCGGATGGGACGGGTCAGCTTTATCTCAGCAGGCGCCTTTATGACCGCCGTGGTGATATTTACCGCGTTATTTGCCGGCACGATATCGCGCTTCTACAGCCATGACCCGCATCTGCTGCCCAATGTGAAGATGGGCCTGCTGCTGTCGTGCTTCTTCTTTATCCCCGATGGCCTGCAGGTGGTGGCGGCCCAGGCCCTGCGCGCCCGGAAGGACATTCTGGCGCCGACCGTCATCCACTATGTGTCCTACGGTGCGATCATGCTGCCGCTGGGATTTGTATTCAGCATTGTCTTTGGCTGGGGCGTGGCTGGCCTGGTCTGGGCCGTGGTGGCCGCGTCGCTGATTTCCGGCACCTTCCAGACGGCGCGTTTCCTGTGGCTTGACCGGCGGGCGGCCAGGGTTATGCCGGCTTGACGCCATCAACCAGCAGCACGCGATAATCCGCCCCAAGCTGCCGGTGCTTCATTGCTTCCTGATAGGCGGGGGATCCATGCCAGGCGCGGGCGTGGTCCATGTCGTCGAATTCGAGAATGACGATGCCGTCGGCTTTCGGCCCTTCCAGGGCTTCATCGGCGCCGTAAAAGGCCAGTTGCCGGGGCGGATTGTCGCCGCGCGCCTTGCGGGCCAGTTCGACGTAGATCGCCATTTCAGCCGGATCAGTGATGCGGTCGCGGATCATGATGACATAGGCGGTCATTTGGTTTCCTTTTATGTAGGGCGTGGGGCGAACAATATGACCGCCGAACCGGCCAGGCAAAGCATAAGGCCGGCCATGTCCCAAAGATCCGGGCGCTGTTTCTCCACCCACCACAGCCAGCTGATCGAGGCGCTGATATAGATGGCGCCATAGGCCGCATAGGCGCGTCCGGCGGCGGGCGTATCGATGAGCGTCAGTAGCCAGGCGAAAGCGCATAATGACAGCGCACCGGGGATCAGCCACAGCGGCGATTTGCCCAGCTTGAGCACCGACCACAAGCTGTAGCAGCCGGCGATTTCGGCGATGGCGGCGAGAAGATAGATGACGAGGGGCTTAAGCACCCAGGATCCAGCCTTCTTCGGTTGAAGCAATATTGAGTTCGGTCTCGCTCAACCCCTTCGGCGCGGCGAACAGGGCGCCCAGTTGCCCCTTGTCGTCGGCCTCGGCCAGGGCCTGCGCCGCCACGCGCACGCCGGTGGCGTCCTTGACCTCGCCGGGCTCGGCCTCGCCGTCAAAAACGGCCGGGAAGACCTCGGCGATCAGAGTGGAGATGCCATCCAGCGCGGCCTCATCGAGCGTACCGAAACCGGTCTGGAACGGCCAGATTTTCGCGCTGTCGCCCAAACCTTCCGCCAGCGCCTTGAAGGCCGGAATGCCGAGCATGGTCTGGCCGGCCACGACGCCGGCGCCATGCATCTGCCACAGGCTCTTGGCGGCCTGGGCTTTCTTGTGCGCCTTGCGAGCGGTTTCCTCGGTCAGGCGGAATTCGGGAAAATCGCCAAGGCTTTCCGGTTTCAGCGTGGAGAGCCACTTTTGCGCGTCGCTCTTGGGGCAGCCCCAGAAAGGATATGCCTCATCGGTCATCAGGCGGTTCATCTTGGCGGCCACTTGGAAGCGGTTGTTCTTGTTGTCGGGCTTGTCGACAATGTTCCTGGCCAGGAACTCCCACATGCCGGCCCAGTTCGCGCCCTTGACCTGAAGGCGTAACGCCGTGCCGCGCGGGAAACCGAGCGCGAAGTCAAGGCCCAGGAAGACGCGATCGCCGCGCTTGTGCAGGTCGGCCAGGATCGTCTTCAGGAGGGCGACGGCTTCAGCACGGGTGGCCGGATTGTGGGCTTCATAAGAAAGACGGAAGCGGATATCGCGCTTCATCACGCCGATCCACACCGAGGATTCGCCGGTCTTCTTGCCTTCGGCGGCGCTGTAGTCAACAATTACATAGGCGCCAAACAAACGTGTCACAGGCAAAATCTCCCAGTCCATCCAGAGGTCGTTCACCGACATCAGGCAAGTGCGAGCGGTAAAAGTTCGCCCTGTTTAGACCCGATAAGCATGGCGAAAAAGCGGTTTATGTGGCTTTGCACAATTTATGTAGCGTAAATTGTATTCCATTTTTGCCGCGAAGCGGTTTAAGCAGATACCCATTAACGACAGAAGAGATTGTCATGGCTGAAGTTTTGCGAGTGGGCGTCGCGGGCGCCGGTGTTTTTGGCGGCTATCATGCCAATAAATACAAGCAGGCTCAGTCTGTCGAATTTGTCGGGATTTATGATCTCGACAACGCGCGGGCCGAGGCCCTGGCGGCCCAGCATGGCGTCCAGGCGTTCGGCGGCGATGAACTGGCCGGCTTCCTGTCCCGGATCGATGCCGTGACCATTGCTACACCGGCCTTCGCCCATGCCGCGGTCGCGCTCAAGGCCCTCGAAGGCGGGGTGCATGTCTACAGCGAAAAACCGCTGGCTATTACCATTGCTGATGGTCACGCCATGGTCGATCTGGCGGCGGAAAAAGGACTGGTCCTGGCATGTGGTCACCAGGAGCGCGCAGTTTTCGAGGCCATGGGCCTTTATGATGTGCCGGAAAGGCCCTTGCGCCTGGAAGCCGTGCGCAACGGCACGGCCTCGACACGCAATCTCGATGTGTCCGTCGTGCTCGATCTGATGATCCACGATCTTGACCTGGCCCAGAGCCTGGCGGGCGCCGGACCGGGCGGGATGCAGGCCACCGCCCGCTATCGCACGGATGAAGGTTATAAGGCGGTTGGAGCCGATGAAGTTACGGCCGAGGTGGAGTTCGAGAACGGCATGATGGCGCATTTCCGGGCTTCGCGCATGGCGGAAGCGCGCGAGCGCACCATGCGGATCGTCTATCCCAGCGGTGAGGTCAATATCGACCTCCTGAACCGCAAGTTCGAGAACAATACGCCATTTCGTCTGAATGCCGATTTCGCCGAGGCAGATATCGCCAGGGATCCGCTTGGCACCAGCGTCTTCCGTTTTCTGGATACGGTACGGGGCGTGCGCGCGGTGCCGCTATGCACGGGCAGGGAAGCGCTGAAGGCCCTGGTGCTGGCGCTGTCTATCGATGAGGAAGTGGCCCCGGAGCCCAGCGAATACACTATTTACTGAGTTCGGCCCTTGAATATGATGCCGAAGGTGAGCACGCCGAAGGCGGCGGTCATCAGCCAGTAGGCATATTCGCTTATATGGGGTACGGGGCGGAAATGCCCGATCAGGCTGGCCATGACCAGCGCCACGGCGATGAAAAACAGCAACAAGGTAAAAGCCGAGAGCTTCATAACCGACGCGAACCCACCCATCTGATTTATTCAGATCGCTATACGCCTATTTGTTCAAACAATTGTGATAAGATCAATGGCAAATTAACCCGGATTGGGTGCGCTGCCGCAATAATTATAAAGATCAGATCGCCTTGGCGGTGAAAAAGCAGTTCGTGCAGTACCGTCACAGCCGAAAACATGGAAACCGCCAGCAGCATCCGCGCCACGCCGAGCTCTTCCGGTGCAAAGGCGGTACGGCCTTCGATGATGGCGACGAAGGGGATGATCGAGGTCCGCCGCTTGATGGAAGCATAAACATCGCCCATCAATGCCATGCGTTTACGGTCGATATTATTGGCCCCCAGCGCACACAAGGCCAGCATCGAGCCGAAGAAAATCCACGCCGCCAGGTTGCCATTGCAGATAATGTGGGTGAGCGCCCAGATGCCGATGCCGGCCAGGATCGGGTGCCGCGAAATCCGCACAATGCCGTAGACCGTCTTATCCGGCAGTTGGCGCAGGGCCATGAGGTTGGTGGGCGAAGGCGTGACGATGCCAACCACCACGAGCAGGAAGGCCAGGAAATTCCCAAACAGGCCGATGACGCGCAGGAAGGTTTCCGATTTCCACAGCACCACATTCATCGGGTCGCTCAACGCGATGCCGAAGGCGATGATCATCCAGGCCAGGCCGCCGATCGATAGCAGGGAGAAAAGGATATAGTAGGCGACCCCGCCGATTTTGGCGATGATCTGGTCTTTCATCGTCGTGCCGCTGATCATCAGATGGATGCAGAGGAAGAAGGCGCACGCCAGTGCCAGGGTCCACATGAGGTCTAAAGTCTCCGACCGGTCTCGATAGTCTCAACGCCTAACATGGCGATACGGGCTTGGCCATGCACAAGCGCGCAAGGCGGTGATATTTATGAGTTTACGGCTTAGATATACGGAATGAGCGGCGCGTTCAGCACATCGCCTTCCGGTCTGGCCGGCGGGGCGGAGGCCGGAGGCAGGGCCGGGCTTGCCGCCGTGGCCATGGGGGGCGGTGCTGGCGGCGGGGTAAGGGAAGGCGCCGGCACGAAGTCGGGTATGCGCACAGGCGCCGCGGCCGCCGGTGCGCCGATGACCGGCTGAGGGGCACTGATCGTGCGGCGCAGGACCGCCTCGACATGATAGAACCACTTGCGGACATTGTTGATGGCGGCGCGCGGCCCTTCGGCGCGGGCTGTCAGGGTGTCGTTCGGATCCCAGACAACCAGTTCGAAACTGGGAAAGGCGGGGTCATCGAGCACCAGCCGCATGGTGACGCGATGAACGGTGGGGGCGATGTCGTCCAGCATCATGTGCGGGCCGCTGCGCATCACCCGGCCGATCACCTTGTCGTCGACAATGACCTCCATGCCCATGAGTTGCGACATCTTGTAAGGGCGGTGTGGCTTCTTGCCGAAATCCTCGACAATGATCAGGCGGTCGCCGGCAAAGGAACTGGCGGCCGCCGCCTTGCGGACCGGTTCCAGCACCATGACATCGGCCTTGAAGGTTTCCAGCCCGTCGCGCAGTTCATCTTCCAGCTTTTTGGGCTGTTCAACGCGCGAGTCATAGACGCGGTACAGCACGACCAGAATGGCCAGTACCGCTGCTGACAGAATGATAATCGTGGGCAAATAGGTCGGCAAGGCGAGGTTACCTGTAGCGGCTATTGATTTATCTACAGGAAGTTAACCACGAATTTCGTGGCGCGTTAAGTCTTTAACCGCAGGGGCTACCGCTTTTCATCACGATAAGTGTCGTTTGTGTCATCGTCTTCCCCCATATCCGCTTCCGTCTGTTCCCAGGGGGGCAGGTCACTGAAGGATGACCTGGCGTTTACCTGCGGGGCGGGCTTTCGCACGGGCTCGACGGCTTTTTCCGCGTCTTCGGGATAGGGCGAGCGGTCATCGACCGGCATACGCTTGATGACGGCATCGATATGAGACAGCCATTTGCGGCCGATCCGCACGGCCTCGGCGGCGGTCTGGGCGTGGACCGGGTTATGACTGACATCACCGAACAGGTTAACCTCGAATTCCGGAGTCTCCACATCGTTGAACATCAGGCGCAGGGTCACTTTCGACGCCTGGGCGTGGGTTTCGTTCAATACCTTGCGGCTTTCGCCCTTCTGCGCGCGGGCAACCACGCGTTCATCGACGATCAGTTCGGCGCCTTCGATTTCATCGAAAGCGAAGACCAGCCCCTGCGCGCCGGTCTTCCACATGATGGCGAGATCACCAGCAGTGAAGTCCAGCCCCGCCGCCTTCTGGCCGCCGAGATCGTAGACCACGGCGTCGGCGGTCTTTCCAAGGGATGTATTGAGGGCGCGGGCGAGGCGGCGTGACGACTCGAACCACCACATCAGGCCCGACGCGATCAGGGTCAGTCCGATGCCGGCAAACAGAAAATACAACAGAATGCGAGCGGCATGGGCCATCTAGGATCGCGCCAGACTATATGGATAACAAACCCTTATTGTGACGCGGGCGGGTTAAGATTTTGTTGTCAGTTCAACGACAACGGGTACGTGGTCCGAAGGCTTGGCCTCGTCATGCGTGCGGCCGCGTGTATCCTTGTGGATGATCACATCGGCCAGGCGATCGGCTGCCTGCGGGGAGAGCAGGTGATGATCGATGCGGATGCCTTCGTTTTTCGGCCAGGCGCCGGCCTGGTAATCCCAGAAGGTGTAGCGGTTGTCTTCAGGGGAACCTGAAAAAGTGGAATGGGCCTCGAAGGCGTCGGTATAGCCGAGGTTTTTCAGGCCCTGGTAAGCGCGGCGCACGGTTGGCTGATAGAGGGCGTCATCCAGCCATGGGCCTTCCTTCCACAGGTCGGCTTTTGTCGGTATGATATTGAAATCACCGGCTAAAATGGTCATTTCTTCAAGTTTCAGCAGTACTTCGGCATGGGTGTGCAGGCGTTCCAGCCAGCGCAGCTTGTAGGCATATTTATCGGTATGGACCGGGTTGCCGTTGGGCAGGTAGAGGCAGCCGAAACGCACTGGCTCCGGCGCTTCGATCACGGCTTCGATATAGCGCGAATGATCATCCTGATCGTTGTCCGCTTTCGGCAGCCCGCGCCGGATGTCGCTCATCGGAAATTTCGACAGGATGGCCACGCCGTTGTAGGTTTTCTGGCCATGGATGGCGCAATTATAGCCAAGCGATTCAAATGCTTCGATGGGAAACTTCTCGTCGATGCACTTGATTTCCTGCAGACCGCAGACATCGGGCTGCGCCTCGTGGAACCATTCCAGCAAGAGCGGCAGGCGGGCATTGACGGAGTTGACGTTCCAGGTGGCTATTTTCATGCGCTCAGGTGTAGTTCGATGAGCGGATTCGGGCAACCCCAATCAGGTGAAGTCCTGCGGCGCATCCGGCCGCGCCTCGCAGACGTGCCACAGGACACCGGCAGGATCATAAACGAAAGCCACCCGCAGACCCCAGGGCTGCATTTTCGGTGCCTTGAGCGGCTGGACGCCGAAGCGACCGGGAAGATCGAGGCCGTTTATATGCGACCACCAGGCGTCGAGATCCTCGACCATCAACTGCATCATGAAATTGTGCGCCCATTGCTCGACCCAGGCATTTTGCAGGATAAAACCGCCGGCGCCCTCACAGGCGAATATCGCCACCTCGCTGTCGAGCAGTTTTTTAAAACCCAACGCCTCGTAAAACGCCTTGCTTAAGGCAAAATCCTTTGCCGGCATGAAGGGGCGGGCGACGATGGCGTGGAGCGGCATGACCTGTCCTCAATGGTTGAGCGACCGGCAGGATAATCACAGAAGCGGAATTTTCACAGCGAAAAACTGGTGCCGCAGCCGCAGGAAGCCACGGCCAGCGGGTTCAGAATCTTGAACTGCGAGCCGACCAGTTCCTCAACATAATCAATCATTGATCCCGCCATCAGGGGGCGGATATTTCATCCACCAGGGCCGTGGCGCCATTAAATTCAATCCGGCTCTCGTCCGGACTGGCTGTGTCGGTCAGATCGAGTACATACTGGAAGCCCGAACAGCCGCCACCCTCGACAAGGACGCGCAGCATGACGGGGTGCCCGGCATCCCGGCTCAGGGCATTCAGATGTTTCGCGGCGGAGGCAGTGAGGGTGATATTATGGCTCATGGCGGCAATATGGGCCCATTTGCCGGCAAAATCAGCCCCCGCGGTCATATTTCCCAAAGATTTTTTAGGGAAATCAGTATAGCGACAGCGTGAAATTGCTTGCGGAGAGATCATGAAGCCCCTGGCCCCCTTTGCGTCCAAAGTCGAAAAGAGCCTCGGCCGCCTCTATCCCGAGGCGGAAAGCCCGACGCGAACCGCCTTCGCGCGCGACCGTGACCGCATCATTCATTCGACCGCCTTCCGCCGCCTGAAGGGCAAGACCCAAGTGTTCGTCGCCAATGAAGGCGACTATTTCCGTACGCGCCTGACCCACAGCCTGGAGGTGGCGCAGATCGCCCGGTCGCTGGCGCATTCGCTGGGTTTGAACGAGGACCTGGCCGAAACCATTGCCCTGTCGCACGACCTGGGGCACCCGCCGTTCGGCCACGCCGGCGAGGACCAGTTGCACGAATGCATGAAGCCCTGGGGCGGCTTCGATCACAATGTCCAGACCTTCCGCGTCATCACCCGGCTTGAGGTGCGCTATCCGGCGTTCGACGGCCTGAACCTGACCTGGGAGACGCTGGAAGGCATCATCAAGCACAATGGTCCCGTCAGCCATCACATGCAGGAGCCGTCGTGGAAATCCATCGTTGATTTTAATAATCAATGGGATCTGCGCACCGATACCTTCGCCTCGATGGAGGCCCAGTGTGCCGCCCTGGCCGATGATATCGCCTATAACAACCACGATGTAGATGACGGTCTGCGCGCCGAGCTTTTCACCATCGAAGACCTGATGACCGTGCCGCTGATCGGCCCGGCCCTGGCTTCGGTACAAAAAGACTGGCCGTCGATCGACAGCCGTCTCCTGCGCCTGGAAGGTGTGCGGCGGATGATCGGCCTGATGATGGCCGATGTGCTGGCCGAGACCGCGCGCCGCCTGAAAGAAGATGGTGTGGAAACGGGCGAGGATGTCCGCATGGCGCGCCGGCAGATGGTGGCCTTCTCGAAGCCGGTTTATGATGATCTTTCGCGCCTGCGTGGTTTCCTGTTCGAGCGCATGTACAAGCATTACAAGCTCAATCGCACGCGCAGCCACGCCAAGCGGACACTCAAAGAGATGTTCGAGCTGTTCATGACCGAACCCGATACCCTGCCGACGGAGTGGTTCCAGCGGGTGTGTGCCAAGGATACCGAGGCGGCGCGGGCGCGGGTGATCTGCGACTACATCGCCGGCATGACCGACGCCTTCGCCATCGACGAGCAGCGCCGGCTCTTTTCCTTCGATGGCTAACACTCTGCCTTTATGAAATCCGGCAGGTAACCACGCTGCGATTTTGCGGTTTTCGGCTCAGTATGCCCGGGCTGACGCGTGTGTGACCTCCTGCAGGCGTTTCTTTGTTGTGGGTTACCGGGCGCCCGCCTGATGTCTCAACGAAGGAACTTCATCATGCGCAAGACCTTTATTCAATCTGCTTCCGCCGCCGCCCTTATTGCCCTCGCCAGCACGCTTGTGGCCTGTGCGTCAGGCTCTGAAACCAGCACGACCACCAGCACGGTAACCTCTCAGGATGGCGCCGTGGTGGGCGCCTCAACCCAGACGACGACTAGTTCCGTCTCGCCTGACGGCACCGTGACGTCCTCTTCGAGCGCTAGCAGTTCTTCCAGCTATTAAGGCCAAGCGGCCGGATATCTATGTGATGTCCGGTCCCTTTTTAATGGAGCATTTTCATGCGCAGACAACTGGTTGGAATAATTTCCGCAAGTGCCTTTATTGCTTTGCTGGCGGGATGTTCATCGTGGATGGCCGATAAAAGCCCCACACCGCCACCGGTCGACAGTTCCCTGCCGGGCGCCGAAGCCGCATCGTCGTCGGCAGCCTCATCCTCGATGTAAGATCAGCGCGACGATTTCTTGACGAGGAACATGGCGGCGTCCGCTTCGCTTAGCCAGGCTTCGGCCGAGGCTTGGGCGGCATAGGCGCGCACGCCGAAAGACCCGCCGGTCTTGAGATAGAGACCGCCATATTCAAACGTGCCCATCATCAGTTCGGCCTCAAGCCGCATGGCCTTGATGCGTGATGACTTGAGGTCGGCATGGCGCAGCAGGATGGCGAATTCATCGCCGCCGATGCGGCCGACGCTGTCGCCTTCGCGGACGCTGGCATTGAGGGTCTCGGCGACATAGATCAGGGCCGCATCACCGGCCGAGTGGCCATAGGCGTCATTAATGCCCTTGAAGCCATCCATGTCCAGATAGAGCAGGCAGGCGTCTTCGCCATAGCGCCGGCAATCAGCCATGGCGCGATGCACTTCGCGCAGGAAGGCGCGGCGATTGAGCGTTGGGGTCAGGACATCGCTGTCGGCCTGGCCCTGGGCGCTTTGCAGATGCAGGGCCTGCTGCTGAAGCTGTTCACGCAGGGAGGCGTTTTCCTGCATCAGCGAATCGACCAGCGCCCGCGCCGCCGGCGGCCAGTCGGGCTGGGCGACCAGAGAAGAGGGCGAGGCCGGCGGCACCGTTACAGGAGGTGGCGCCGCCATTTCCAGACTTTTCGGGCGGGTTTCGCTGTGCGGCGCGCTCAGGGCATGGGGAGGCCCGGAAACTGAACCGGAAACTGAACCGGCATCAGAGACGGAAAGCGCCGACGCTTCCGAGGCATTGCTTTCAAAATAATGGGCAATCAGGCTCTGCATCGAGGCCGTGGTGGCGCGCGCCGGTGTCTCCGCAGGGCTCTCCGGCATCTGCGGAGGCGTTGCGGGCGGGGCGGCCATCTTCTGGTGATGCGAGTTCAGGCCCATTCTTCCCGAAAGGTTTATGAGGGTGGCGCTGGTCATTTGAGCGTCTTATGAAAGCACGGAAGCCGGTCATGCGCAATGCAAACGGCCATATATTCACACCGCATTTTCCACGGAACGCCAGGCAACAACCGGGCGCAAAAATAACGATTTTGAGGCAAGCGGAAGGGGGTTGCAGTGCGAACGCTTCTGACTATACTCCGCGCCTTTCTCAAAGGCCCCGTTTTTCAAGGACTTTCACATGGCTGACACGCCGCAGGTTGCCATCATCATGGGCTCCCGTTCCGACTGGGGCGTGATGAAGGCCGCCGCTACCGCGCTCGATCAACTGGGCGTCAGCTATATGTCGCGCGTCGTCTCGGCGCACCGGACGCCGCAAAGGCTTTATGAATTCGCCACAGGCGCGAAATCGGCGGGTTACAAGGTGATCATTGCCGGCGCCGGCGGCGCGGCCCACCTGCCGGGTATGACCGCCTCCATGACCACCCTGCCGGTGCTGGGTGTGCCCGTGCCGGTGCGCGATGGCCTGAAAGGGATTGATCTGCTGCTCTCCATCGTCCAGATGCCGGGGGGCGTGCCGGTCGGCACCTTGGCGGTCGGCGAGGCGGGCGCGAAGAATGCCGGCCTTCTGGCGGCGCAGATCCTGGCGCTGAACGATCCGGCTTTGGCTGAGCGCATAGAAGCCCTGCGCCAGGCGCAGACCGACAGCGTTCCGGATACAGTAGAAGATTGATATGCTAAAAGAACCTCTGCCGCTTGGCAGCACGATCGGTATTCTCGGTGACGGCCAACTCGGGCGGATGCTTTCGCAGGCCGCCTCGCGGCTTGGTTTCAAGGTGGTGACCTTTGGCCCGGATGCCGGCTCACCCGCCGCCCAGGTGTCGCTGGCCTCCAAAGTGGCGGCCTATACCGACGAGGCCGTTCTGGCCCGTCTGGCCGAAAGTTGCGATGTCATCACCTTCGAGTTCGAAAATGTTCCCGCCGCCAGTCTTGATTTCCTGACCGGCAGGGGCGCCGTTGTGGCGCCGTCCTCCAAGGCGCTGCGCATCACCCAGGACCGCGTGCTGGAAAAGAGCTTCGCGCGTGAAGCCGGAATCGGCACTGTCGATTTCTATGAAATCAACAGCCTGGAGGAGCTGCAGGACGCGCTAGCCAAATCCGGTTTGCCGGCCCTTCTGAAAACGCGCCGCGAAGGCTATGACGGCAAGGGGCAGGTGTGGATCAAAAGCCTGGAAGAGGCGCCCGCTGCCTATGACAGCCTGAATGGCCGTCCGTCGATCCTTGAATCAAAGGCCAGCTTTACGCGCGAGATTTCGGTGGTGGCGGCACGCGGCTGGAACGGCGAGATCAAGACCTTCCCGATCGGCGAAAACCACCATGTCGGCGGCATCCTCTCGACCACCCTGGCGCCAGCGCAGGTCTCCGATGCCGTGACCGCTGCGGCGCATGAGATTGCCCGCAAGGTGCTGGAGGGACTTGACTATGTCGGCGTCCTGGCGGTGGAACTGTTTGTTCTGCCGGGTGATGAATTGCTGCTCAATGAGATTGCGCCGCGCGTGCATAATTCCGGTCACTGGACCCAGGATGGCTGCCTGTGCGACCAGTTCGAGCAGCATATCCGCGCCGTGGTCGGCTGGCCACTGGGCGATACCACAGCCCGCTGCACGGTTGAAATGACCAATCTGCTGGGGCCGGATATACTCGACTGGCCGACCCTGGCCGCCGAACCGCAGTCACGCCTCTATGTCTATGGCAAGGACGAGCCCCGCCCCGGACGCAAAATGGGACATATCAACCGCATCAAGGCTTAGTCGCGCCAGGCACACTTTTTGCAGTTGCGAATTGACATTTGATCGTCCGGTCCGCCAATCTCTTTGCAAGGCTCTCCCCAGCTAAAGGAATTACCATGTTTATTGTCACCCTGACCTATACGGTCCCCAATGATGAAGTTGACCGCCATCTCGAAGCCCATATGGCGTGGCTCAAGGAAGGCTATGCCAACGGCCTGTTTCTGGCCGCTGGCCGCCGCGTACCGCGCACCGGCGGCATGATCCTGGCGGAGGGCGACCGTGAAGTGGTCGAGGCCATGCTGCGCCGCGATCCGTTTCATACCAACGGCGTCTCGGAATATGTCATTTCCGAGGTCAATATCACCTCGACCGCGCCGGGCCTGGAAGGTCTCAAGGCAAAGGCCGAACTGACCGCCTGAGCCTGACCAGCCGCGATAATCAAGCCCCGCCGGAGACATCTCCGGCGGGGTTTTTCGTTACATCTTCATGCCAGTCATTGGGCCAGTCATTGAGCCAGACATCGGGTGGATCTTGAGCTGCAGGAAGCCGACCGTACCGTTGGGATGATCGCCATAGACCGGTTTCAAGGTATCCGGCACAGTATTGAATTGGCGGACAAGCCCCAGGCCGAGCGTCATGTCGTGTCCCAGGTCGAAGGTACGGATGGCGCCGATCTCGGTCTTAGCCACCCAGTAAGCGCCGTCATGGACCAGTTCGTCATTATAGACGCGCTCATAACGGCCCAATGCCATCCATTTATCGTTGAACCTGAAGGTGTTCTCGAACAGATATCCGTCGGAAGGCTTTTTCCCGCACTCAAGCAGCGGAGCGGTAGTGCAACTGGAATGCCCGTGGTCGATCTCCTTCCGGCCCCAGGCCAGGGTCGAATAAAGCGTTCCGGCCTTGAAGGCGTGAGTGTAATCGAAGCTCACCGATCGCCGTTGCAGGTCTTCATCCGGCGCGAGTTGCTCGGGGCTGACCTGATGGGCCCAGGAGGCTTGCGCTGACAGGCTGTCATTGATCTGCCAGGTGAGGCGAATGGCCGTGGAATCCAGCTTCGGGGTATCGAGGTTGAAGCGGTACTGATCCGGTTCGCGGCCGGTAAACTGCGTCACCTCAAGCTGAAGCGGGCCCTGGCGAGGCCGGCGGTGACCACGCCCATGGTGATGTGGCCGGAATCGAGCCAGTGATGGGTGATCGGCGCGGTCGGGAAGTTTTCACCGGAGGCACGGTGCATGAAGGCGGTCGGACCGAAGCCAAATTCACCCGGCCAGCCGATGAGGACGAAGGCTTTGGTGTCGCCATCGAAGCGGTGCGTCAGTTTGGCGGTAGCCCCCATGAAGAGGTCGTGCGGGTGCTGGGCATCGACCAGATGATGCACGCCATCGGCGGTTTCGCCGGTTTGCAGCAGCAAGGGATAGCCGCCTTTGCCCATGAAGGCATCGGGCGACAGCATCAGATTGAGATCAAGGTCATTGCGGTCGTCGAGTTTGCGGGACGCCATGATCATGACCATGCCTTCGGCGAAGTTTTTCGATTCGCCGCGCGGGCCTTCCTGATTGTCGGACACAAAGTTCAGCACGGCATGTGACATGACCTGCCAGCCGGAGCCCGAACCGGACATGTTCATATGGTCCATATGCGACATATCCATGCCAGACATATCCATGCCAGACATATCCATGCCGGACATGTCATGGTCCATGGTTTGGGGCGAGGTGGCGGGGGGCTTCTGATCCTGTGTGTGGTCTGCCCCATGATCAGGCTCGGCGGTTTGTGCCGGCATATCCATGGTGGACATGTTCATTTTAGTTGTATTTTGGGCGTAAGCTGACGCGGCGGACAACGCAAAAAGCACCGCCAGGGCGGTTGTCGACTTTAGATAAGACATAAGCTGTCTCCTGAAAATATTTGATGGGAAAGGGTTATTCCATCAAACGATTTTCGGCGGACGCGGCTCCAGACGGGCAGGCAGGTTGGCGAGCGGCCGGGCAATAGCGGGTGTCAACCGGGCCGGTTCACAGGGGCGCGAGAGAAGCGCAACCGGTTCGGCATCCGCGGCGAGCACAGGCTGGCTGCAACAGGGCATGACGGTTTGCGGCGCCGCAGGCGTATCCGGCTTATGACGCGGTGCCGGCTTGCCGGTCATTTCCATATGATCCATATGGCACGACATGTCGCTGGGCATGTCTTTGGCCGTTGCCGGCGGTGCGATGGTTGCCGTCAGAGAGAACAGCAGCCAGACACAGGCGAGCAGGGCGCGCAAGGCTGTCATGTGACGCTTGCCGGCTGGCCGAAACGCAGGCGCCCGAGCGTTTTGGCCAGGTTCAGGACCAGGTCTTCCGGCTTGACCGGCAGCTTTGCCTTGAACTTTTCAAACTGCATGACCTGCTCGATATTGCGGTCGATCTGTTCGATTTGGGCTTCCCGGCCGCGCGACAGGCGGGTCATCATGGCGGTGGTGATAATGCCGGAAACGATCATGCGTTTGGAGTAGTGGTTTTCGTCCAGCGCCGTGTCGCCGGCCAGGCGCCAGATAATATCGGCGGTCTGCCATAGCAGGCGATGATAGAGCGCGGCATGAAGGGGCAGGGCGAAATAGCCCATCAGGCGTCGGGCCAGTTTTTCGTCCTTCGCGGCCTCGTCAAGACGCAGATTGAGCAGATATCCAATCTTTTCACGAATTTTCATGCCGGCCAGCGATTCGGCCATTTCCGGGTGAAGCAAAACCTCATCATGATCGCGCCAAAGGATGGCGGCGATATCGGCGGCGCCGTGCGGGGCGATCAGGTCGCGCTCGCCTTCGCTGATGCCTAAGCTGCGCGCCCCGGCTTCCACGCTCTGGCGGTTCAGGCCGAGTTCGGGCACAAAGGCGGCCACGGCCTTTGCCAGACGGGATCTGGCGGCCTTGAGACCGGAAAGAGGCGCGGATAGGGTCATGTTGTTACAATAGGCGTTGCCGGGCTTCCCGCCAAGGGGGGAAGTCGGTCATGACGGCAACAAAATGTCGCATCTGCGAAGGTCGCAAAGGTCGCAGTTCCTCAGGAAATCGGCAAAAAAGCGATCAAAAACCCCTTTTGAAGCGGGCTTTGTCTGGACAAGGCAGTTCGCCTCATGTATGGGCAAGGCCGATCTTCCTGCACGCCTCTGGTTTGCGGGCGTAAGTTTCTTTTTCACAATTGGCCGAGGGGCCGCTGCCGGAATATCTGGCGCATGTCCTCACTGGCCCTCGAACCCTGAATGGAGAGATACCTTTTGGTACAGATTTTCGTCCGTGACAACAATGTCGACCAGGCCCTGAAGGCCCTGAAGAAGAAGATGCAGCGCGAAGGTTCCTTCCGCGAAATGAAGCGTCACGTACATTACGAAAAGCCCTCCGAAAAGCGCGCCCGCCAGCAGGCAGAAGCCGTTCGCCGCGCCCGCAAGCTGGCCCGCAAGCGCCTGCAACGTGAAGGCGGTGCCCCCGCCACGCCGCGTCCGGTCCGCGCCTAGTTTATTTGTCCGTTTAGAGCTTTGAACGGACAGGCATAATGTTTTAAAGCGCTGAAGGCCCGGCTTTCAGCGCTTTTTGCTGCCTGTGCCGCAGGAGATATTTTCATGGCCAACAGCCCCCACGATCATTCCGAACAGCCCGACCCGGCAGACCTCGGCATACTGACCACCGCCATGCCGGCCGATACCAATCCGTCGGGTGATATCTTCGGCGGCTGGCTGATGTCGCAGATGGACCTCGCGGCCGGCAATATCGCCGCGCGCCTGTCAAAGGGGCGTGTTGCCACGATCGCGGTCGATGGCATGGTTTTTCTGACGCCAGTGCAGGTGGGGGACGAGGTCACGGTCTATGCCAAGGTCATATCGGTTGGCCGGACCTCGATGAAGATGAAGGTTGACGCCTATCGCCGGCCACGCGAGGGCGAGGACAAGGTGCGCGTGACCGAAGCGATTTTCACCTTCGTGGCCATTGATGACAACGGGAAGCCGCGTCCGGTGGCCGGCGGCTGAAGTCTCTAAACCGGCATTTGTCAGGCCCGTCCGGATTGTGTTAATAATAAGGCATTGACCGGATGGCCTGATCGGGACATCAATGTGTCTTGTAACAGGGATGAGGGGTATCCATTATGGCCAAATCGTCGTTCACCGGTCGCTTTCAGGACTGGATCAGCGAGTGGGATGATGGCAAGACGCGCCAGACGCTTGTCGTCGTCCTGGTCGTGCTGTCTGGCCTGCTTCTGGGTATGCTGGTCTATACGATCGCCAAATATGTGCTCGATCAGCTCTTTCCGTTTCCGCCGGGCATCTACATGGTCGATGCCGAGCAGAAGGCCGAACTGATGAAAACGGTGGCCGGACAGGTCTTTATCATTATCCCGATGACCTGGGCTGTGGGTGCGCTGGTCGGCGGTTATTTCGCCACCCTGCTTGGCAAGGTCGGGCAGTTTCCTGCCTGGCTGACGGGAATACTGCTGACGGCCTATTTCTGGATCGACCTCTTGCACCTGCCGAACACGACGACCCTGTTCATCCTGTGCCCGATTATCGTAGGGATATGCGCTTTTGCCAGTGGCTGGCTGGGGATGTATATGACGGCGCAGAAGGCGGTTAAATCCTCACAGCAGGCCGAGATTTAACACGCTCCGGCGATCAATCTTACTTTGGCGGATTGTCGTAATGCGCCAGGATGACCGCATTGCTGAAAGTCAGGCGGGTGGCGCCGTTCATCTGCCCCGGCACGAAATAGGGCGTGCCAGCCGGATATTCGCCGGCTGAGGTCGTCCTTGGCAGGGCCTTCTTCTGGCCGCCCGCGAATTCCGCCTCACCATTGCCACCGCCGACAAAATAGACACGATCGAGCTTGGGCAGCATCAGGGCCAGGGCACCGGCGATCTTGCCCATGGCCGAATTGGCCTGTCTGACGCCGGTGGCGAGTCCGGCGGCATCATAGGTTTTTCCATTCGGCTGGGGTGAGAAGACGTGCAGCTTCATGGCATAGCTGCCGCTGGCGGGACCGCTGATCCTTATTTTGGCGCCGCCATTCAACTGGTCGCGGGTCGGCAAAGGCGTGATGCGGCCATCAGGGCCGACGTGCAGCGGCTGGCTCTGGCCGTTATGCATCATGATGATTTTTACCGCAGCGGGATCGGCGTGTTTGATGCGCACGGCATAATAGACATTGATCTGGCTGCGATCGGCCGCCGGCAGGTTGAGGAAACCTTTGAGGCCCGGAAAGGCATCCGAGGCGGAGGCTTCCTGCGTCGTGATTCCATTGGTCGTGGTCTGCGCCAGAACAGGCGAGGCCAGGGGCGCTCAGGAGGCCAAGGGCCAGCAATGCGGCAGAAGATTTCGACACGGATTTCATCAGCTTCAACATAATCACCATCACTACAGTTTTGTTATGAACCTATCATAACGGACGGCATTGTAAAAAATTAAGGCTGAACCGTATCTGAATGGAAACGCCTCTCTGCCGGATGACGAAGAGGCGCTGGTCATTCAGGGAGCGAGGGGGCTCTTCTTAAAGCCCCTTCACTATCCCTTCGACCATCTTCTTGGCGTCGCCAAAGAGCATCATGGTATTGTCCTTGAAGAACAGCTCGTTTTCGACGCCGGCATAGCCCGCCGACATGCCGCGCTTGATGAAGAGGATCGTGCGCGCCTTCTCCACTTCCAGAATCGGCATTCCGAAGATGGCCGAGGAGGGATCAGTCTTGGCCGCCGGATTGGTGACGTCATTGGCGCCGATGACGAAGGCCACATCAGCGGTCGCAAACTCGCTGTTAATGTCCTCCAGTTCAAACACCTCATCATAAGGCACATTGGCTTCGGCCAGCAGGACGTTCATGTGGCCCGGCATCCGTCCGGCGACCGGGTGGATGGCGTATTTCACTTCCACGCCTTCTTCCTTCAGCTTGTCGGCCATTTCGCGCAAGGCGTGCTGGGCCTGGGCCACCGCCATACCGTAGCCGGGGACGATGATGACCTTGGAAGCGTTCTTCATGATGAAGGCGGCATCGTCGGCCGAACCCTGTTTGACCGGGCGTGTTTCGACCGCTCCGCCGCCGGCCGCCGCGGTATCCCCGCCGAAGCCGCCCATGATGACGCTGAAGAAGTTGCGGTTCATGCCCTTGCACATGATGTAGCTAAGGATGGCGCCGGAGGAGCCGACCAGGGCGCCGGTGATGATCAGGGCGATGTTTTCCAGCGTGAAGCCAAGCGCTGCCGCGGCCCAACCCGAATAGGAGTTGAGCATGGAGACGACCACCGGCATGTCGGCGCCCCCGATGGGGATGATCAGGGTGATGCCGAGCACGAGAGCCGGATGAAAATGCCCCAGAAGGCCCAGGTGGCTAGGCCGTGGGTGACAATCAGGGTCACGATCAGCACTACGACAGCAACGCCGAACGCAATATTGATCAGATGGCGGGCCGGCAGGATGATCGGGGCGCCGGACATGTTGCCGTTGAGCTTGGCAAACGCGATGACCGAACCGGTGAAGGTGATGGCGCCGATGGCCACGCCAAGCGACAGTTCGATCAATGATTGCGCCTTGATGCCGCCGGCGCCGTCATCGATGCCGAAGGCCTGCGGGGCGTAGAGTGCGCCGATGGCGACCATGCAGGCGGCCATGCCGACGAGCGAGTGGAAGGCTGCCACGAGCTGCGGCATGGACGTCATGGAGACCTTCTGCGCGATGGTCATGCCGACAATGCCGCCGACGGCGATGCCGCACAGGATGATGACGATGGTGACCGGATCCAGGTCGCCCTTGCCAAGCAGCGACAGCAGGGTGACGCCGATGGCGATAGCCATGCCGACCATTCCGTAGAGATTGCCTTTACGGCTGGTTTCCGGAGACGAAAGACCGCGCAGGGCAAGGATGAACAGGACGCCCGAAACAAGATAGGCGAGGGCGGAAATATTGGCGAAATCCATTTACTTGCCCTCCACTTTCTTTCTTTTTTTCTTGTACATGGCCAGCATCCGGCGCGTGACCATGAAGCCGCCGAAGATATTGACCGCGGCCAGGGCAGAGGCGATGCCGCCGGCACCTTTCGACACCCAGACGCCGATACCGGCGCCATCGGCATGAGCGGCGGCGGCGATCAGGGCGCCGACGATGATGACCGAGGAAATGGCGTTGGTGACCGCCATCAGCGGTGTATGCAGGGCGGGTGTCACGCTCCAGACAACGTAGTAGCCGACAAAAATGGCCAGCACGAAGATGGCCAGGCGGAAGATGGTGGGATCAACGGCTTCCATAGTTTTTCCTCTTGATCGGGGCGGTCGAAAACGCCGCATTTGCCAGGCGGATCAACCCCTGGTCATCATATTCAAAGGTCTCGGTGACGATATGGCTCGACTGGTTGCGATAGACGAGGGTATGTCCGCTTACGCCGATGCAATTGGCGACCGGTTCAAATTTAAGGTTCGGTATGCGCGGCAACATATTGGAAACATAAGCATAAAAAGCCTGAATATCGGTCAGGGCGCCGTCTTCGGACAGGCCGAGCTTGCGAATGAAAGGCGAGGTGAAGACCAGATCATCGGCATAGAGATCGCAGATATTTTGGGCGTCGCGCGAATTCCACGCCTCATACCAGTCAGCGGCCTGCTGTTCATAATCTATGGCCATCAGGCGCCCTTCAGATTGGGGTGGACGATGGCGCCGCCGGACGTAACCAGAGCGGCCTTGAGGATTTCGTCTTCGCCGTCTGGCGCGAGATTGCCGTCCTTGTCGATCAGCAGGCCGACAAAGGCTTGCAGGTTCTTGGCATAGAGCGCCGAGGCATCGGCGGCAATGCTGGCGACGATGTTGGAGAAACCGATGATCCTGACGCCATTCACATCCACCACCTTGTCGGCGACGCAGCCCTCGACATTGCCGCCCTGAGGCGCGGCAAGATCGATCAGCACGGAGCCTGGCTTCATACTGGCCACCATCTCCTTGGTCACCAGAATCGGCGCCTGCCGGCCGGGAATCAGCGCCGTGGTGATGACGATGTCCTGCTTGGCGATGTGCGAGGCGGTCAGCGCCGCTTGTTTGGCCTTGTATTCCGCCGACATTTCCTTGGCATAGCCGCCGGCGGTCTGAGCGTTTTTGAACTCTTCGTCTTCGACGGCCGGGAACTTGGCGCCCAGGGATTCCACCTGTTCCTTGGTAGCGGGCCGGACATCCGTGGCGGTGACCACCGCGCCCAGACGGCGAGCCGTGGCGATGGCCTGCAAACCGGCGACCCCGACGCCCATGATGAAGGCTTTTGCAGGCGCCACCGTGCCGGCGGCGGTCATCATCATCGGGAACGCCTTGCCATAGGCATTGGCGGCTTCGATGACGGCGCGATAGCCGGCGAGATTAGCCTGGGACGACAACACGTCCATAACCTGTGCGCGCGTGATGCGCGGCACAAATTCCATGGCATAGGCGGAGGTGCCCTTGGCGGCCAGGGCGTTCAGCGTTTCGGTTTCGCGGTAGGGATCGAGCGTAGCGACGACGATGGCGCCGGCTTTCAATGCGGCGATCTCGTCCTTGGCCGGGCCGCGCACCTTGAGCACAATATCGGCCACCTTGAGCGCATCCTTTGCCGTCTTGACGATCGTGGCGCCGGCCGCCGTATAGGCGTCGTCAGTGATCGAGGCGCCGAGACCCGCCCCAGACTGGACATTGACGGTCAGGCCGGCAGCGGTCCATTTTTTCACCGTATCCGGCGTGGCGGCGACGCGGGTTTCCCCGGCGGTTTGTTCTGTGGTGACGGCAAGGGTTAGGCCCACTGTGTTTCCCTCTGAACGACTGCGTAATTGTATAGGTTGCGACCTGAAATCGTAACTTCGTTACTCTGTTTGTTAGGGTCAAACGACCGTCGAGTCAAAGCCTCGTTACGCGATTTCTGATCGTGCTAATCGTTACCTACACTAAATTGCCACCGGTGTCATGAATTCTTGTGCGCGCGCTTCACAAGCGGCATTAGGCGGGAAATGGCGGTAGTCGATGTCACGATAAGGCTTGACTGCAAACGTTCGGACCACTTTTCCCGGTGTGCCGGCACTAGGCGCGAATCGCTCTCCACCGGCAGGGCCAGGCCGATGCGGACCCCGCCTTTTACGGGCTTCAGGGCGGCGAACTGGTAATCGCGGCTGAAGGCGCTGTAGCCTTTCCTCTGCGTCGGCACGACATCCGGCAAATGTGCGATCAGCGATTCGAAAGCGGTCAGCAGGGCGAGGGAAGCCGGCGTTTTCCAAAGGGCGGTGCGCAGGGCTTCGGGATTGGTCCAGCCGGCGTCGGGGGGCAGGAATTCATTGAGGATCTGACGGATGCGCGTCTGGCTCAGGCCGTGGTGGGCTTTAAGCCAGAGTGCGCGGCCCTGTCTTGTTGCTTCGGGGCATTCGTCGCGGACGAGATCTATCCACGATGCCAGAGACTTTCCCGTGTCGCGTTCAAGGCTGGCGGTAAGGGCCTCAAAGTAAGCTTCCTGCTTGGGTGTCAGGTTGATCATGACACCCTCGCATCCTAATGGGCCGCGTCAGGTTTCTTTTTCAGCATGAACCAGCCAAGAGCAGCCACAACGATAGCGGCGATCAGAGCGGTCAGCCAGCCCATCTGGGTGCAGGTGAGAATGACGAGGAAAACCAGCACGACAGCGAGGTGCAGGCTGACCCACTTGGTCAGGCTGGCGAATAGTTCATAAGAGTGCTGTTGCTGATGGACATCCATATGGCCGTGTACGTAATCGGAATCGTCGTGATGGTCGGCCATGCTCATATCCTTTAACGGGCAGGTGATGTGTCCCTGCAAACAGTGTTTCCTGTATCGGTCTTACAAAAGCCCGCCCGTTTGGTCAATGGGGCGAAATGACGCTTAAACCAGGGCTTCGAAAGCTTCGATCAGCCCTTCCAGGCAATTTTCATTTTTGTCTGGAAGGTCTTGTCATCCATTTACACTAATGCCTCGAAAGCTTCGATCAAGCCTTCCAGACGGGCGCAGCCCATTTTCCAGAAGCTTTTCTCGCGCGGGTTCATGCCGAAGGGCGCCAGGGCCTCGACATAGGTTTTCGTGCCGCCGCCAGCCAGCAATTCGCGGTAAAGCGGCGTGAAGGCGGCGGGGTTCTCGCGGCGCTTTTCCATCAGAGCCGAGACCAGCAGGTCGCCAAAGGCATAGGCATAAACATAAAAGGGCGAATGGACGAAGTGGCTGACATAGGCCCAGTATACCTCATAGCCGTCATTCAGCCTGATGGCCGGCCCCGGGGATTCGCCCATGACTTCCAACCACAGGGCGTTGATCTGGTCGAGCGCGACTTCACCCTCCAAACGGGCGGCGTGGAATTTCTCTTCAAAGCGGTGGAAGGCGATCTGGCGGATGACCGAGTTGAGACCGTCCTCGATCTTGCCGGCCAGAAGTGCCTTCTTTTCTTCCAGCGAGGCCGTGGCGACCAGATGCTCGAACACCAGTCCCTCGGCGAAGATGGAGGCCGTCTCGGCCAGGGTCAGGGGCGTGTCGGCCAATATGGAGCCGAGCGGCTGGCACAGGGTCTGGTGGACGGCGTGGCCCAGTTCGTGTGCGGGGGTCAGGACTTCACGGCGGTCGCCGGTGAAGTTCAGCATGACGTAGGGATGGCGGTTGGCGGTCACCGGATGAGCGTAGGCCCCGGAGGATTTTCCGGGGCGCGGGGCGGCGTCGATCCACGGTTGATCGAAGAAACGCTCGGCGCGTTCGGCGAATTCCGGACCCATCTGGGCGAAGCTGTCTAGCACAATCTTTTTCGCTTCGGCCCAGGTGTAGAGTTTTTGCACATCCTGGGTGAGGGGCGCATTGCGGTCCCAGTAGTCGAGCTGTTTTTTGCCAAGCACCTTAGCCTTAATCTTATAATAGCGGTGCGACAGGTTGACATAGGATTCCGATACGGCCTCTGCCATGGCGTCAACCGCGTCCTTGTCTACCTCATTAGCCAGGTGGCGCGAGGCGGCCGGATCTTCGTACTTGCGCCAACGGTCTTCAACCTGCTTTTCAAAGGCCAGGGTATTGAGCGCCAGCGCCAGCACAGGCGCGTTTTCTTTCAGAGCCACGCTTAAGGCTTGCGCCGCGGCCTTGCGCACAGGGGCTTGTGGGGCCGACAGGCGCGTGAGGGCTTCATTGAGCGTGAGGCTTTCTTTTCCGACCTTGGCCCGCAGGCGAGTCAGGGTTTCATCGAACAGGCGCGTCCACTGCCCCACCGCCGGCATCCGCTCCAGCATCAGGCGTTCGAGATCGGGCGTCAGTTCGTGTGGGCGGCTGGCGCGTATACGACGCAGCCACGGCCGCCAGCGCTGGGCCTTGGGGGTCGCTTTCAGCGCGTTCTCGATTTCCCAGTCTTCGAGCTGATTAAGTTCCAGCGACAGGAACAGACTGTCCGCCGAGATCATCGCGGCCTGGGTGCCGAGATCGGACTGCATCTTGGCGATGCGGGCATTCTCGCGGTCAATGGTGGAGGCCAGCGTCGCATAGGCCAGGGCGCCGCCCATGTCGTCCATCGCCTTCTCATACAGGCCGGCAGCCTGATCGATCAGCAGGCCGAGGCGTTCCGGATTGGCACGCGCCGAAACGAACTGCCCCTGAAGCTTCGCCAGTTCCCTGACGCTTTTCTCCCCTCGCGCGAAATCTTCAGCGATTTTAGGATCTTCCGGTCCTGAATAAAGGTCAGACAGATCCCAGATTGGGAGGGTATCAGCGGCGAGGGGGGCATGTGTGTTCATGGGATGGGACATAGCGATAAAGCCAGGAAAAATCGAGGGGGCTCGCGCAATTTCTAAGAAGCGCCATGCAGGGAAGAGAACAGGGCGGTGCGAAAACGGGACATTAACTATAGGTCTACACCTGATTTTCACCTGGGAGGGGTAGGTTTGTCCCAAAATAAGCCGTGTCCGGAAATGCCGGCACAGCCCAATCAGAACGATGGTGGATATTGATATGGCGAAAACGATCCTGATCTGTGACGATGATCCGACGCAGCGCCGCCTGATACAGGCGGTCCTGGAGCGCGAAGGATTCTCGGTGCTTCATGCGGAAAACGGCGCGCAAGCCTATGAGCGCCTGTCGCAGAATTCCGGTATCGACGCGGTTATTCTCGATCTGGTCATGCCCGGCCAGTCCGGCATCGATACCCTCAAGGAAATCCGCGCCGCCGGCATCCGCACGCCGGTGGTTGTGCTGACCGCTTCCGGCGGCATCGATACCGTGGTCAAGGCCATGCAGGCCGGGGCCCAGGACTTTTTCATCAAACCGGCCTCTCCCGAACGCATTCTGGTCAGCGTGCGCAATGCGCTGCAAATGGGCGATATGGTCGCCGAGGTGGCGCGCCTGAAAAAGCATACGGCCAACCGTATTTCCTTTGATGACCTGATCGGCACGTCCGGTCCGATGGCGCTGGTGCGTCGCCTGGGCGAACGCGCCGCTAAATCGTCCATTCCCGTGCTGATCCTTGGTGAAAGCGGCGTCGGCAAGGAACTGATCGCCCGCGCCATCCAGGGCTCAAGTGAGCGTGCCGGCAAGCCGTTCGTGGCGGTTAACTGCGGCGCCTTGCCGGAAAACCTGGTTGAATCCATCCTGTTCGGCCACGAAAAGGGTTCTTTCACGGGCGCTTCGGACAAGCATCTCGGCAAGTTCCAGGAAGCCAATGGCGGCACCCTGTTCCTCGATGAGGTCGGCGAATTGCCACTCGACATGCAGGTCAAGCTGCTGCGTGCCCTGCAGGAAGGCGAGATCGATCCGGTCGGCTCCAAGCGGCCGGTCAAGGTCGATGTCCGCATCATTTCGGCGACCAACCGCAACCTGGCCGACCAGGTCAAGGCAGGTGCCTTCCGCGAGGATTTGTTCTATCGTCTCAATGTCTTCCCGATCGAAGCGCCCTCTTTACGTGAACGTCGTGACGATATTCCGGCACTGATCGATCACTTCATCCGCCGCTTTAACGTGGAAGAAGGCAAGCGCATCAGCGGCGTATCCGCTGAGGCCATGCAGCTTTTGTGCGCCTATGACTGGCCGGGCAATGTCCGCCAGCTTGAAAATACCGTCTATCGCGCCATTGTCCTGGCTGACAGTCCGCATCTGCAGGCCTTCGACTTCCCGGCGATCAGCGGCCAGGTGGCGCCCATGCCCGTCATGGAGCCAATGACGCTCTCCACGGTCGTACATATGCCCGATGACCAGGACGCGCTGCATGATGCGCCGGTACGCATCCTTGATGAGGCCGGTCACCTGCGCAAGCTGGAAGATATCGAACGCGACCTGATCGAGCACGCCATCGGCGTCTATGCCGGCCATATGTCGGAAGTGGCGCGTCGTCTGGGCATCGGCCGTTCGACGCTTTACCGCAAGGTGCGTGACTGCGGGCTCGAAGGCCTGGTCAAGGAAGCTGGCTAGATTCTGACCGGCCAAGGCCGCCCAGCAATTGCGCCTGAAGCTTGACGACCTTTTCCGGCGTCAGGTCATACAGGGCGATAATGCCGATGCCGACCAGGGCCAGAATGGCGGGGGCCAGCCCCATGAGCAGGCGAATATTGTCCAGTATAAGTGGCGAGACTGGCAGGTTGGCGGCATAGCCCGCCAGTGCCCAGCCGATAAAGGCGGCGGCGCCCGCCGCCCCGACCTTTTTCGAGAACATGATCATCGAATAGGTCATGGCCGTGGCGCGGTGCCCGGTTTTCCAGGCATTGAAATCAGCCGTATCGGCATACATGGCGAAGGTCAGGGTGCCGATGAAGCCAAAGGCGGCGCCGCTGACCGCCTGCAGGGCAAACATCAGGAGAATCTGGTGCGGTCCGCAGAGATAGAGGCCCAGCCCCGACAGGGCAATAAGACCCAGCATAAGGGCGATCGATGCCTGGCGTGATATCAGGCGGGTCACGAAGGCCACGCCGACGGAACCCGCAGCCAGACCCAGGGTAAAGGTCATCAGGAAGCTGACGACCAGGTCGGGACGGCCGGCATAGGTTTTCATGAAATAGGGCGATATCGACGTGCGCAGCATGGAAGCGGCCATCACCACGCCGGCCAGGCCGAACAGGATTACCCACGGACGGTTCCTGAACAGTTCGGCGGCATCAAGCAGCGGGTTGGCATTGGGAGGCGCGTTGGAGGCAAAGCGTTCGTGCGTTTGCAGGAACAGGTTGACCAGGATGGCGACGGCAATGACGCCATAGATGGTCATGACGAATTGCCAACCGAGTGCCGCATTGCCGCGGCCGGCCCAATCGATGAACCTTGGCGTGATCCAGGTAATGAAGACAGCGCTGAGGAAGGCCGCACCGAAGCGCGAACTCATGATCAGTTCGCGCTGGGCGGAATCGGGCGTGATCACGCCGGACAGGGCGTTATAGGCGGTATTGGCCGCCGTATAGATCAGGTTCATCAGGATCAGGCCGACATAGGCGCCAATCAGGCGCGCTTCCGCGGGCGCATTGGTGATGGAAAAGAACATGATGGCGGAAGCTGCCAGGGGCAGACAGAGCCACAGGAACCAGGGGCGATAGCGGCCATAGGTCGTTCGGGTGCGATCGGCGATGGCGCCGAATACCGGATCAGCAAAGGCGCTGACCAGGCGCATGGCGATCAGAAGAGTGGAAATGCTGACAAGGGTCAGGCCCACCACATCGCTGAGATAGATCATCAGGAAAGCGGACATCGGTGCCCAGTACAGGTTGAAACCGGCATCGCCCAGGCTGTAGCTGGCGATCTCTCTGATCCGTATCGGTTCGTAGGCGTGCAGGGCCGCCTTGTCGCTGGAAATGGGTGGCATGGATACTCAGGGCCCAGGGGCGTACTTAATGCCGGTCATTGTTACGCCTATCCCTTAATGAAGTGGAAAGACGGGAATGTGTTTTCGCGCATCAGGCGAGTTGTGCGGGCGCGAAAAGGGCTGGCGTAAAGCGGAGAGTCTCGACTAGGGTGCATATACATAATTCAGGAGGACGACATGACCCGCACATCCTTTACACCTGATCGCAGGATGTTCCTGGGCGGTACGACGGCGACCCTGTTCATGCCGGCCCTGGCCCATGCAGAGGAGGCGGATTTGAACCTGTTTGTCGGCACCTATAGCTCAGATAGCGCGAAAGGCATCTATCCGCTGACTTATAAAGCCGCGACCGATAGCTGGACATTGGGAAGCGCCATTCCGGCTATCGAAAATGTCTCGTTCGGGGCTTACAGCCCGGCCTCGAAACACTATTACTTGCTGAATGAAAAGGATGACGGCCGCATCGGTGTCTATGATCAATCATGGATGCAAAGCTATGAGGTCTCCAGCCAGGGCGCCGCCCCCTGTTATGCGGCGGTCGATCCGACGGGCAGGTATCTGGCCGTGGCTAATTACTCTTCAGGCAATATTGTCGTTTTCAAAATCGGTGCGGGAGGCGTTTTGGAACAGCCGCCCGTCAATCGCCAGAACACCGGCACTGGCCCGAACAAGGACCGTCAGGAAGGGCCGCACGCCCACTGGGTTCAGTTCCATGGCGACCACATTTACAGCGTCGATCTCGGCACTGACCAGATCCTCGGCTACAGGTTTGACGCGGCCAGCGGCAAGGTCGGGGAGGCGTTCGAGGCATTCCATGCGCCGGGCGGTGCCGGGCCGCGCCATCTGGCTTTCCATCCGGATGGTGTCCACGCCTTTCTGGTGACGGAGCTGAGCAGCGTGGTTATTGCTCTGAAAAAGGCGGCGAACGGCCGGTTTGAAGCCATCCAGACCATCCGCCCGCTGCCGGAGAGTTTCACGGGCGAGAGTTTTTGTGCCCATATCACACTGAATGCCGCCGCTGACCGGCTTTATGTCTCCAATCGCGGCCATAACAGCATCGCTGTTTTCGATGTGGCCGCAGACGGACGCCTGACCCTGCGCCAGATATCACCGACGCTCGGCAACTGGCCGCGGTTCTTTGCGCTTTACGAAGCACAAGAGCGTCTGGTGGTGGCGCACCAGAAGAGCAATGATCTTGTCGTGTTCGCGGTCAATGACGATGGCACTCTGACGCCGAAAAACCAGAAGATCGACGTATCGATCCCGGTCTTTATCGGCGCGGTGGCCTAAACGCTGACCTGTACATGATAGGTTTTCCCGGCGACGATATCGGTAAGGGTGTCGCCGGGGATGGCCTGTCCATCCACCGTTAGGCCGGGCGTGCCGCGTGTGATCCTGATCTCGAATGTCGCGCCCCGGAAGTGCCGGGTTACGCGCGCCGATGGCCAGGTCTCCGGCAGTTGCGGCCGGATACACAGGCCCTCGCGGCTGCCTTTCAGACCGAACAGACCTTCGATGACGCTGCGATAAAGCCACGATGCTGTGCCGGTATTGAACAGGTGCGATGAGCGGCCGGAGGCTTCCGGATGCTGGCGGTGCGCGCCGCGGTAATAGTTGGGCACGAAAACAGGCAACTGCCCGCGTCGCAGGTAATCTTCATCGTTCGGACCGGTCAGCATTTTACGTAACAGTTCAAAGGCTTTTGCCGGTTCATTCACCTGATACAATGAATAGATATAGAAGATGGCGGCGTGGTTATAGACCGAGCCGTTTTCGGCCACGCCGGGGAATTTCTGCGTCAGTCGCCCGACATCCTCGCGCATGTGCGTATAGGCCGGCGCGATCATTTCGACGCCATAGGGCGTCTCCATCTGGTCGGCGATGGCGGTCACCATGCGCTGCTGCTTGCCGGCATCAGCCGCGCCGCTCATCAGGGCGAAGCTCTGCGGATTGAGATAGATGCGGCCCTCGACATCGGCCTTGATGCCGAATTTCACATCGTCATCGGTAATGCCGCGCCCGTACCAGTCGCCATCCCACAGGTGCGTATTCATGGCCTCATTGAAAGCCTTCGCGGCCCAGGCAAAGGCGCTGCCATCCCGGCTATCGCGCGCCAGGATCTGCGACCACAGGCGAAGCGAATGCGCCGTGGCCAAGGACAGCCAACCGGAAACCCCTTTGCCTTTCCAGCCGACCATGTTCATCGGGTCGTTCCAGTCACCCTGATCGATGAAGTTGAGGCCGCGATGATCGACCGCCTGGATCAACCATTGATTGGCGGCGGAAATCCGGTCGCGTACCGTGCGGGCCTCGCCGGTTTCCTTATCGGTCACCAATTCGTCGAGCACGGCGTAGTCGTCGGTCTCGTCGAGATAGGCTTCCATCAGCAGGGCCAGCCAGACGCTGTGGTCGGTATGCGGCACCGTATTGATGTATTTCAGTTCGGCGCCGTCATACATGCGGATGCCATCGGGCATGGAGCCATTGGCGTGCTGTTGTGAAAGCGCCTTGAGCAGGGTTTTCCGGGCGGTTTCGGGCTTGACGTACACGCTGCCGATGGCGTCCTGCAGGAAGTTGCGTGTCTGCGGATCGGTACTCAGCCGGTTGGTGTCGCCATGATAATAGACCTGGCGCGGCAGCCAGGTGTTGACGAAGGCATCCAGATGCGGATCGGGCGTATCAATATTGATCGCCTTCGCGCCGGCCGACATATAGGCGGCATAGGCGTCGCGGGCCTTCGCAAATCCGGTTTCGGAGAGATAGAGCGACTTCAGGCGGGCGATTTCGGCCTCATCGAAAGCCGGAGCGAACAGAAAGCGGTGGCTGACGCTTTCGTCTTTCGCCAGATCGTGGTCGAACTGCATCGCCGCGATCGGATTTTCATACAGCGCCACGCCATCCGCCATCTGCGCGGCCGTGACGGCATCGGGTTTATGTAGTCCGCCTTCGCCTTCAAAGCGCGCCTGGCGGGTCTCGAAGGCCAGGGGCGCCCGTTCACTCAGCAGGATAACCTTATCCTTTAGTGCTTTGTTTTTGAAGTAATCTTCAATCTTCTGGTAAGGCGTTACGCAGTCGGCGATTATGCCGCCAAGCGCCGGATCATAGGTCGCCGACTGATTCATCCAGCTCATTAGGCCAAGCGGGAAGGCGGGGTAGAAGCTGATCTTGCGGTCACGCTTGCCGCTGTTGGTCAGGCGCACTTCCCAAAGCTCGCAGGCGTCATCGACCGGCAGGGTGAGGGTGATCTCCACGCGCAGACCGGGGCGATCGACCGTCCAGCGGATATCGGTTGGTGTCACCTCGAAGGCGAATGCCTCGACCGGGGCGCGCACCGGCTCATAGGGCGCAGAAAACAGGCTGCCGGTTTCGCGGTCCTTGACGTAAAAAAAGCGGCCGGGATGATGGGCATAGGTGCCCTGTTCCGGCAGCATGAAGTGCTTCGCCTCCATGATCTGCGCGCGGGCGTATTTCGATGGCTCCGGCTGCATGAACTGCGCTGTGGCATAGCCGCGCGCCGTCATGTGGATCATCATGTGCGGGTTCCACAGGAAGCCGGCGGCGAGCGGCAGGGCGGTAGGGCTGGTTAGAATGCAATGTTCGGCGGAGAAGTCTATTAGGCTCACGATTGGGCTTTCCGTTCGGCAAGAGCGGCCTGGATCTCGGCCAGGCGTTTATCGGTCAGGTTATAGAAGCACATGATGATGGCAGCCAGCAGGGCCAGGGCGCCGGGCACTACGCTGATCAGCAGGACAATGCCGGTCTGGGAGGCGCCGGTCTGCGCCTGGTTGGCGACATAGCCCAGGCTGGCCAGGACGCTGGCGATGACAAATGAGGCCAGGGCGCCGCCCAGCTTCTGCGAGAAGGTGGCGGCGGCGAAGGTCATGGCGGTGGCGCGGCGGCCGGTCTTGTATTCATTATAGTCGGCGCAATCGGCATACATCGAAAAGGTTAGGGGCGATTTCGGCCCCAGGCACAGGCCGATGGCAATTTGCAGAGCATACATCAGGCCGATCTGGTCTTTGGGGATGAATACGAAAACTGAGGACAGGACGCCCACCAGCACCATCAGAATGATCAGCAGCCGGCGCTTGTCGATCAGGCGGGTGAGCAGGGGGGGTGATCAGCGAGCCGGCGGCCAGGGCGCCGCCATATACGGTCAGGAACAGGCCCGTCTGATCGGGGCGACCGACATAGTATTTGATGTAATAGGCGCTGGCGCCCATGCGCGTGCTGATCGTCACCATGACCACCAGGGCCAGCACGAACATGATTAGCCAGGGGCGGTTTTGCAGCAGATCGCCGATATCCTTCCACGGGCTGACCTTTTGCTCGATAACCGGCTCGACACGTTCGCGCGCTGTCAGGAACAGGGTGAAGAACAGGACACAGGCAATTATGCCGTAGATCGTCATGGTCAGTTGCCAACCCAGCACCTCATTTGCACCACCGAGATATTTGACCAACTTGGGGGTCATATAGGTGACGAATGTGCCGCCCAGGAAGCCGCCGACAAAGCGGAAACTGTTGAGCTGGGTGCGCGCCTGGGGTTCGCTGGTCAGAACGCCGGAAAGCGCGCCGTAAGGGATGTTGATGACCGAATAGATGACCATCATCAGGGCGAATGTGGCATAGGCGTAGACCAGCTTGGCTGTGGAATCGAGATCGGGCGTGGTGAAGGTCAGGACGCCGGAAGCGGCCAGCGGTACGGCGGCCCACAAAAGCCAGGGGCGGAAACGACCCCATTTGGTGCGAGTCCGGTCGGCCACGGCCCCCATGATCGGATCGGCGAAGGCATCGACCAGCTTGGTGGTGAGCAGCATGGTGCCGGCGGCGGCGGCATTGAGGCCGAAGCTGTCGGTATAGAAGATCAGCAGAAAGGCGCTGATGGTTGTCCAGTAGAGATTGAAGCCGAAATCGCCTGAGCCATAGCTGATCTTTTCCAGCCAGCCCGGCGCGGCGGCGGTCTTCGCATCCTGTGTCATCGTTCCCAACTGTTATAATTTTGTTGGGTTTTGTTTAGCACAGGTGACAGCCTTGTCATGTTTTTTAATGCGCTCAGACGCCGCGAGGCTCGGCGCAACGGCGCCGGCGGGCACTTTGCCCTGGCCAAATCTGGCGATTTGGAAATTACCTGAGGAATTTGGCGCTCATCTGCCGGCAGGTCTCCAACTCGCGCATTCCGAAGGCGGTGGAAGGCTCGATCTGGCTGGCCTCGTGCCATTCGTTGAACGAGACAATCAGGATCCAGTCGGGCTTCGCGGCAATGGCGGCGTTCCACAAATCGCGGAACGGCATGCCATTCTCACGTTTGATAACCGGACGCTTGCCCTTGCGGTCCCGTTGCAGGCGGTCATCGAAGCCGGGCAGGATGGTGGCGGTGGTGACCTTGGCGCCGCTCTGGGCCCTGACCCAGTCCGTGTAGTATTTTGTGCGCCACAAAGACGGCAAAAACCGGGTTTCCGCGCCCTCGAACTGTTGCGAATAGATGTGCAGACCGTCGAAAGCGCTTTTGCGGGCCTTGATTTCCTTCAGCGTATTGGCGGTAGCGATGTAGCTGATGGCATTGGGCGCCTGCTTTTCGATCAGGGTGCGCGCCTTCTGCCAGCCGTCAAGGCCGATATTCTGCATCAGGCGGTCGAAATACATGATGACCGGCTTGTTATCGAGCTTCAGCCAGGCGGGATGGTGGCCATAGGTGCGATAAAGATAAAGCGTATCCTCGGCCACGCCTTCAGCGCTGGACACCTGCTCGACATAGGCAGTGACCTTCAGCCCCTGCACACCGGCGGCATCGAGCACCCGTCGCAACTGGTCGTTGGTGCGGTCGGTCCGGCCCCACCAGGAAACGATCAGTCCGGTAATGCCGGCCGCCTTGATCTGCGCCATCTGACGGGCAATCACATCCGGATCGAGGCTGTCATAGGGACCGCCGACCGGATAGTTGGGCGCATCGGCAATGCGTTCATGCGCCGTATCGGGATTGAGCCAGTGAATATCCTGGCCGGAACGAGCTTTGGTGCCGTACCAGCCATAATAGAAGACCAGTACCTCCTTGCGCTGGCGGGCCTGCGCCAATGCCTGGAACGGCAAGAGGGCGGTGGCGGTCAAGCCGGAAAGCAGATGGCGGCGGTTGGGCATCATTCGTTTTCGTTCTCTTCCGGGGCAGCCTGTTTGCCCTTTTGGGCTTTTTTGCGGATTTCCCTTAGCTTCACGCCTTGGCGCAGAGATAATGTGCCATTCATGGCGCCCTTGTCAGGATCGGCAAAGGCCCGGCCATAGGTCTTGACCCGCTCGGTGACGCCTTCGATAAAGTCGGTCTCCCATTCGGACAATTCGACGCCCTGCTCGGCGGCAATCCGGCGCGCCTTTTCCAGCGCACGGATCGTGGACGCCTGCATGGCTTTTTTCTGCGCCTTGATCTGGTCTGCAGGCGCCAGTGGCCTGGCTGCGAGTTGCGTCTTTGCCTGCAAGGGCTTTTTGGCTTGCAGCCCTTTCGATCGCGTCATGGCTTTGGCGGGGGTCTTAAATGCCATCCTGTCTCGCCGCGCATGAAAAAGCCGTCCTCATGCGGTGAACATGAGGACGGCTTTGAGTATCGTCAAGGCATTGTTTGCGCCTCACGTTTATCCAAAAAGTGGTGACCACTTTCTGGCATGAGGCGGTTAGCGGTCGCCGATCGCGGTCAGATAGAGGTCGAGGATGGTTTCTTCCTCGTCGCGCTTGACCTTGTCCTTCTTGCGCAAGGAAACGACCTTGCGCAGAATCTTGACATCGAAGCCTTCGCCCTTGGCTTCGTCGTAGACTTCCTTGATGTCGCCCATGATGCCGGCCTTGTCTTCTTCAAGGCGTTCGATGCGCTCTATGATGGTACGAAGGCGGGTTTGGGCGGCGCCGGAAATGACATCATCGGCGGAGAAGGAGAGGGGGGGCGTCGTCGGCCATGGCGGATATCCTGTAAAAGCGGTTCGTTTAACCATAGCGGTTGCGAATCAGCTTCTCAACGGTAGCCTTGAGGATAAGTCCCGATGACCTGTGGATTAAAAGGCAAGTGCCAGACACGAAAAAACGCTTAAAGCGTGTGCCTTAAGCGTTATTCGCATGTATTGGCGCAGAAGCGTGATTAGCCTTGCTTGGCCTTGAAGCGCGGATCGGTCTTGTTGATGACATAGACGATGCCCTTGCGGCGCACGATCTTGCAATCGCGGTGACGACCCTTGAGCGACTTGAGCGAGCTGCGGACTTTCATTGGTTTTCACCTGATCTTAAAAATAGATGCGAAGAAGCGGGAACAGGGCAGCACAACCGGGTCGCGCGCATGGGCCAACTTCGTTAGAGGGCGGGTATCTAGGGGAGAGGTCCGGAATTGTCAACGGTGATTTGCCGAAATCGGGCAATTTCCGGCCTCTCACATCATTCTGACAACAAAGTGAGGCTTTTAAGGGCTTGGAAAGCCGAACGCAATGAGGTTAGCTGGCCATTCAAGAAGTTGAGGAAATGCCATGCGGTTACGTTACATCAGCCTGTTCGCCATTCTGACCGCGTGCAGCACGGCCACGCCGCAGCCGGCGCCGACGCCCGTAACGCCGCCAGTGCCCGAGGCTTCCGCCACTTCGTCTTCCTTCGCATCCGCCAGTGAAGCGGCCACGCCCGCGCCCGCTGCGACAACGCCCTTGCCGGCCAATGCGACCTTTGATGACTGGAAGCAAAGCTTTATCGCCAAAGCGGCCGGGCAGGGCTTCGACCCGATGTTCACGGCCCAGGTGCTGAGCAATGTCACCCCCCAGGCCAGTGTCACGTCATCCGATTCGCAGCAGCCGGAATTTTCCAAGCCGGCCAGTTCCTATATCCGGCAGACCGTTACCGATTCCCGTTTCGCCGCGGCCCGTGCGCGGCTGGATGCCAATCCCAATGTGCCGGAGATCGTGCGCACCTCCGGCGTGCCGGCCGAGGTGCTGGGCGGCATCTGGACCATGGAGAGCGATCTCGGCCGCGTTCAGGGCAATATAGATGTGGTGTCGGCCCTGGCGACCCTGGCCTATAATGGCCGCCGCCGTGACTGGGCTGAAAGTGAACTGATCGCCTGCCTTAAGATCCTGCGCGATTCCGGCATCAGCCGCGACACGCTGAAAGGCTCGTGGGCCGGTGCGATGGGCCAGACCCAGTTCCTGCCGGATAATTACCTGACACTTGGCGTCGACGGTGATCATGACGCCAAGGTGGATATATGGGGCTCGGATTCCGATGCCCTGGCCTCATCGGCAAACCTGCTGGCTAAAGCCGGCTGGAAGCCGGACGAAGAGTGGGCAGTCGAGGTCATGCTGCCGGTCGGGTTCGACTACTATCTGGCCGAAACGGCGAAAAAGACGCCGACCGAATGGGCGGCGCTGGGTGTCAAGCGCGCCGATGGCGGCTACTGGAAGCCGGCCGAAGTGTCGGAGCCGGCCACGATCCTTCTGCCTTCGGGCGCGAAGGGGCCGGCCTGGCTCGCCCTGCCCAACCACTATGTCATCCGTAAGTACAATAATTCCACCGCCTATGCCCTGGCGGTCGGTTTCCTGGCGGATGGTATCGCCGGCAAGCCGGGGCCGGTGACACCGTGGCCGGTCGAGCCGCCGCTCAGCCTCAATCAGCGCCTCAAATCGCAGGAAGCGCTCAAGGCCGCCGGATTCGACCCCGGCGTTATCGATGGCGTGATCGGCGTCGGCACACGTTCCGCCATCCGTGAATGGCAAAGGGCCAACCACCTGACGGCGGATGGCTATCTCAGCTTTGACCTGGCCAACCAGTTTGTCGTCATGACCGGCGGCGTCGCCGAAACGAGATGACCGGGGCTGCGAAAAGTTAAAAAACGCGGTTAATGGCTAACGCCCCTTTAAGGATTGGTCACCATAGTCAGGCTCATAAACGAGTCGCTGGGTGTTCCTTTAAATGTTTCAGATTATCGGTATTGTCTGCCTGTTCGCCATGGTGTTCGGCAGCTACATCATTTCCGGCGGCAATATGGCGCCGATTCTCCACGCCCTGCCGCACGAACTGATGGCCATTGGCGGCGCCGCCATTGGCGCCACCCTGATCTCCAATAGCGTGACCACCCTGAAGGGCATGGGCGGCGGCATGGGGAAGGTGTTCGGCGGCACGAAATGGAAGGCGAGCGATTACCGCGACCTGCTGTCTCTGCTGTTCCTGCTGACCAAGACGATGAAATCCAAGGGCGTCATCGCGCTGGAAAGTCATATCGAAAAGCCACACGATTCGACGATTTTCAACCGTTTCCCCAAGATCGTTAAGGATCACTTCGCCACAGATTTCATCTGCGATACGCTGCGCATGATGACCATGAACCTCGAAGACCCGCACCAGGTCGAGGATGCCATGGAAAAGCAGCTTGAAAAGCATCACCACGAGGCCCTGCATCCGGCCCACGCCATGCAGTCGCTGTCCGACGCCCTGCCGGCACTCGGCATCGTCGCCGCCGTTCTGGGGGTCGTCAAGACCATGGGCTCGATCACCGAACCGCCGGAAATTCTCGGTTCCATGATCGGCGGCGCGCTGGTCGGGACCTTCCTCGGCATCCTGCTGTCATATGGCCTGGTCGGGCCGTTCGCCGCCCGCATGAGCGGTGTCATCGAGGAGGATTCGTCTTTCTACAAGATTATCCAGTCGGTGCTTGTGGCGCACCTGCATGGCAATGCGGCGCAGATATCGGTGGAAATCGGCCGCGGCAGCATTCCTTCGCAGTTGCAACCCAGTTTCCTGGAAATGGAAGAAGCGCTCAATAATATCCCGGCCGAAGGCGCGGCGGCATAAAGGCGGGTTTCGGTTTCATCAACAAGCAATGCGGATATTGTCAGGGCGGCACGATTCGCCGGTTTACGATCACGATTTTTGGCCAGTTTCTCCGTTAATACTGATTAACGTGATCGTTTTTTGCCAAAAATACCTCATTTTCGATGAAAAAGATGCATTTAGTTACGCAGGTGATCACAGTTTTGTGAAATAAACTCTTGCGGGACTCGGTCAAAATAGGTATGAAAAGGCTCGGGCCTGGGTATCAGCTCCTGGCGCTCTATTTTAGAAAATAGGATCTGATCGCATGACCTCCAAGATCGTTCGTACCGCCCTGGTCGCTGCTGCTGCCGTCGCTGCCCTGTCGGTCGCCGCCTGCCAGAAGCCCGCTGCCACTGAAGAGAGCGCTGCCTCGGAAATGGCGCCTGAAGCCGCTCCGGCCGATGCCACCGATTCGTCGGCTGCCGTTGATGCCGCTGTCGCCGCTTCGCCCGCCGCTGCCGAAGCTTCGGCTTCGCACTAATTACAAGATTTGACGGGGGTGCTAATACCCTCGGCAATAGGTTCAGGAATGGTCCTGTACCTTCAAACTATCAAAGGGAATAGATCCATGACCTCCAAGATCGTTCGTATCGCTCTGATCGCTGCCGTTGCCGGCGCTGCTCTGTCCGTCGCCGCCTGCACCCCGAAGGCCCCGACCGAAGAAGCCGCTTCTTCGGAAGCCGCCGTTTCGGACGCTGCCGTTTCGGAAATGGCTCCGGCTTCGGAAGCCGCTTCGGAAGCCGTTTCTTCCTAATCATTCGCCTTCGGGCATTTGATGTGAAAAGGGTCGCCTTTGGGTGGCCCTTTTTTATTGCCTGGGCTAGAAGCGGGCATGTCTCAGACTGACCCTGAACTCTATTTCGCAGAAGATGGCGCGCCGCGATCCGGCCGCTTCGGCGACATCTATTATTCGCTCCAGGATGGATTGAGCGAATCCCGCGCCGTTTTTCTGGCGGGCTGTCATATGCCGGATATCTGGGCCGGGCGAAGTGACTTTACCCTGCTCGAACTGGGCTTTGGCACGGGGTTGAATATCGCCGCCGTCATGGCGCTGTGGGCGGAGGCGCGGCCAGCCGGCGGACATCTGCATATCTTTTCTGTCGAGGGCTTCTTGATGAGCGCCGCCGATGCCGGCCAGGCTTTGGCGGCGTGGCCCGAACTGGAGCCCTTTGCCGAGGCTTTGTTGGCGCAATGGCCAAAACCAAGGCGCGGCTTCCATTTTATGAATTTCCCACAATGGGGCGTCAGCCTGACGCTTGGGCTGATGGATGTTCGCGCCGCCCTGACGGCGTGGGAGGGCAAGGCCGATGCCGTCTTTCTCGATGGCTTTTCGCCGGCGTTAAATCCCGACATGTGGGCGGATGATGTCTTCGCCCTGGTCGCCGAGCGGACAAAGGGGGCGCGCGTCTGGCCACCTTCACCGTGGCGGGCTTCGTGCGGCGAGGGCTCCAGGCGGCCGGTTTCACCGTTGAGAAGTGTCCCGGCTTTGGGCGCAAGCGGGAACGGCTGGAGGCGGTGCGCGCCCGCGAAACATCACCGGCGCTTTCACGTCCTCAAAAGCTGGCGGTTGTTGGCGCCGGTATTGCCGGCTGCGCGCTAGTCCATGAAGCGCGGCAATTGGGCCTTGCCGTCGATCTCTTCGAGGCCGAGGGCATTGGCGCCGGCGCATCCGGTAATGCTGCCGCCCTGGTGACGCCGCGCCTGGATGCAGGTGACAATGACATATCGGCGCTGTTCGCCGATGCCTTCGCCTACGCCGCGGCATTGTATCGGCAATTGTGCCCTCAGGCCATTCTGGGGGAGGGGGTATGGCAATGCGAAGCCACGCCAAAAGACGCCTCGCGCTTTGAGCGGATTGCCAAGCAATCCGGTTTCGCCGAAGGCGATCTGAGTCTATTTGCTGCGGGAGAGGCAATGGATATACCTCAGGCTTCGGGCATAGGTCTCCATACGGCCCTGTGGGTCAGGCCCGCTAAAATCCTGTCGGCACTTTTGGGGCAGAAAACCGTAATACAGGCGCGGATCACTGGCTACGGCCTGACAGAGGCAGGCTGGCGGCTTGAAACCTCTGAGGGGGCGGTTCATGCGGGCTATGACGCCGTCGTCTTCGCTTGCGGTGACGGCATCTTCGATCTGGCGGATTATCGGATGCGCTACGATCTGCGGCCGGTGCGCGGACAGCTCGAAATTGTAACCGATCCTGTACCGCTTAAAAGCGCCTTGAGCCGGGGTGGTTATGCTATTCCGCTGGCGGATGGCTTTCTTTTTGGCGCTACCCACGAACGCGAAGATCGCGGGGATGATGTGCGCGAGGCCGATCGTGCGCGCAATCTCGACAGCCTCGCCAGGGCCATGCCTGAGCGTGCCGCCCGTGTAGCCGACCGTCCATTCCAGTCCCGCGCCTCCATTCGGGTCATGACGCGCGACTACCTGCCGGTCGTGGGAGCGGCGGATGAAGGCATTTATCTGTTGACCGGTCTGGGCGCGCGTGGGTTCTGCCTGGCGCCGCTACTGGCCAGGGGCTTGCTAAATCAGATTATCGGCGTACCGTCCGCCCTGCCGCGTGCGGCAAAAAATTTGCTCGATCCGCGACGCCTTTTGCCGCGGGGCGACGTATAAACAATATGTTCATTCTGCGTTCAGCTTCGAGAGCCTATCCCTTGTCGTAAGAGGTGTTGTCATGAAGAAGTCGACCTGTTTCGCCGCCCTTTTCGCTGCCGCTCTCGGTGTCATGGCCGTGGGCGGTGTGGCGCTGGCGTCGGCCGGCCGGCCCGCGCCGGATAACAGGCCCGCCCGTGACCCGAGGGCCTGTTTCGATTCCTCGCAGGTACGCAGTTTCCAAACGGAAAAGGATGACAAGGTCATCATCATTTCCAACTGGAACGAAGCCTATGAACTGACCATGACGCCGGCCTGTATCGGTCTGGATTCCAGTTTCCGTATTGGTATCAAGTCGCGCGGCAGCGGCCTGAACGATATCTGCGGGCCGTTCGATGGTGAGATTGTTTACAGCGACATGGGCGACCGGCCGCTCAAGACTTGCCCGATACAGGCCGTGCGTCACCTGACGCCGGAAGAGGCGGCGGCCTATGGCGTCAAGCCCAGGGCTGACAAACCCAAATAATCAGAGGGAGCAGGATGATGGCGAAGACTATGTACATGGCGGGGTTTGCAATCGCGGGCCTGATGGCTGGTGGCCTGATCGTGACGGCCTGTGCCGGCACGCCCGCGGATGGCGGTGATCAGGCGTCGGTGCAGGCAAAAGTTGCGCCGAAATGCCTCGAAGGCCGCAATATCGGCCGCAAGCATGTGGTCGATGACCATACGCTGCTGGTTTATGATACCTGGGGTAATCCCTACAAAATGGATATCGGAGGCCCCTGCAAGTCGATGACCGATTTCTCGCAGATCGGCTTTGAATTTAACGGCACCAGTCAGATTTGCCAGGCGCATGACGCTATGCTCCTGCGGTCGGAAAACGGCGAGCGCCCGGTGAAGTGCCTGATCAACAGTTTTGAGCCGATAACCCGCGAAGCCGCGGCCTTACTGGACAAGGATAATTAAGGTGCGCAACACAAGACTGATTCTGGCGGGTCCGGCGGCGGTTCTGGCCGTCGTGGTCGTCGGCTGCGCGGCCACGTCTCACGTTGAACGGACGCCCAACCCCGGTGTCCGTTCGGTGGCGCCGGCGCAATGCGTCTCATCACCACTGGAAACCTCCACTGTGATCGACCGCCAGACCCTGCTTCTGGTCGATCGCAGCGGCAATTCGCTGGTCATGCACATGACCGGTCCATGCATGACGAAGAACGAAGCGATCAAGCTGGAATATCGTGGCAGCACCCGCGTCTGCGGGCCGCTCGATGTCGATATAACCGGCGACATCACGACAGCTATTCCCATGCACTGCATGGTCGATACGATCGAGCCGCTAAACAAGGAAGAAACATTAGCCTATCAGAAGGCGCATTAAAAAAGCCGGAAGCAGATTGCTTCCGGCTTTTTTAATAGAAACGATAATATTCCGGGTCCAGGGGCCGTGCCCCAGGTCAGTCATTGTCCATCTTAAGCGCAGCAATGAAGGCTTCCTGCGGGATTTCGACCTTGCCGAACTGCCGCATCTTCTTCTTGCCTTCTTTCTGCTTTTCGAGAAGCTTCTTCTTCCGTGTGGCGTCGCCGCCATAACACTTGGCCGTCACGTCCTTACGCAGGGCGCGCACGGTTTCGCGGGCGATGATCCGGCCGCCGATCGCCGCCTGGATGGGGATCACGAAGAGGTGTTGCGGGATCAGTTCGCGCATCTTCTCACACATGCCGCGCCCACGCATTTCGGCGCGATCGCGGTGGACCAGCATGGACAGGGCATCGACCGGCTCGGAGTTGACCAGGATCGACATCTTGACCAGGTCGCCTTCGCGGTAGCCTTCGATATTGTAGTCGAACGAGGCATAGCCCTTGGAGACCGATTTCAGGCGGTCATAGAAATCGAAAACCACTTCGTTGAGCGGCAGGTTATAGACCACCATGGCGCGGGTGCCGACGTAAGAAAGATCGACCTGTTCACCGCGGCGATCCTGGCAGAGCTTGATAATGGCGCCGAGATAATCGTCCGGGCAGAAGATGGTCGCCTTGATCCACGGTTCCTCGATATGGTCGGTCTTGACCGGGTCGGGCATGTCGGCCGGATTATGCAGGTCGATGACCTCACCATCATTCATGTAGATCTTATAGACGACCGATGGCGCGGTGGCGATCAGGTCGAGATTGAACTCGCGGCTGAGACGCTCCTGGATGATTTCGAGATGGAGCAGACCGAGGAACCCGCAGCGGAAGCCGAAGCCGAGCGCGGCCGAGGTTTCCATCTCAAACGAGAAGCTGGCGTCGTTTAGGCGCAGCTTGCCCATGGCCGAGCGCAGGTCTTCGAAATCGGCGGCATCGACCGGGAAAATGCCGCAGAAGACGACCGGCTGGACTTCCTTGAAGCCCGTCATGGCCTGGGGCGGTCGGCTTGCGCTCGTCGGTAATGGTGTCGCCGACGGCGGCGTCGGACACTTCCTTGATCTGGCCGGTGAAGAAACCGATCTCACCGGGACCGAGGCTCTCTACGTCTGTGGCTTTCGGGCTGAAGACGCCGAGCTTGTCGATCTTGTAGGTGGCGCCGGCATTCATCAATTTGACCATCTGGCCGGGCTTCATGCGGCCGTTGAACACGCGCACCAGGACGACGACGCCGAGATAGGGATCGTACCACGCATCGACCAGCAGGGCCTTCAGCGGTTCGTTCTCGTCGCCTTTCGGGGCGGGCAGGCGGGTGACGACGGCTTCCAGCACATCCTCGATGCCGAGGCCGGACTTGGCCGAACACAGGACGGCATCCGAGGCGTCGATGCCGATGACGTCCTCGATCTGGGCGCGAATGCGTTCCGGCTCGGCGGCCGGCAGGTCGATCTTGTTGAGGACCGGCACAATCTCGTGATTGTTGTCGATGGCCTGGTAGACATTAGCCAGGGTCTGGGCTTCGACGCCCTGCGAAGCGTCCACCACCAGGATCGAGCCTTCGCAGGCGGCCAGCGAGCGCGACACTTCGTAGGCGAAGTCGACATGGCCCGGCGTGTCCATCAGGTTCAGCACATAGGTTTCGCCGTCGTGGGCCTTGTAGTTGAGGCGGACGGTCTGGGCCTTGATGGTGATGCCGCGTTCGCGCTCGATATCCATGTTGTCGAGCACCTGTTCCTTCATCTCGCGCGCGGTGAGGCCGCCGGTGAACTGGATCAGGCGGTCGGAAAGGGTCGATTTGCCGTGGTCGATATGGGCGACGATGGAAAAATTGCGGATCTTGGAAAGGTCTGTTTGGTTCTTTGGGCTCATGCGGGTGCGGATAGCATGACGCGTCGCAATAGGGAAGGGGCTGGGCGTTTGTGCCTCAATGCGGTCGAAGCGCTCTTAACCACCTATTTCAAATTTAGGGATTGCGGGAATCCCCTAATTGTCCCCTTATGTCGTCCAGTGGCTTACTGACGGAAATCCTTGTGAGTGTGGGCTTATGAAAACGACTGTTTTTTGCTTATCCGTCCTGAGTGTCCTGACTGCCACGCAAACCTTTGCGCAGGATGCCACCGCGACCGGTGGCGGTGTTCACTGCGCGCCGACAGCCGCGCCAGTTATTCCCGATGGAACCCGTCTTTATACGCGCGATGGCGATCTCAGCCAGGCCGGGGAATATCCGCGCGTAGCGAAAGTCAGCGCCATTGAAGGTCAGGCCCAGGTCGATTGCCAGATCGGCGACGACGGCGGCCTGACGCAATGCGTGGTCGCCGCCGAAAGCCGTCCGGGTTACGGCCTGGGAGAAGGGCTGGCGGTGACGGTCCTGAAATGGGCGCAGACCGATATCAGCCAGCCCGGACATCATGCCGGTGACTGGCTGCGCTTCAGCACCAACTGGAAGCTGCCGGGCGGACAGGCCGCCCAGCAACTGGCGGGCAGCCGTTAATTTTCAAACAGTTTCAAATCCACCGCTTCCGCCATGGCCTTGTAGCCGGCGGATGACGGATGCAGGTGGTCACCACTGTCATAAGCCGGTGACAGACGGTAGGGCTGTGCCGGATCGCGCAGGGCGGCATCGAAATCGATCACCGCGTCAAAGGCGCCGGATGTCCGTATCCAGGTGTTGACGGCCTGGCGGTCGGCCTCGTTCAGGGCGTCGGGGTGGTAATAATCCATACCCATGAAGGGCGTGATTGTGCCGCCGTAGATCTTCAGACCGTGGCTGTGGGCCTTGGTGATCATCTGCAAATAAGCCGCCTTGAGGCGGGCAACCAGGTCGTCATGCGCCGCTTGCGTTACGGGCGCGTCGCGCGTCAACATGCCAAGATCGTTCACGCCTTCCAGCACGATCACATATCTGACGCCGCTCTGGCTGAGCACATCGCGGTCGAAACGCGCCGAGGCATTCGGCCCCAGGCCATCGAGCAGGAGGCGATTGCCGCCGATGCCGGCATTGAGTACCGAAATTTGTTTGTCCTTCAGGCGACGGCCGAGAAAATCCGGCCAGCGGCTGTCGCTGTTCGGCTTGATGCCGTAACCATCTGTGATCGAATCGCCGAAGGCCACCACGGCGGCCCTGGCCGATCCGTTTTCAATATCGAGGCCGGCTATGGTGAACCAGTGATCGAACTTCTTCGCTTCCGGCAGCTCGGCATCGCTGACATGGTCGCCGTGAACGATCCAGGAGGTGGTGCGCGACCCAGGATGGCCGGTCTGTTGTTGGGGCAGTCCTGCCGGCATATGAAAACTGATGGCAAGGACAGACTGATCGGCCACGGTCATTGAGATCGGATCGGAAATATAGTCCGCGCCGGCGGGAATGACGATGTCGCTCAAACCGCCAAACGTAACCGGATGATCCGTGGCCGGATCGATGGTGGAGGCTCCGGCTATTGTCGTCCGCGCGACATGGACATTGCGCAGGGACAGTGGTTCGGTGCCCATGGCATTGGAGAGGCGCAGGCGGATCATATTGCCGCCCTTGGCGACCCGGATCGTCTGGCGCAGGGTGGCGTCAGTCGCGTCGGCCGGGGAGAGGGCGCTGTCGGCGCCCGGTGTCATCTGCGCGGTGGACCAGACCGTCACCCACGGTGACTGAGCTGGTTTGGCATGGGCCGGACCGATGAAGCCGAGGGGCAGAACCAAAGCCAAAGTCGCGGCAAACAGGCTGCGGCGCGTCAATCCAAACGGGGCCATCTCATTCTCCCAATGATATTATAATTGTTAGCGCTATCAATGACTTTTATGACCGGGTTTGCCGTAAGGGGCAAGCGCATAAACACATATCAACCGCCAGCACAGGCTTGACTCCTGTTCATGGCAAACTAGCATCAATAGAAACCAATCTGGGAGATGCGTTATGTTGAAATCCATCCTTATGGCCTCTGTGGCGCTGTTCTCACTGGCGGGCGCCGCCCAGGCGCAGGATATCACCGCCGCGCGCATCTCCGATGACATCAAGGTGCTGTCTTCCGATGCGTTCGAGGGGCGCGGCATTACCACGCCGGCCGAGCAGAAGGTGATTGACTATATGTCGAACGGCTTTGCCGCCGCCGGCTTCCAGCCGGGCGGAGAAAACGGCGGGTGGACACAGGCGGTCCACCTGCGCCAGTTCGTGGTCAGCGATCCGATACTGGCGTTCAATTTTGCCGACGGTCACAGCATGGATTTGAAGCAGGGCGCAGACATCACCGCTTCGACGCGCGGGGCTTTGGGCGATGTCAGCTTCGACAAGGCGCCCCTGGTCTTCGTCGGCTATGGTGTCACCGCGCCGGAACGCGGCTGGGATGATTTCAAAGGTGTTGACGTCAAAGGCAAGATCCTGGTCGAACTGATCAATGATCCGGACTTCGTCGAACCAAAACTGATGACCTTTGGCGGCAAGGCCATGACCTATTACGGCCGCTGGACCTACAAGTACGAGGAAGCCGCCCGTCGCGGCGCCGCCGGCGTTATCATCATCCATGACGCTGACGCGGCCTCCTATGGCTGGGATACGGTGCGCAATTCCTGGTCGGGCCCGCAGTTCGATATCGTCCGGCCCGATCCGTCGGCCGCCAGTCCGAAACTGGAATCGTGGATGACGCATGAAACGGCGGAGGCGCTTTTCAAGGGGGCGGGGCTCGATCTGGCTGACCTGCGGATCAGGGCGCGCTCGAAGGACTTCCAGCCGGTGGCGTTGAATGTGACGTTGAGCGGCGGTTACAAGGTGGCGGCCAGCGAGATCACCACGCACAACATCATCGCCCGCCTGCCAGGCACCAAATATCCCGACGAGACCGTACTCTATACTGGCCATTGGGATCATCTCGGCATCTGCGCCCCTCAGGCGGCTGACAAAATTTGCAATGGTGCGGTCGATAACGGCACAGGCAGCGCCACCCTGCTGGAACTGGCACGGGCGTTTGGAAAAGCGGAAAAGCCGGAACGCTCAATCGTCATGATCGCCTTTACCGCCGAGGAAAGCGGGCTTCTGGGGTCGGAATATTATGCGAGCAATCCGGTCTATCCGCTGGCGAAGACGGTGGCCGGCATCAATATGGACGCGCTCAATGTCAATGGCGCGACAAAGGATATCGTGGTCGAAGGCGTTGGCCAATCGTCGCTTGATGACATGGTGGCGCTCTATGGTGGCAAGCAGAACCGCACCATCACGCCTGATCCGCGTCCTGAAGCCGGCGGATTCTTCCGCTCGGATCACTTCCCGCTGGTCAAGCGTGGCGTGCCGATGCTGGTGGCGTATTCGGGTGACGACATGGTCAAAGGCGGCAAGGCGGCGGGGGAGGCACTGTCAAAGGACTATACCGACCACCGTTACCATCAGCCGGGCGATGAATGGTCGGCAGGCTGGGATTTAAGCGGGCTGGTCGAAGACGCCACGCTTTACTATCAAATCGGCGAGACCCTGGCCAATTCGCACCAGTGGCCGGTCTGGCGCGATACGTCCGAATTCAAGGGGGCGCGCGACGTCACTGACACCGAGCGCAAATGAGCCTGAAGTCCCGTGTCTATTTTTTCCGCAGCTCAAACTTGATCGGGTTGGGATCGTAGAGACAAATGTCGCCACTGCCCTGGGACTGGTAAATGGTCATTGTCGCAAGGGACATGATGGCCAGGGCCAGGGCCAGCATCTGCGGCAGCATCCACCACAACCGCTCACGGCAGGTCACCCATACATAGGCGATGACCAGAAGCACCAGCAGCCACAGCAGAATGACGATCAGGCGTGCCGCCGGGGGCTCACACGGAGCGGTGACGGAATGAATGACAATCAGGATGGCGAGCAGGACATAGTTGGCCAGTATCGCTATATTGACGCCCTGGCGGTAGGTAAAAAAAAGCGCCGACTGATGTCACCGGAACCCCCATATGGCAAACTACGGATGGGCTGAGACTATAACATCTGATGAGGGTTTGCATTAAGAAATGCGGCGAAGTCGCGGCAAGTTAAGCCCTATTCAGGACACATGCCACAGGCACCCTGCACGTAACCGGGGAATGCGCGCGTAAGGGGATGTTAGTAAATCATCTGTTAACCTTGTCGGCGATAGATCCCATCGATCAAGTTTAGGAGTTTTCGCCCATGGAACGTCGTTCGTTTCTTCTGGCTGGCGTGGCCGCCGCCGCCACGCCCGTGATCGCCGGCCTGGCCCCGCGCCTGAGTCTGGCGCAAACCTATCCGACCGAGAAGAACCAGCCTGCCGAGGAAAAGGAATATCGCTACTATACCCGTGATGAAATCCTGACCGCCGGTTCCGATTTCCTGGGCGTGACGGTCGAAGCCCTGGGCGGCGCACTCGAAAAGATATTCGCCGATTACGGCGATCATCCGACCGCCTATATCGCCGGCACCGAAGCTTCCGGTGCCGTGGGTATCGGCGTGCGCTACGGCAAGGGCAATCTGTTCATGAAGGACGTGGCAGAGCCGACCCACATGTACTGGCAGGGGCCTTCGATCGGGTTCGATACCGGCGCCAATGCCTCGCGCGTCTTCACCCTGGTCTATAACCTGCGCGAGCCGATCTTCATGTATCGCCGCTTTCCCGGCGTCGAAGGCTCGGCCTATTTCATCGGCGGCCTCGGCATCACCTACCAGCGCGCCGAAGGCATCGTGCTGGCGCCGATCCGCGCCGGCGTCGGTTTCCGCCTCGGCGCCAATGTCGGCTATATGAGCTTTTCGAAGAAGCGGAGAGTGCTGCCTTTATAGGCGCTCAAACGCCGCGCGGACTTGCTTCGCATCCGCTCGGGCGGGCGCTTGCCTTGCCAAATCTCAGGAGATTTGGATGGCTAAGTCATAACTCTGCGCCCTTCACGCGCACTGACAAAGCCCAGTTCCAGCAGTTTCATCACCTTGAGCGCGTCCTCTCCGGTCACTGGATTGGGCGCGTTTTCACGTATGGTTTTCGCAATAGCTTCGTAATAGGCGAGGTAATTGCCGGGTGTGGCGGTGACTTCCTGTGACTGACCGGCGATTTCACCGGCCACCGGCGTGAAAATGCCCATGACCGGATCAACACCCCAGCCGATATCGCCAGGTATGCGGCCGGCTTTCAGCATCTCTTCCTGCGTATCCATGCCGAACTTGACGAAGGCGCCCTGCGCGCCCTGGACCTCAAGCGCCGGACCGGGAATGGTGGTCATCATCGACGAATGCAGGATCACGCGCAGCGGACCATAGCCCAGGATGGCGTGGAAATAGTCATCAGTTTGTGCGCCGGGGCGCTGGCCGGCGATATCGGCCGATATCCATTCCGGCCAGCCGAAGAGGCTTATCGACTGATCCGCGAGATGCGAGCCCAGATCGAACCAGATGCCGGAGCCGGGACCGGCGCGTTCCCGCCAGCGATTGCGCACCACGGGACGCAGGCGATCATAACGCAAAATCACCTGATAGAGATCGCCTAGGCGAGGGCGCAGGGCTTGCAGGGTCAGATAATTGCTGTCCCAGCGGCGGCAATGAAAGACAGAGACCGTTTTGCCGACGCGTTCGGCATGGGCCAGCACGGATTCACCTTCCGCCACGCTGAGAGCAAACGGCTTGTCGATGACCACATGCTTGCCCGCATCCAGCGCTTCATGTGCCATGGAGGCGTGAATTTCATTCGGCGTGGCGATGACGACCAGTTCGATCGACGGATCGGCGAGGGCGGTGGTGAGATCCGGCGCCACGGTTATGCCGGGCAGGTCGGCTAACACATCGGCCGGACGCGAGGATACGATGGTGGTCAGTTCCAGGCCTTTTGCGGCTCGGATCAACGGGGCATGGATGGTCTTGCCGGCGTAGCCGTAACCAACGAGAGCGGTTTTCACACTAGCCATAATTGAAACTCACCGAAATGCGTACATCATCGCTGAGATTGATCGGCACCTCATGACGCAGCCAGCTTTCCCACAGCAGCACCGTGCCGGCCTGGGGTGTGACATTGACGAAGGTCTGGTGCTCCGGCCGGCCATTGGCCTTGCGCAAAGGGGCATTCATCATGAAGCCGAGGCGCGGATCTTCGAGACGCAGCGCGCTGGCGCCTTCCGGGATGGAGACATAGAAGGTGCCGGAAATGACGCTGTGCGGGTGGATGTGACTGGAATGATGGCCCATCGGCTCCAGGATATTGATCCACAGGGAATTCAGTTTCAGTTTCTGACCGTGCAGGTCGAAATCGAGCTTTTCCGCGAAGGCGGCGACATGGGTATCGAGCATAGCCTTCAGGTCGGCGAAGACACTGGCCCGCGCCGGCAGGTCGTTGAGCGAAGCATAGGAGGTATAGCCGAGATAGCCCTTCTGCTGCGACCAGGTCTGGCCGGCTTCATCCTCGTCGGCGATGGCGCGGCAGGTGTCGTCCAGTTCGGCGAGAAAGTCGTCAAAGCCCGGCTGCGCGATCAGGTCGGCGCGGTAAAGCTCGGTCACGAACAATGGCGAAAGGGTTGCAGGCGCTGTCTTGGTCATGGCCTGTCCTAATCCCGCAAGGCGGGCAGGGCAAGCCGGTTGTTCAGGCGTTCATGCCGAAAAGCAAGGCCGCCAGGAAAATACCGACATTTACCGGATTGAACACGCTGTCCACAGCCAGCCAAACGGGCAGGGCGGGGGCGACTTTTGCAATCGCATATGAAGGGGCGCGTTTTCCAAACATGCGCGCAGGTTAATAAAGTCTTAATTTTACGTCACCTGCTTTATCGCATTGATTGAATTTCATGCACAAAAAAAAGCCTGTCGCGCTTTTGGCAGGACAGGCTTCAAGGCAGGGGAGGAGAGGCTATTCCAGTTCAAACGTCGCCGAGACGTTGACGCTCAGTTGCAGTTCACCGGAAGACACCGGCGTCGAAGAATCGGCCGCCTTGGCGCGGGCGAACATCATCGGCTGCGGCTGGTTATAGACCGGGCCGCCTTCTTCGATCGAGATGATGCGCTTGACCTTCATGCCGGTGGCGGCCGCATAGAGGTTGGCGCGCTTCAGCAGGGTGGCGACTGCGGCCTGGCGGGCCTGGTCGGTCATGGCTTCATCGTTCTTCAGGCCGAAATTGATGGCATTGACCTGGTTGATGCCCGCCTTGATAACAGCATCGATCACCGGACCGGTCTGGTTCAGATCGTTGACGCGGACAGTGATCTGGTTTTGTGCCTGGTAACCGGTCAGCTTCGGCGCCTGACCATCGGTATAGTCATATTGCGGGTTGAGATTTAGGCTCGACGTCTGAATGTCCTTGGCCGCGATGCCGGCGCTCTTTAGAGACGCCATGACCGCGTTCATGCGGACATTATTGGCTTTCATGGCGTCGGATGCGGTCGACCCTTGCGTCACCACGGCGAAATTGATGGTGGCCATGTCGGGCGCAGCACTGACCTCGCCATTGGCGCTGAGGGACAGGGTGCTCTGCGCCGGCATGACCAGAACGGGTTGCGTGGTCTGGGCCAAGGCTGCATTTGGGGCCATCAGGGGGGCGGCAACCAGGCCGGCGCTCAGGGCACCTAAAGCAAAGGATTTCAGCAGGGCGGATTTGATGGCGGGCATGTGGATAGTCTTTCTTGTTTGAGTGCCGCAAGCCTTGGGATTGGCTTTACGGTATGTCCATGATGAGCGATCGCGCATGAATGTGGGCTGAACAGGCCCGACCGTTCAAAAATAGCCTTTAAATCTGACGGCGTGCATGTTAGCACGGCCTCCCTTCATATTTGGGGGCCTGTAGCTCAATGGTTAGAGCCGACCGCTCATAACGGTCTGGTTGGGGGTTCGAGTCCCTCCGGGCCTACCAATCCACCAGACATGAAGCCGGATATGAAAAATGGCCGGCGAATAATCGCCCGGCCACTCTTTTATCCTGATCAGTTGACAGCCTTTTCCACCTTGTCACCGGCCTTGTCGATATTGCGCTCAACATTATCCGCCGGCGCCTGATCGCCGAGCTTGTCCGCTGCCTTGTCAAGCCCGTGCGGCGCGGCCTCGATGGCATCACCGACCCGTTCGCTGCCGGAACGGTGATCCTGCATCAGAAAGATGGCGCCGACCGCCAGAATGGCGATGACAGCGACGGCTATAATGACGACCAGGCCGTTATTGCCTGAAGATTGGGAAGGGGTGGCCATTGGGTATCTCCATTGCTTTCTGGAGAGAAGCTAATTCATCCGGTTGCAAGGAGACTGTAGGGATATGGCCTGTGGTTCATAAGGCTGCCGTCAGGATGAATATCGCTCTCCACAGCGTTATTTGAACCATTAGGAATTGAGAAACTTAAATATGCAATCCTAAGTTGCTATTGCGGTTATCTCGTCCTTGAATGGTGACACATGTTTCGCAGGGCCTTTTTATTTCGCGCCGTAGGCTCGGATATAACGGGCGCATCAGCGGTTGAGTTCGCGCTGATCAGCCCGCTGTTCATTCTGATGCTGGCCGGGATTGTGGACTATGGCAGTTATTTTTCGACTGCGCATGGCGTGCAGCAGATGGTCAATGACGCCGCGCGCACGGCCATTGCCGGCAATACGGCCGCCGAACGGCTCGAGCTGGCGCAAGGCGTCATGGACAGCGAGGCTGACAAGTACGCCTTCCTGTCAAAAGGCACGGCAGCCCTCTCCATTACGGAAGGCACGCAGGTTGTGACCGTGACCCTGACTTATAAGCCAGACGGCGGCACATTCGAGCTTTTTCCCCTGCCGCCGGGAATGCCGGACACAATAATACGCTCAGCGTCCATCGTTCGCGGCGGCTACTAAATTTCGGGAGGGTGCCGTGAAATCATTTCATGTTCATTTCCTGGCTCGCTTCCAGCGCGACAAGCGCGGGTCCGTCCTGATCATGGGGGCAGGGCTGATGATTATTACAGTGGCGCTGGCAGCTTTTGCCGTCGATATGGGCTATGTCTATGTCAAAAGCCGCGAATTGCAGGGTACGGCCGACCTGGCGGCGATGTCAGCGGCGGCGAATCTGGCCACAGCTCAAAGTGCGGCCCAGGCGGTGGTGCTGGCCAATGCGCACGGAGACACCCTCACGGCGACGACGCAGACCGGCTTTTACGACGCCAGTGTCAGCAAGACACCCTCCGCGCGTTTCAAGGTTACGCCGGTGGCCGACGCCAATGCGGCGCAGGTGACCTTAAGCGCGGATGCCAGCCTGTTTTTCGGGCGGATGCTGGGCCAGAATACGGCGCACATCACCCGCACGGCGACCGCCTCTTCGGTCAGGCTGGCGGCTTTCAGCATCGGCACGCGGCTGGCCTCGGTTAATGGCGGTGTGGCCAATGCGCTCCTGAGCGGCCTGACCGGCAGCACGGTCAATCTGACTGTCATGGATTACAACAACCTGGCCGGCGCGAAGATCGACCTGCTGAATTATGTCCAGGCCATGCATACCCGCGCCAACCTGACGGCGGCCACTTTTGATCAGTCCCTGGCCAGCGACATCACGGTCGGCGACGCCCTGACCCTGCTGGCCGATGAGGCGGACGCGAATGCCAGGACGCCGCTGAAAATACTGGCCAATAGTCCGATCAAATCGACAAAGATCAAGCTGAGCGATCTGGTCGATATCGGCGCCTATGGCGAGCAGGACCGGATTGTCGGCGGGGCCGACGCCGCGATCAACGTCGACAGCCTGACCCTGGCCAAGGCTATTCTGTCACTGGCCAACCAGGACCGGCAGGTCCAGCTTGATCTGGGCGCGCAGGTGCCGGGGCTGGCGGGCCTGAAGGTCTGGATGGCGATCGGTGAGCGGCCCAATCATTCCGCCTGGCTGACCGTGACCCGCACTGGCGAACCGATTATCCGCACGGCGCAGGCAAGGCTTTATCTGGATGCCTCTCTGGTGCCCGGATTGTCGGGCGTCAGTCTGGTCCATGTACCGCTGTTTATCGAACTCGCTTCGGCCCAGGGCAAGTTGTCGAGTATTTCCTGCAATGCCAACAAGACACTGAACAGTGTCACTCTGGCCTTAAGCCCCGGCATCGGTCAGGCCGCCATCGGCACGATCAATCCGGCTGACCTGAACAACTTCAGGAAAACGCTGACCATTTCACCGGCGCAACTGGTGACGATCCCGCTGGTCGGCGGGGTTACGGCCCAATCGCAGATTATGGTCGGCGGGACGACATGGCAGGCTGCCACCTTCAGCGCCGCCGATATCAGCAACCAGACCGTGAAGACTGTACGTACCAACGACGTCGTGACCAGCATCGGCTCGTCCCTGGCGGGCCAGACTCAGTTGACGGCCAATGTGCTGGGGCTGGGCATCGGCCTGGATGTGGTGACCAAAAGCCTTGGCAATCTGATTGCTGGCCTTGGGCCGGTGCTTGATCCGGTGATCAATGCCTTGCTCGATCAACTGGGTATCGGGCTGGGTGAGGTCGATGCCCAGGTCAATGGCCTGCGCTGTTCAGGCGCCGCCTTGGTGATTTAGGCTGTAGCGGTCACGGGTTTGGGCCGCATGATCAGCAGTACGAAAAAGGCGGCGAACAGGCACAGGCTGCCGGCGATCAGGAAGGCCGGAATATAGGTTTCATAGGTCGTGCGGATATAGCCGGCGGTGAAGGCGATGGCGGCCGCGCCCAACTGGTGGCCAGCGAAGATCCAGCCGAAAACAACGCCGGCCTTTTCACGGCCGAACTTTTCCGCCGTCAGTTTCAGGGTCGGCGGCACGGTGGCGATCCAGTCGAGGCCGTAGAAGACGGCGAAAAGCGACAGGCCGCCGAAGGTGAAATCAGTGTGTGGCAGATAGAGCAGCGAAAGCCCGCGCAGGCCGTAATACCAGAACAAAAGCCAGCGCAAATCGAAGCGGTCGGACAGCCAGCCGGAACCGATGGTGCCGATGAAGTCGAATATGCCCATCATGGCCAGAACGCTGGCGGCCGTGACCGCCGCCATGCCGTAATCGCCGCACAGGGAGACGAAATGGGTCTGGATCAGGCCGTTGGTCGAGGCACCGCAGACGAGGAAACTGGCGAATAGGATCCAGAAGGTGCGTGTTCTGGCGGCTTCCCCCAGCATGGCAATCGGCGATAACTGACTGGCCGGCGGCGTCGGCACGGCTTCGGTTTCGCCATAGGGCAGGAGGCCGAGATCGGTCGGCAGGTCGCGCAACAGGCACAGCACGGCGACCAGGGCCACGCCGAGCAGCCCGACCACCAGCATCAGGGCGGCGCGCCAGCCATAGCTTTCCGACATCCTGGCGACCAGCGGTAGGAAAGCCAGTTGGCCGGTGGCCGAACTGGCAGTCAGCAGACCAATGACCAGCCCGCGGCGGTGGGTGAACCAGCGCGTGGCGACCGTGGCGCCCAGAACGATGGCGGTCATGCCGGAACCGATGCCAACAAAAATGCCCCAGAAGAGGACGAGTTGCCACATCTCAGTCATCAGCATGGAGAGGCCAAGCCCGCTGACGATCAGGGCAAGCGCCAGCGACACCACCTTCTTCAGGCCAAATTTTAGCATCAGCGCCGCCGCGAAAGGGGCGATGGCGCCGAAGAGGATCAGCCGTAAAGCGAGCGCGCCGGAAATTTCCGCCGTGCTCCAGCCAAATTCCTTTTCTAGAGGCGGCATCAGCACGCCCGGCGCGCCCAACGCGCAGGCGGTGGTGAGCATGACCAGGAAGGTGACGCCCGCCATCACCCAGCCATAGTGGATATTGTGGCGCTTCAGACGGGCGGCGAGGATGGTCGAAATCATGGCGGACTCATTTTACATGATGACTGTCATGATTGCATTTATGATAATGATCATGTATAGTCAAGGCATGAAAACATCAAAAGCAAATGTCGAGGCCAATCGGGAGAAACTGCTGGCGGCGGCCTCCGAGGGGTTTCGCAGGCATGGCTTTGACGGCGTCAAGGTAGCCGATGTCATGCAGGCCGCCGGATTGTCACATGGCGGATTCTATACCTATTTCGACTCCAAGGAAGACCTGGTGGCGCAAGCCTGTGCGGCGTCCCTTGAACGCCAGGCGGGACGCCTGAAGACGGCGAAGGGCGATCGCAGGGCGGAGCTTGACGCCTATGTCACGCGCTATCTGTCGACGAAAAACCGGGATGAGCCAGGCCAGGCGTGTCTGTTTCCGTCATTGGCCGCCGATGTGGCTCGTCAGGCTGAGCCCGTGCGGCGGGTCTTCAGCGAAGGGACGGCGAACTATCTGGACGCCCTGGCGGTTTTGACCGAAGCCGGTGAGGGGCGTCAAAAAGCGATCACCCTGTTATCGACCTTGGTCGGCGCCATGGTCCTGGCGCGCGCCGTCAGTGATGAGTCGCTTTCGGATGAGATACTGACGACCGTCAAGGCAACAATTTCTGCGCATTTCGGCTAAAATTTTTTTCGCCGCGCATATTGGATAGTCACCCGTATCAGGCGAAATCAGCATTTGCCTTGTCGTGTCATGTGTGACCAACATCGTTTATGGACACGCTGGATATCACAAGAAAAAGCGATTTTCAGACGGATATCGACGCCGTTGCCGGCATTGCGGCCGTGCCGCGAATACTCGACCTGGTCTGCCGTACGACCGGCATGGGATTTGCGGCCGTGGCGCGTGTCACGCCGGAACGCTGGGTGGCCTGCGGGGTGCGGGATAATATCGGTTTTGGCCTGAAACCCGGCGGGGAACTGAAGGTTGAAACCACGCTCTGCCACGAAATTCGCCAGAGCCTGAAAGTGATCGCCTTTGATGATGCCGCAGACGATCCGCACAATGCCACGCATCACACCCCCGCGATCTACGGGCTGAAAAGCTATATCTCCGTGCCGATCATATTGCCGGACGGCCGTTTCTTCGGCACGCTCTGCGCCATCGACAGCCGGCCGGCCAGGGTCAATATGCCGGAAATCATCGGCATGTTCGAGTTGTACGCCGAACTGATCGCCCATCACCTTGACACACATTACCACATGGCGGCCGCGCAATCCGAACTGGCCGAAGCGCAGAAGACCGCCGAGTTACGCGAGCAGTTCATCGCCGTGCTGGGGCATGACCTGCGCAATCCCCTTGGCGCCATCATGTCCGGGGTGACCTTGCTTGAGAAAATGCCCCTCGATGAACGTGGCGCCCGTCTTGTAGCCATGATGCAGACCTGTACCTCGCGCATGACTGAATTGATCGAGAATGTGCTCGATTTTGCCCGCGGCCGCATGGGGACTGGAATTGCGCTCGATATTCGTCAGGATATACGGCTTGAGTCCGTTCTTGACCAGGTCATCAGCGAGTTGCGCACAAGCTGGCCCGAACGGGTGATCTCCGTGGATTACGATTTGCGTTCGCCGGTCGATTGCGATGGCAGCCGTATCGCGCAGCTCTTTTCCAATCTGTTGGGAAATGCCCTGACCTATGGGGCGGCGGATGAGCCGGTGCGCGTCAGCGCCGGAAGCAGAGAGGGGAAGCTCGAACTCCAGGTCGCCAACAGCGGACAGCAGATACCGGCGGATATTATGACGCGCCTATTCCAGCCCTTCGTGCGCGGGCACGGCCAGTCTATGCAGCAGGGCATGGGGCTCGGCCTCTACATCGCGTCAGAAATCGCCCGTGCCCATGGCGGCGAACTGACGGCGACCTCCACGCCGGAAGAGACCCGTTTTGTCCTGAAAATACCCGCCTAAAGCTTGCGATGCCGGCGCATCCAGGCGGCGGCATAGCCGCAGACCGGTTCGACCGCATAGCCTTTTTCGGCCGCGGCCGTCATGATGCCTTCCATCAGCCGGCCGGCGGCGTCAGTGCCACGCAAGGCCGGCGGGGCCTCGACATAATCGATATAGAGCGTCTCGCCCGATATCCGGTAATCAGCATGGGCAATCTGACCGTCGATATTCAGCTCGAAGCGGCTTTCGCCGATATTGTCAGTTATGGCCTGGTCCATGATCAGTCTCCTTATGCGTAAGAGATAGACGTGAGCCGGTAAGGGCGCAATATGGCGATGGTATTGCCTGCGAGGTGTGATCCGAGGGCGGACCGGACATTTTTGGCCACAGGGCTGTCAAAATTGCTGGCTAGTCTGTATCTTCGCGCCCGATTCCACACGACTCCCGTAAGGAATCGGACCTATTATTGTGTTTTTCCGGTGTGCAATCGCCGGACCTATGGGGATTTTCACCATGTCAGATAAGGATCGCGGAGATTTCGGGGATCGCGGCACCTATTCGCCCCCCACCGAGGACAATCTGAGCTACGAATCGCGCCGGACGCCGGCTTCGCGTGACAAGGCGCCGATCACGCTGATCATCAGCGGCATCTGCCTGGTCGTTCTGCTGCTTGTCGTGGTCATCCTCTATAATTCCGGCACCCTTAACAAGCATGGCAATATTGCTCCGGAAGTCGGTGATTCCCTTGGGGATATCAAGGAAGGCCAGGTTCAGGACGCCAAGCCGCTGAGCGACCAGGACCTGAGCAGAATCCGGCATCGCCACCTTCGCGCCTGGTGCGGAAGTGCCCGGCGCGCGGCCGGCAGCCAGCGCCTCGACGGTCGATATCGCGCCTCTGCCGGCCGCGCCGATTGAAGGGCCGCTGCCGTCGCAATCAAGCACCAGCGCCATAACCAGCAGCGCGGCCCCCGCCCGGATCGACGCCACGCCGGTGCCCGGCGCCAGTGCGTCCGCATCTTCACCGGCTGCCGCCAAGCCGGCCGCGCCTGTCGCCGCCAAGCCGGTGACGGCGCCCGTTGCCGCCGCCAAACCGGCGGCGAGTGGTTCGGCCTCCGTCCAGATCGGCGCCTATACCTCGACCGACATCGCCAATGCCGAATATGCCAAGGTGGCGTCTTCCTACGGCCTGTTTGTCGGCGGTGCCAGCAAGCGGATTGAAAAGGTCACCACGCCCAACGGCACCTTCTATCGCACGGCCTTTACCGGCCTGAGCGCGGACAAGGCGAAATCCTTCTGTTCGGCGCTCAAGGCGTCGGGCCACGACTGCATCGTGAAGTAGGGCCGTGGGCAAGGGTATCGCCGCGTGTATATTGGGACTTGCGGGCACCGAACTGACGCCCGAGGAACAACGCTTTTTCAGCGATCTCCAGCCGCTCGGCTTTATCCTGTTTCGCCGCAATATCGAAACGCCGGCTCAGGTAAAGGCGCTGGTGACTTCGCTGAAGAAGCTGGTGGCGCATGACGCCCTGATCCTTATCGACCAGGAGGGGGCGGGTGCGCCGCCTGCGGCCGCCGCACTGGCCGGACTATCCGCCGGCTTCGCGTTTTGCCGAAGTGACCAATGATCCTTCCGAAGAACGCGAAATGGTGCGCCTCGGCGCGCGCCTGATGGCGCATGACCTGGCGGAACTGGGCATCAATGTCGATTGCGCGCCGGTGCTCGATGTGCCGCAGCCTGGCGCTCATGAAATTGTCGGTGATCGCGCTTACGGGATGACGCCGCAGGCCGTCGCGGTCATGGGGCGCGCGGCTTGCGAAGGTTTCCTCGCTGGTGGCATTTTGCCGGTGATCAAGCACGTTCCCGGCCACGGACGGGCCGGAGCTGATTCGCATACCGATCTGCCGCGCGTCGATGCGAAACTCGATGAATTGCTGAAGGTCGACTTCTATCCCTTCCAGGTCAATGCCGACATGCCGATCGCCATGACGGCCCATGTGCTTTATCGCACCATCGACAAGCGCAATCCGGCGACGACCTCAAGAAAGTGCCTGAAGATTGTCCGCGATGTCATTGGTTTCGATGGTCTTTTGATCACTGATGACCTGTCCATGAATGCCCTTTCCGGCACTCTGGAAAAGCGCGCAAAGGCCGCCTTGCGCGCGGGCGTTGATGTGATCCTGCATTGCAGCGGTCAGATGGCCGAGATGAAGTCGGTGGCGCATGTGACGCCCAGACTGAAGGGCGAGGGGTTGCGCCGCGCGAAAGCCGCCATCAAACGTCTGCTGAAAATGCCGGAACCGATCGATGTGGTCGACGCGCGCGCCCGTTTCGATGGGGTGATGGCGCGCGGCCAGGATGCTGGCGCCAAATCTGATCCGACCGAGGCCATGCCATCATGAGCCGTGATACCACGCCGAAAGGACTGGAACACGATGTCCTGCAAAGGCGTCTCGACTTTGAGGGGCCAGGGCCGGAGGTTGCCGAGGAAATCGCCAATGACGAGGCGCTTATCCTCGAACTCGATGGCTATGAAGGGCCGCTGCATGTCCTGCTGGCCCTGGCCCGCCAGCAGAAGGTTGACCTGCTGAAGATTTCGATCACCCGCCTGGCCGAGCAGTATCTCGCCTTCATCCAGGAGGCCCGCCGCCTGCGCTTCGCCCTGGCGGCCGATTATCTCGTCATGGCGTCGTGGCTGGCCTACCTGAAATCGCGCCTGCTTCTGCCGCAGGCCGAACGCAAGCAGACCAACGAACCGGCGCCGGAAGAACTGGCCCTGTCCCTGGCCTATCGCCTGCAAAAACTGGAAGCCATGCGCAAGGCGGTGGAGGCTCTGACCTCGCGGCCGCAGCTCAAGCGCGATGTCTTTGCGCGCGGCGATCCTGAGGCGCGGCTGATCATTCCATCGTCGCGCATCGAGGCCAATGTCTTCGACCTGATGAGTGCCTATGTCACCCAGCGCCGCCGCGAGATCGAGCGCCATTATGATCCGACCCGCCGCATCGAAGCCTATTCGCTGGAAGACGCCCGCGATAATCTGCGGGCGCAACTGCCGAAATTGACGAACTGGACGGCGCTCGATGATGTGGCGCCGCAGCCGGTGCGCAGCGATGGGCCGCGGCGGGTCTCCTATGTGGCGTCAACCCTTTCCGCCTCTCTGGAACTGGCCAAGGAAGGCCATTTGCAGCTTCAGCAACTGGCGACCTTTGAAACGCTTTATATGCGCAAAAGACAAGCGATCATGGGAGACAAGACATGACGCCGGAAACCGTCGAGCGCGCCATCGAGGCGCTTTTGTTCGCCGCCGATGGCCCGCTGTCGGCCTCGGAAATTGCCTATCGCCTGCCGGAAGGCGCCGATGTCGGCAAGGCGCTGGCCGCCTTGCGCGCGCGTTATGCCGGTCGCGGGGTGTCGCTGGAAATCATCAATGACCGCTGGCAGTTCCGTACCGCCGCCGATCTCGGCTACCTGATGGTCGAGGAGCGCGAGGAACCGCGCCGACTGTCCAAGGCGGCGCTGGAGACGCTGGCCATTATCGCCTACCACCAGCCGGTGACGCGCGCCGAGATCGAATCCGTGCGCGGAGTTGGCCTGTCGCGTGGCACGCTCGACGTGCTGCACGAAATGAACCTGATCAAGCTGCGCGGGCGCCGGCGTACACCCGGCCGGCCGGTCACCTATGGCACGACCGACGCCTTCCTGGAGCAGTTTTCACTGCCGTCGCTGGCTGATCTGCCGGGGGCAGCCGAAATGCGCGCTGCCGGTCTGCTTGACATCAATGTGCCGGCGGATTTCATGGTGCCCGATCCTTCCAGCGGACAGACAGCCGAAGATCCGCTGCTTCTGGAAGAGATGGAAGAAACGGAGTTTGCACAGGACTTCTTCGAGAAGGAATAATTTCTTCGAGAAGGAATGATTTTGCGCAAAAACACTTCCAAGACAGGTTAAAACGCGCCTATAAGAGCGTAAATTGGTCCTGACGGACTGACATTTGAAGGGGCGGCCCCCCATCTGATAGGTGGGCGGGCTCGCAAAGGAGATTAGAGTATGGGTAGTTTCAGCATCTGGCACTGGTTGATCATCGGTCTGGTGGTCCTGGTCCTGTTTGGCGGCGGCAAGCTGTCGGGCCTGATGGGCGATGCCGCCAAGGGCATCAAGGCGTTCAAGAACGGCCTGAAGGACGATGAAGACGATGTGAAGTCCAAGAAGGACGATGAGCCGAAAGCCTGATCGCATCTGTCTGAATTCCTAAGAGAAAGTCTTTCACATGGTGCCCGGTGTCGGGGGCGGTGAGCTCATTCTTATTGCTGTCGTGGCGCTGGTTGTCGTCGGTCCGAAAGACCTGCCGAAACTGCTGCGCCAGCTTGGCCGATTCGTCGGCAAGATGCGGCGCATGGCGGATGAATTCCGCACCTCATTCGAGGACATGGCACGGCAAAGCGAACTCGACGACCTGCGCAAGGAAGTCGATGCGCTCAGGGCCGGGAAACTGGGGCTTGAGGATGTCGGCCACCAGATGAAGGCGCTGGAAAGCGACATCAGCTCCAGCCTGACGGCGCCAACGCCAGAATATAAGCCGGCCACCTATACGCCAGAGACGGCGGATGAACCGTCGAGATCCGCAACTGGACGGCCTGCCGCCGGTTGAGAAGACCGAAGTGCCGGCCAAACCCAAGCGTGTCCGCAAGCCAAAAGCCGCTGCTGAGCCTGTGCCTGAGCCGACTGTCACGCCCGTCAAGCGCACCCGCACGAAAAAAGAGCGCTACATGAGCAGCGAAGAGTTAAACCTGCCGGCTGAGGTAGAAGACAAGTCCAAGCGCAACATCATTACCGCTGATCCGGACGAACTGGATATCGAGGCATCGCGCGCGCCTTTGATGGATCACCTGATCGAACTGCGCACGCGTATCATCATCATGGTGGTGGCCTTCCTGGCCTGCGTGATCTTCTGCTATGCCTTCCACAATACCATTCTCTCGCTGCTGACCCATCCGCTGGCGGTGGCGTCCTCACTCTATGAGGAGCAGAAGTTGCACGGCCACGGCGGGCCTTTCGACCTGATTTCCGTGCTGCTGGGCCTGAAGGCCATCGGCAATGTCAAGGATATCCCGCTGATCGCCACGGCGCCGATGGAGGTCTTTTTCACCAATCTGCGCCTGGCCATGTTCGGCGGCGTCATTGTCAGCTTCCCGGTCCTGGCTTTTCAGGTCTATCGCTTTGTGGCGCCCGGCCTTTACCGGCGCGAACGCATGGCCTTCCTGCCGTTCCTGGTGGCGGCGCCCGTGTTGTTCATCCTCGGCATGGCGATGGTCTATTTCCTCATGCTGCCGATGGTGCTGTGGTTCTCGCTGAACCAGCAGGTGACCGGCTCCGGCGGCGTGGTCGTGCAGTTCATGCCGAAAGTGTCGGAATATCTGCAACTGATCGAAACCTTGATGATCGCCTTCGGTCTCTGCTTCCAGTTGCCGGTGGTACTGACCCTGCTGGGCCTCACCGGGCTGGTGACATCGAAGATGCTCGGCTCGCTGCGCCGTTATGCCATTCTTGGCATCGTGGTGGTGGCCGCCGTAGTGACGCCGCCTGATCCGATCTCGCAATGTATGCTGGCCATCCCGATCGTGCTGCTCTACGAAATCTCGATCCTGTGCGTAAAGGTCATCGAGTTAAGAAAAGGCAAGCCACAAGGGGCATAATGCCCCTTGACCCGTAACTCGACAGCGTGTGTGGCGCGGTCTATGGGCTTGCCTGATACAATCCAAATCGTATAAGACGACCTACTTCTCCTCCCTTGCAAGCCGCTTGGCGAAGCGGGGGAGGTGGCGCGCCTGTCGCGCCGGAGGGGGCCATTCCCCGCTTTCACGTCAAGGCTTCTAACATGCACGATATCAAGGCGATCCGCGAAAATCCTCAAGCCTTTGTTCAGGGCTGGTCACGGCGCGGTCGCGAAACCGCGCAGTCGGATGTCGATGCCCTGCTGGCGCTGGATGCCGATCTGCGCGCCGCCCAGACCGCTTTCCAGGCGGCGCAAAGCCGCCGCAATGACGCCTCCAAGCAGATCGGCATGGCCAAGGCCCAGAAGGACGAAGCCAAGGCGCAGGCCCTGATGGCCGAGGTCGCCGAGTTGAAGAGCACGATCGAGACGACTCAGGAAACCGAACGCCTCAAGGGCGAGGAACTGCGCAACCTGCTGGCTTCGCTGCCGAATATCCCGTTCGAGGACGTGCCGGAAGGCGCCGACGAGCATAGCAATGTCGAGGTGCGCAAGCATGGCGCACCGAACATTCTCAGCTTCCCGGCCAAGGATCATGCCGATCTGGGTGAAGCGCTTAAAATGATGGACTTTGAAGCCGCGGCCAAGATGTCAGGCTCGCGCTTTGTGGTTCTGAAGGGTCAACTGGCGCGTCTGGAACGCGCTATTGGCCAGTTTATGCTTGATGTGCAGACGACGGAGCACGGCTATACCGAAGTCAATCCGCCGGTATTGGTAAAACCGTTAGCTTTGTATGGCACTGGCCAATTGCCTAAGTTTGAGAATGATTTATTCTTCATTCATTCATTTGATAGCGATGCTTACAATGAAAAATTTGGGGAGATGGCTAGGGAGCTAGGCTCTAAAAGAGGAAGGCAAGCTACTGAAATAGCTTCTAAAGTTATGTCTCAGTATGGCGATACTGAAGAAGCTGAAGCCGAATACAATCGGCGTCTGGCGGAAGTGATTCAAGAAGACGTTAATCAATATAATTTTGAGTTGAATGAGCTAAAAAAGGCAGGTGCGTTCACAAAGCAGTGGGGGCTTATCCCGACCGCTGAAGTCACGCTGACCAACCTCGTGCGCGAAGCCATCACCGCCGAGGAAGAGCTGCCGCTGCGCCTTACGGCTCTGACCAACTGTTTTCGTGCCGAGGCCGGATCGGCCGGCCGCGATACCAAGGGCATGATCCGCCAGCACCAGTTCCAGAAGGTCGAACTGGTGTCGATTACCACGCCGGAACAATCCGCTGCCGAACACGACCGCATGACCAATTGCGCCGAAACCATCCTCAAAAAGCTCGACCTGTCGTTCCGCACCATGCTGCTCTGTACCGGCGATATGGGCTTTGGCGCGAAGAAGACCTACGATCTCGAAGTGTGGCTGCCGTCGCAGAACACATACCGCGAAATCTCGTCCTGCTCGAACTGCGGGGATTTCCAGGCGCGCCGCATGGACGCCCGCACCCGCAAGGCCGGCGAAAAGGGCACCCGCTTTGTCCATACGCTCAATGGCTCCGGCCTGGCGGTTGGCCGCACCCTGGTCGCCATCATGGAAAACTATCAGGACGAGGGCGGCCGCATCGCTATTCCGTCGGCACTCCAGCCCTATATGGGCGGCCTGACGCATATAGGGTAAGTAAGAGGCCCCCTCCGTCTCGACGCGCTACGCTTGCTCGACACCTCCCCCGCTTTGCAGGGGAGGAGGGTTTTTGTTCTCCTCCCTTGCGAGCCTCTTGGCGAAGCGGGGGAGGTGGCAGCGCGAAGCCCGAAGGGCTGGTGTCGCTGACGGAGGGGGCAAAACCCCTCAAAAAAAGCCGCCGTACCGCTTGCCCCGGCCTCTGAAATCGCCGTACAAAAGCCCCATGCGTATCCTGCTCACCAATGATGACGGTATCGACGCCTTCGGGCTGAAGGTGCTTTACGATATCGCCGCGGCGCTCAGCGATGATGTCTGGGTGTGTGCGCCGGTGCTGGAACAATCCGGCAAGGGCAGAGGCGTATCGCTGCATGACCCGGTCCGCGTCCGCCGCCTGGGCGAGCGCCGCTTTGCCGCCGGCGGCACACCGACCGACTGCGTGCAGATCGCCGTCAGCGACCTGATGGACTCTCCCCTGATCTGGTGCTTTCCGGTGTCAATCGCGGCTTCAATCTGGCGCAGGATGTCACCCTTTCCGGTACGGTGGCCGGCGCCTTGCAGGGCATGTCGCTCGGCATCCCCTCCATCGCTCTGTCGCAGTGCTTGGATTTCGACCTAGATATCGAAGCCCAGTGGCAGACGGCGCAGGTCTATGGCGCGCCCGTGGTCAGCAATCTGATCGGGCAGGGCTGGCCCTCTGATGTCATCATGAACATCAACTTTCCGGATTGCGCCGCCGATGATGTCGCCGGCGTAGAGGTGACGCGCCAGGGCATCCGCAACCTGCATGAAATGCACGCCGTCCGCCGCATCGATCCGCGCGGCCGGGATTATTACTGGATCGATTTCCATAATTACGAGCAATCATTGATTGACGGCACCGATCTCAAGGCGATCGCCGAAAAGCGTATTTCGGTGACGCCTTTGCATCTTGACCTGACGCATAACGAGACCCTGCACCGTCTGAAGAAGACGCTCGGCGGCGTGGCGCCCAAAAAGGTGGAAACAGCGCAATGAGCGAAGAACCCACCCGGCTGGAGCGTCTGCTCAACGCCTTGAAAGAACAGGGCATTACGGATAAAAAAGTCCTGCACGCCATGGAATATACGCCGCGCGACCTGTTCGTGCCGGAACTGTTCCTTGATCGCTCGTGGGAAGACAGCGCCATTCCGATCAACTGTGGACAGACGATTTCGCAGCCCTATATCGTGGCCCTGATGACCCAGGCGCTGAAGATTGAGGGCCGTCACCGCGTGCTCGAAATCGGCACCGGCAGCGGTTACCAGACCGCCGTGCTCAGCCGCCTCGCGCGCTATGTCTATACGATCGAACGCTATCGCTCCCTGATGGTCGAGGCGGAAATTCGCCACAAGCGCCTGATGCTGGAAAATATCATCTATCGCTTCGGTGATGGCTGGGAGGGGTGGCCGGAACAGGCACCGTTTGATCGTATTCTCGTCACCGCCGCCTTGCCGGAAGAACCGACGCACCTGCTGGCGCAACTGAAGCCCAAGGGCATCATGGTGGGGCCGCAAGGTAGAGGCTCCACCCAGCGCCTGCTGCGCTATACCAAGACGGCGGATGGCTACGAGACGGAAGATCTCGGTGAGGTGCGGTTCGTGCCGCTGATCGCCGGTGTGGCCAGGGAAAGCTAGAAGCGCAGGCCCAATGCCCGGCGCGTGGATTCAAAACCGACCAGCGAAAAGCCGGCGACCGTCAGGGTGATGACGAGTGGCCAGATGGATTGGCCGACCGCGGTAAGGGCCGGCGTCAGGTACGGCATGATCAGGAACAGGAGCGCTGTAACGGCGACCGTGCCGAGCACCAGCCAGGCCAGGTTACGGTAGAGGCGGCGCTGTTCGACGCGCTTCATGACGGCGATGACAAAGCTGAGGTCGCGCGCCGGCGGGGCGGGCGCTTCGTCAGCCGTCAACATTGCTTTTAAAGGATCAGTTGTCATCCGGTACACCCAGAAGGGCGTTGAGTTTGGCCCTTCCCTTGAGAATATGCGACTTAATCGTGCCGAGCGGAAGCCTCAAAATCTCGGCGGCCTCGGCATGGCTGTAATCCGCGGCGACGCAGAGCGATATGGCGGCGCGCTGGTCGAGTGGCAGACTGGCAAGCGCCGCCTGCACAGTCAGTTTTGAATCAACGGTTGAGGCTCGTGATTGTTCTTGCAGGCCGAACCATTCGGTGTTGCGGGCGCCGGAGCGGTTGAAGCGGCGGCGGTCATTCAGCGCCTTGCGATAGGCAATGCCACAGACAAAGGTGCGAAACGACACGCCATCGCGCAGCTTATGCAGACTGGCCCAGGCCGTGACAAAGGCTTCCTGCGCCAAGTCGTCGGCATCGTCCGGCAGGGCGCACAGGCGGCGCACGAAGGCGCGCACCGCCTGTTGATGGTCTGCCACCAGCCGTGAGAAGGCATCGCTTGAGCCTTCTCTGGCCCGCCGGATCAGCGGGTCATCCATGCCTTATCCCTTTGGCAGTGATGCGCCCGTCAGCGCCCGGATAATGGAAATGACCAGCAGGGCGGCGGTGGCGATGCCGAAACCTATGGCCAGCGAAATGAAAATCGACCCGCCTTCGCCGTAATAGCCGAAATAACCGAAGGCGGCGGCAAGGGCGCCGAACACGACAACCTGACTCCAGTGGCTGCGTTGCCTCCCCCGGCAGTTATAGGCGCGGTCTTCATCGCTGCGCAGGGCTTCCAGGAGGGCGGCGGGCGGTTCCTTGCCCTGGTCGGCATAGGTCTTGATCAGTTTGAGCGTTTCGCTGCGGTGACGGAAATGGCCCAGCATGGCGACAAGCCCCATGCCCATGCCGAAAATCGGGAAGATCAGCCACCAGTAGCTGTTGAAAAGGTCTGTTGCGGTCATGGCTCGGTTTCCTTGTAATCAGCGCTTCAGCAGCGCGAGCAGTTCGGCGGGTGGTTCCTTGCCCTGGTCGGTATAGCTGCGGATCAGCGACAGGATGCGGCGGCTTTCATCGTCCTTCAGGATCGCGCGCATCACGCCGAATACAGCGAAGGCCAGGGGAAAAAGCAGCCACCAGTAGTGATCGAAAAAGGTTACGAACATCTCCGTCTCTCCGTAAGATCATGTATCTGAGACTTGATGTCCGCTGGATGCCAGATTGGATGCGGGCCGCTGAAAGATTTTTCAAAAGGGGGAGTGGAGGCCTGCCCCCGAATTGAACGGGGCTGCACGGAGTTGCAATCCGTGGCGTAAACTCTCCGCCAGCAGGCCAGGATCGAGGCTAATGGAAGCGGCTTTGATTTGCAAAGCAACACACCGGATCGGGGCATTTTAACCAAGTTGTCCGGCCGGGCAGTCACGTTGATTTGTTAAGGGATTTTTCAGAATGACTTAACGAATCGTTAGCCATAAGTTTGCATAGAGTAGTTTTGGCCAAAATCTGCCTGTTCGTCGATCCGGAGCCCGTCATGATCCTGCAAAACCTGAATTCAGATGGCCGTCTGCGCCACGCGGTGGTCCGGTTATCCCTGATCGTGCTGGCTGGTGCCACGTTGCAGGCATGTACGAGCGCAGGGATGCCGCAGCCGAAATATCCCATCTATATGCAGGACCGGCCGGCCGAACCGACAGCGACGATCCAGCCGGCGCCGGTGGAAGAGGCGCCGCCACCTGTCACGACGCCTTCGCCCTCCGGCAGCGTCCAGGCGGCGGAACTTGCGCCCCTGACACCTTCGCCGCCTCCGCCCCCGCCCGTGGAAGTGACGAAGCCGGTGGCTCCGGCGGCGGCAACTCAGCCGGCCGGCGCCGCCTATATCTATGTGATGCAGCCGAAGGACACCTTGTTCGGTATTTCGCGCCGGTTCGCCGTGCCGGTGAAGAGCCTGTATGCGCTGAATGGCCTGACGGTCGATTCCGCCCTGCGTGTTGGCCAGAAGATCCTGCTGCCGGCTTCCGCGGTCGATAAGGGCGTGGAAGACCATGCCAATGGCCCCACTATGACCAAGGTCAAGACGGTGCTGGCGGCGGCGGAACCGGCGAAACCGGTTGTGACGACACCGCCGCCGGCGAAGCCCGTTGTTTCTGAGCCCGCCAAAACGACGACAACCACGACCACGACAACGGTCGTAACCAAGCCCACCGTGGCCGCGCCGACGGTGGCGGCCGCAAAGCCCGTTGTCGCCAAACCCGTGCCGCCGGTGGCCGGCTTCCCGGCCAATGCGCAGATTGCCCAGATGGGCAAAGGCAAGTTTATCTGGCCGGTGAAGGGGCATGTATTGGTGCCCTTCGGTCAACTGGGGCCGAACATTCGCAATGACGGCATCAATATCGGCGCCAGCTCAGGCACCGAAGTAAAGGCGGCGGCGGATGGCACGGTTGTCTACGAAGGCGACCAGGTCAAGGAACTGGGTAACACCATCTATATCAAGCACGATAACGGCTGGTACACGGGCTATTCCCACCTCCAGACCATGAAGGTGAAGAACAACGAACGGGTCAGCAAGGGGCAGGTGATCGGCACGGTCGGCCAGACCGGCACCATCGACAAGCCGCAACTGCACTTTGAAATCCGCTATACGCCATCGACCGACATCGCCCGTCCGATCGATCCCGCCCTTGTTCTGCCCTAACCGCTTTCAAAGTCAAAGCTATCAGGCTTTTCCGCCCGTAAAGAGGTCGTGGCAAATATGTCATTGACCTTTTTCGGGTTGTGCCTATGTATGGCGAACCCATTTTTGCCCCGCCTGTAGCGCGTGTAAAAAATCAATATTAGGAGACGTTCGTGTTCGCAACACCCGCCTTTGCCCAGGCCGCCGGCGCTGCCGCCACCCCTGGCGGTGACCTGATCACCATGCTGCCGATGATGCTGATCCTTTTCGGCGCCATGTATTTCTTCATGATCCGCCCGCAAAGCCAGCAGGCCAAGAAGCACAAGGCCATGCTGGCCGCGCTCAAGCGCAATGACACGGTCGTAATGTCGTCCGGCCTGATCGGCAAGGTGACCCGCATCGAGGACGCCGAAATCATGGTTGAAATCGCCACCGGCGTGAATGTGCGCGTGGTCAAGGCGATGATCACCGAGGTCCGCGTCAAGGGCGAACCCGCCCCGGCCAACGACGCCAAGAATTAAGCCGTTACAGTTTAAAGACCGAGCATCCCGATCATGATCAATCTATCACGCTGGAAGGTAGGGCTGGTTATCGCCGCTACCCTTCTGGGCATTCTGTTTTCCCTGCCCAATTTCCTCCCGGCCAGTGTGCGGGATCAGGTAAAAGGCTTCATGCCGACCCAGATTCTGAATCTCGGGCTCGATCTGCAGGGCGGCTCCTACCTCCTGATGGAAGTCGATACGGACGATCTGGTGAAGACCAAGATCAGCAGCGTCACCGAAGAGGTGAGGGCGCGCCTGAATGAAAAGTCGATAGCTTTTACGAATCTGGTGGCTTCGGGCACGACGGTCACCGTCCGCATCACCGATCCGGCGGCTCTGAATGACGCCTATTCGACCCTCATTCGCCTGGCCACGCCGCTGCCGAACAACGCCTCCGTCAAGGACATCAATGTCCAGCGCGGCAATGACCAGACGATCGCCCTGACCCTGACCCAGGAAGGCATTCGCTCGACCTCGGCCGGCGCGGTGGAAACCTCCATCGAAGTTATCCGCAAGCGGATCGATAGCCTCGGCACTAAGGAACCTTCGATCAGCCGCCAGGGCATCAACCGCATCGTCATCGAAGCGCCGGGTGAAAGCGATCCGGAGCAGCTAAAGCGCGTTATCGGACGCACCGCCAAGCTGACCTTCCAGATGGTCGATGAAACCGTCAGCCCGGCCGATCTGGCCGCTGGCCGCATCCCGCCGGGGTCAGAGGCCCTGCCTGAGGATCAGACCGGTCGTCCGCTTGTCGTGCGCAAGGCTATTCTGGTCACCGGTGGCAGCCTGACGCGCGCCAATGTCGGTGTCGATCAGTATCAGCGTCCTGCCATCGATTTCGCCTTCAACGGTGAGGGTGCCAAGGCTTTCGGTGACGCCACCTCACGCAATATCGGCAAGCGTTTCGCCATCATTCTCGACGGCCATATCGTTTCCGCACCGACCATCCAGGGCGCCATCACGGGCGGCACCGGCCAGATTACCGGTGGTTTCAGTCATGAGGAAGCCTCGGAAATCGTGAATATCCTGAAGAGCGGCGCCCTGCCGGCCAAGCTGAACTTTGAGAGCCAGCGCACCGTCGGCGCCGAACTGGGCGCGGATGCGGTCCATGCCGGCATGGTCTCGACCATCATCGCCTTCATCACCATCGTCGTCTTCATGTTCCTGGCCTATGGCTTCGTTTTCGGCGGCGTCTCCATTGCCGCCCTTCTGGTCAACCTGGTGCTGATCATCGCCTCGATGACCGTCTTCCAGGCCACCCTGACCCTGCCGGGTGTCGCCGGCCTGATCCTGTCGCTCGCGGTGGCGGTTGACGCCAACGTGCTGATCTATGAGCGCATCCGTGACGAAGAGCGTAGCGGCCATAAACCGATCGCCGCGCTCGATGTCGGCTTCTCGCGCGCCCTGGTGTCGATCCTGGACGCCAATATCACCTCGCTGATCTCGGCCCTGATCATGTTCGTCTTCGGCGCCGGCCCGGTGCGTGGTTTCGCCTGGACGCTGATGATCGGCGTCTTCACCTCCGTCTTCTCGGCCATCCTGGTCAGCCAGGTCCTGCTCGGCTGGTGGTATCGCGCCACCAAGCCCAAGAAACTTCCGATTTAAGGTTCCAAGCCCATGCATTGGCCACTTATCAAAAACCTGCCGACCGAGTTCCACTTCCGCTTCACGAAGTATGCGCCGGTCGCTGCCATCATCTCCGGTCTCGCCATCATTGCGACGGTCGTCGTGCTGTTCACCCAGGGGCTTAACCTCGGCACCGATTTCGCCGGCGGTAATGTGCTGGAAGTCGAGACGCCGCCGCCGCCAATCTGGGCGACCTGCGGGCGCGCATGACCACGTTCGGCGCGGAAGATGCCTCGGTTCAAGCGTTCGGCAGCCCCCGTGACGTCATCATCAAGTTCAAGCTGAGCGAGCAGCAACAGAATAATGACGGTGTCGAGGCGGTGAAATCCAAGCTCGCCGCCGCCGTGCCGGGCATCACCTTCAAGCGTACAGAAGTGGTCGGCCCCAAGGTATCGTCCGAACTGCTGCGTTCCGGCTTCCTGGCGCTGGGCGCCGCGCTGCTGCTGATGCTGGTCTATATCTGGATTCGCTTCCCCTCCGGCCTGCAATTCGGCTCCGGCGCAGTGATTGCCGTGCTGCATGACGTGGCCCTGACAGTCGGTATGATGGCCTTCCTGCAAATCGAATTCACCATGACCTCGATCGCGGCGCTCCTGACCGTTATCGGCTATTCGATGAACGAAAAGGTCATTACCTTCGACCGGCTGCGCGAAAACCTGCGCAAGTTCAAGAAGACCCCGCTGGCTGATATCATCAACCTCTCCGAAAACGAGCGTCTGTCACGGACCATCATCACCGGTTCGACCGCGGTCCTGGCCCTGGCCGGTATGCTGTTCCTCGGCGGTCCGGCCCTGTTCCCACTGGTCTTTGCCATGGTCTTCGGCATCCTGATCGGCACCTATTCGTCGATCTATGTCGCCCTGCCGATCATCTTGATCTGGGGTGTCAACCGCAATGATCCGGACGCGGAAGTCGTGGATCTGGGTGGCTTTAAGGACGGCAAAAAACCGAAGCAAATGCCCTGATATAAATGAAACGGCCTCCAGATCGGAGGCCGTTTTGCTTTACGGGCCGAGTTCGCCTATGCTGCGAATCCATTCACTCATGAGCAGGGGCGTATCATGGCTGGTTTTCTTAGTAATCTTCGCAATGTGATGATCGTCAGCCTGTTGCTGGCGGTTTTGGTCATGGTCGGCTTTGGCATTCATTCGCCGGGTGGGTTCGATGTCATTTTCCTGACGGCAAGCTTGCGCTGGGCGCATGTGCTGAGCGGCGTCCTGTGGATCGGCTTGCTTTATTATTTCAACTTTGTGCAAATCCGCGTCATGCCGGATATACCGGCTGACCTGAAACCGGCGGTCAGCAAATATATCGCGCCGGAAGCCCTGTTCTGGTTCCGTTATGCCGCCCTGTTCACCGTGGTGTTCGGCCTGGCGTTGGCCTGGCTGCGCGGTTACATCGTCCAGGCTTTGAGCTTCGGTTTCGCCAGCCTGGGGCCGGCGGGCTATGTGTTCGGCTTCGACAAGGGCAATGCCCAGTTCATCTTTATCGGGGTCGGCATGTGGCTCGGCCTGATCATGTTTTTCAATGTCTGGCACATGATCTGGCCGGCGCAGAAGATCGCGCTCGGTCTCCGCGAAGGCTTCACGCCGGAACAGAAGGCCGCCGCCGCGAAAAAGGCCATGATGTTCAGCCGCATCAATACGCTGCTGTCTTTGCCCATGCTGGCGAGCATGGCGATGTATCAAACGATTTTCGGATAGGTTTAAGTGACGTCCTCAGAATTGCTACCGAAGTCCGAGGACGTTCGTCTTGCCTGCGCCTTTATCCCAGACGTGGACAAGCGTGCCGAAGTGCTGGCCCTGTTTGCGTTCCTCGAAACCCTGCGTGAGATTCCGGAGCGGACCACCGATCCTCTGATGGGCGAAATCCGCCTGCGCTGGTGGTATGAGGCCATCGAAGCAATCGAGCAGGGCCGGCCGGTCCGCTACCATCCGCTGACCGAAGCCATCAAGGCAATGGTCGAGCGCTACAGTTTGGCGCCGGTGACATTTTACGACCTGATCGAAGGCCAGATGCCCTTGCTTGGTAAGGGGCCGATGGCAATCAAAGAGGCGCTGGGTGTGGTTGACCGCGGTGAGGGTAACCTGCTGCGCCTGTCCGCGCGGGTGCTGGGCGAAACCGCCGACCTGACAGAGATTGCGCGCCTCTACGGTATGGCGCAGATCAAGGCGAGCCGTGGCCTCAGCGATGCCGGCAATAGGGAACTGGCGCACCTGAAGCGCGAAGCCAGCCGTGCAGCCAAAGGTCTGCCAACTGCGCTCATGCCGCTGGCCCTGCCGGCGTCTCTGGCATCCCGTTACTGGCATGGGCAAACGCCGGGGCCGCTCGCCAAGCGCCTTCGGTTGTTTGGGGCGTTCGTGACTGGCCGGATCTAGTCTGTCTTTTTCTTGCCCCAGGGCAGCTTTTTCAGCACATCATCCAGCGGCTTTTCGGTCACGACCACGGGGGGCGGCACGGCAATACTGACCGGCTTTTCCGGATAGGCGCGCCAGCCCGACTGGATCAGTTCGTTGAAGCCCTGGCATTTCGGCATGATGCGCACAGCGCCGGTTCGCGGCTTGGCGAAGGGGGGGTAGCTGTTTCACATCCTGATGCGCCGGATCGGTAAACTGCCAGTCCCCGGCTAGTCCATAACCCGCCTGACCGCCAATATGGACGGCGTTATAGGCGATACGCGCCTGGTATTCCGGTACGCCGTACTTGATCATGGCGCGGTAGAAGATGCCATCGGCCACATCGCGCTTGCCGGGTTCGCCGATGGTATAGAGCCAGTCATGGATGATGGCGGCGCGGGCGGTGGGGCCCTGCGGATCGATCACGCTCTGGCCATACCACGGCACGGAGGCGAAATCGGTGACATACCATTTGGGCACCACGATCACCATCCCGGTGCCGGGATCGCAATAGGGGAACTCGGCGTTCAGTGTGAAGAGTTTGCGGCCCTGCTTGGTCTGGTTGAACAGCATAATCGGCAGAGGCGTGAGCGAACTGGGCGTGACCGGCGCTACGACCGGTATATAGACCGTTTCGGTCGTCTTTTCCGTGGCGCAACCGGCGACCGCCAGCAAGGCAGCCAAAGACATGTACTTCAACAAACGCACAATAACGACCTGAATGATTTCCCCATGATCTTCGGCAGTTAGCCGAAAATTCAGGCGATATTTAGCCAGTCCTGCAAATCCTGCAAGGCGCGCAGGGACATCAGGCGTTTTTGGCGCGGCCGCGTTCCTTTAAGGGGATTTTTTGGCCATTCTCATCAACCTTTGGCGCTTCCAGTTGGGGAAGCAGGCCATAGTTGATGTTCATGGGTTGAAAGGAACCACCTTCTAGGTGACCTATTGTAATGTGGTTGAGCAGGGCGCCGAGCGCCGTAGTTTCCGGCGGTGCGGGTAGTTCGCGGCCCAAAGCCTGTGCAGCGGCGAAACGTCCGGCCAGAAGGCCGATGGCGGCGCTTTCGACATAGCCTTCCACGCCGGTGATCTGGCCGGCAAAACGGGTGGCCGGGTGCGATTTGAGGCGCAGTTCGCGGTCAAGGATTTTCGGCGACTGGATAAAGGTATTGCGGTGCAGGCCACCCAGTCGCGCAAACTGGGCGTTTTCCAGACCGGGAATCATGCGGAAGACATCGGCCTGGGCACCATGCTTCAGTTTGGTCTGAAAACCGACCATATTGTACAATGTTCCCAAGGCATTATCCTGCCTCAATTGAATGATCGCATGAGCCTTGACGGTCGGGTTATGCGGGTTGGTAAGCCCCACCGGCTTCATCGGGCCATAGCGCAGGGTCTCGCGGCCGCGCTCGGCCATCACCTCGATCGGCAGGCAGCCGTCGAAATAGGGCACA